>PMOA01000074.1 GCA_003161635.1 Limisphaerales bacterium
ATGAAGCACTTCAGGACATGAAAGTGAAAGGCCTGGAAAAGTGACAATTTCGGTTTGCAACATCCCCCTCTGCGGTCCCGAGCCGTCACGCTGCCTGCTGAAAGGCAAATGGCAGGCAGCGCGCCAGCCCGCGACCGCTCCGCCCCAAGGCAAAATGAGTCTGCCCGTGGCGTCGTTCGTCACGCTGTCCGGGAGAGACGAGACGATTTAAGTTTGGTGTCTCTCCCGGTCATCGCGCCGAGCCGCCACCACCGGCAGAACAGTTTTACGGTCGCTGCGCTGTTAAAATTGGTTCGCTGTCGCTCAAAAGTAAATTACGAATCGCGCGCAGGTGACGACGTGCTCCGTGATGTCGGCCAGGGTCGCGCCGTCACGGCCTGTGCGGGAAGCGCCCTACCGCTCAATAGAAAAGCAATCAGATGGTTCGCTCAGATAAGACACATTGTGTGACATAAAATTGGCCGCTGGTAAAAGGCAACGGGCGGCCCCGGCACGGGGGACCCCGCGAGACCCCGTGCCGGCCATTTTATGATCACACAATGTGTTCTTATCTTACGGGCGGTGCTGGCGCACGGCGTCCAAGCACAGGCCGCGCCGTCCCGCCCCCGGCCGCCCCCACTCCGCAATTTGGAGAAGATGGGTGCAGGAAAATCGCGGCGAACGTCGTGGCAGTTCAACCGGCGAAATGATTTGACCCGGGGCTGTTCCCGCTTCGCGAGATCAACCCCGGGTCAATTGTTTTTGCCCCGTTGGAGCAGATTCAGTTATCGGTGTTCAGCCTGCGCTTATGCCGGCTCGGCGATTTCGAGGAACCCTTGCAGATGGCGCACGCGCGTCGGGTGGCGCAATTTGCGCAGCGCCTTGGCTTCGATCTGGCGGATGCGCTCGCGCGTGACGTTATACATCTTGCCGATTTCTTCGAGCGTGCGCTCGTAGCCATCGAGCAAACCGAAACGCATTTCGAGAATTTTGCGTTCGCGCTCGGTCAACGTCGTCAGCACGTCGCTCAATTTTTCACGGAGCAGGCTGTAGCTGGTCACTTCCGACGGATTTTCAGCCGTCTTGTCCTCGATGAAATCGCCGACGCTCACGTCACCGTCGTCACCGACGGGCGCGTGGAGCGAAACGGGTTGCTGCGCCATCTTGAGCAGCGCGTGGATGCGCGAAACCGGCATGTGCATTTCGTCAGCCAGTTCCTCCGGCGTCGGCTCGCGGCCCAGTTCCTGCGTGAGCTGCTTTTGCGCGCGCCAGAGTTTGTTCATGATTTCAATCATGTGCACCGGGATGCGGATGGTGCGCGCCTGGTCGGCAATCGAACGCGTGATGGCCTGGCGAATCCACCAGATGGCATAGGTGGAAAATTTGTAGCCGCGGCGATACTCGAATTTCTCGACGCCCTTCATCAAACCAATGTTGCCTTCCTGGATCAAATCGAGGAACGACTGGCCGCGGTTCGTGTATTTTTTGGCGACGGAAACGACGAGGCGCAGGTTGGCCTCGGCCATGTGCGTCTTGGCTTTCAATCCGCGGTCGGCGGCGGCCCGCAATTCGTTGAACGTCTTGAAAAAAACGTCGCGCGGCATCCGCACAAATTTTTCGAGCGTCTGGATTTTGACGCGTTCGGCCTCAATCGTGGCGCGGCGCTCGGCGGTCGTGCGCAGCGCCTCGAGTTCCTGGATGTGTCGCAGGCTGGCCTGGAATTTTTCGTGGACGTTGCCGGCCACGACGATCATTTCCTCGACGACCTTTTGTTTGTAAAAAAATCTCGTGAAGATTTCCTGCAACTTGAAGCTGAATTTCTTCAACTCGCGCTGCAATTTTTCCTTGCGGCCCTTTTGCAAAGCCTTCTGCCACATGAAATACTTCGCGTCCACCTTTTGATCGAAGGCGTGGATCTTTTTGATGAGCTTGCGCAATTCGCGCAAATGGCCTTCGCGATTGGCGATTTTCTTGTCCACGATCACACGGTCGAAGCGTTCCTTCGGCGGCTCGGACAATAATTTTTCCGCGATGGCAATGTGTTCCTTCGCGGTGAAACCGAGGCTGTACACAATGCGTTTCATCTCCAGCTCGGCTTCTTCGATGCGCTTGCAAATCTCGACTTCCTGTTCCCGCGTGAGCAAAGGCACCTTGCCCATCTGGTTCATGTACATCCGGACCGGATCGTCGAGAATTTCCAGGCGCGCGTCCTCGTCCTCCTCCGCCGGCTGTGCCGGCTCGGCCGGCTTGGCCGCGCGTTCGGCCTCGGCCTGGTCCATGACGATTTCCACGTCGAGACTCCGCAGCTTGGTCAACAGCGCGTCAAGGTCTTCGGGACTGAGATTGTCCGGCAAAACGTCATTGACGTCATCGTAGGTGATGTAGCCATGCTCCTGCGCCAGATGCAGGAGCGTCCGGACCGTCTCGGTCAGATCCACGGTTGATTGAACGGGTGCCGAAGCCGCGGCGTTTACATGGCCGTTCTGCGGCGTTTTCGGCGGCAATTTTTCCTTGGAAATAATTGCGCCCGTTGCATGCGGCCTGGTTTTCTGCGGCTTCGAGGCGTCCTTTCGCGCTCTGGAAATGACAAAGCGCCGGCGCTTCGGCGCCGGTTTCACTCCGGCGCTTCGTCGGCTGCCACTTCGATGTTTGCGCGCCCCGCTGCTCCGCGCCGTTTTTTTTCGCTTCAGCATAAATTATAATTAAGACCCGCTACGGCTCATTTTGGTTCAGTAAAACTCACAAATGCTCTCTGCCAAACGACCTACGCCGGTTCTGTATAAAAATGTGCACTCACCCATTGAACTTCGGGAGAGCGCCCACACCAGAAGACCGACGCGGTTTCAGGATAGCCCCTTTTGGGCAAAACTCAAGAAGAAATCGCCGCCGGACCAAACTTTTAAAACATTGAAAATTAACTATTTGTGATGATTAGTAATTCTGATTACCAGTCTTTTATTGGTATATTTGGACTTTCCGGCGGATTCTTGGGTTTTAGTTGGAGAAATTGCTCGTCGCCCTTTTGGGCATCCAACAACCGTTGCGCTTGTTCTGGCGACATTTCCTGGGTTGCCGATGCCGGAGTTTGACCATTCTGCCCGTCTGATTTTTTATTTTGTTGACCGCTGGATGACTGCGCCGGTTGTGGTTCCGATTGCCGCTGATTGTTCTCCCGGCCGGATTGGTTCTGCTGCTGCTGGTTCTGCTGCTGTTTGTCATTCTGCTGGCTCGATTGATTTTGCGCCTGCTGATTTTGTTGTTGCTGCTGTTTCTGCTGCGACTGATTTTGCCCGGACTGCTGTTGTTGTTGCTTCTGATTCTGTTCCGAATTCTGTTGCGATTGCGATTGTTGGTTTTGCTGGGACTGCTGCTGGCTCTGTTGTTTGAGCAATTCCTCCAGCTTTTTCAGCTTGGTGTCGCCCGGATAAAATTTTAGCCCGCTGGCCACCGACTCCTTGGCTTGGGCAATGTTGTTTGAAATGTAGAATTGCGCGCCGCTGTTAAAAAAATCATCGGCGGGCGCGAGTTGCGCGCAAGCAGTCTGCCATGACAACAGCAGCAGGCTAAGGCTGATGAGGAGTGACAATCGCATCAATGTCCTTCAGTTTTTTGGTGTAATCCTGGAATTTTTTCGCAGCAATCGGATTGTTCATGCTTTCCATGATTTCCAACGCGCGGTGATACTCATTGCGCCGGACCGCCTCGTCAGCCGCTTGCTTGGCTCTTCTCATCGTCTCGCGAAGCTGGGCAATCAATCCAATCTGCTTCTTCACGAAAGCCAGATTATAGGCAACATCCGTATCGTTCGTGTTCAATTCAGCCGCGTGCTCATAACTCTTGACCGCTTGTTGCCAACTTTCCTCCAGCGCGTTCAAACCTTCCGTGTCCGGCTCGAATTTAAGTTCGCCCAGGCGATACAGCGTGTTGCCCAAATTGTAATGCGCCTGCTGTTGCAGCTTCAAATCCGGCGACAACGTCGCCGCCTGAAAGTTTTTCAACGCCGCGTTAAAATTTGTCCCGCGATACGCCGCCGCGCCCGCGTTGAAGACCAGGCGCAAGTCGTTCGTGTTTACCTGGGCGAGCCGCTCAAATTCCTGCAGGGCGTTCGTGTAATTACCCGATTTGTATTCGTGCAACGCGCTCGACGGCGACGCGGACGCGTTTCCGCAAACAGCCAACCCCAGCAATGCCACCAGCGTTGCGACCGGAACGCCGGCCTCCGGCCCGGCTCGTTTCAATCCGCCATTAGGCTCACGCCGGGTCGGACCAGCCTTCGCTCGGAAGCTTCGGCGCGGCAGGGACCGGCGCTCCGGCAGGAACATTTCCGCCAGCAACAGCAGAATCGCCGCCGCCAGCGGCCAGTGAAATTGCTCGTGATAACGCCGCACCAGCCGCTCCTTGCCTTCCGATTTTGGCAGCGGCGCCAGACCGCGTTCGTAAAGCGTGTCTATCGTGTTGGCCCCGCGCAATGGCAGATAAAAACCGCCCGTCACGCCGGCAATTTGCTGGAGCAATGCCTCGTTAAGGTGCGACTTCACGACATTGCCCTGCTCGTCGCGGACATAATCCGAATTGCCGTTCGCTTCGGCCAAGCGCACCAGTTCGCCCTTCTCCGTGCCGATGCCGACGGTAAAAATTTTCAGGCCGGCCTTCGCCGCATCCTGCGCCGCTTCGAGCGCACCGGTGTCGTTGTCCTCGCCGTCGGTGAACAGCACGAGCACCTTGTGATGGTTGCCTTCCTTGAACGCGGTCAGCGCGGTTTTTATGGCGGCGGCAATGGCCGTGCCACCCTGCGGAATCGTATTCACATCCAGCGCCTGCACGCACTGTTGAAACGCCGTGTTGTCAATTGTCAGCGGACATTCCAAAAATGCGTCCCCGGCGAACGCGACCAGCCCCATCCGGTCCGTGCCGGCTTTTTGCATCAATTCCAAAGCGGCGAGTCTGGCACGCGTGAGGCGGTTCGGCGCGATGTCGGTCGCCAGCATGCTTTTGGAAGTGTCCACCGCCACAACGATGTCCAATCCGCGTTGCTCGACTTCCTGCAAATCAAATCCGCGTTGCGGCCTTGCCAGCGCCAAAATCAAAAATGCCACGGCCAGAATCACCAGTGCAAAACGGATTTTTTGCCGTGCCGGCGAGACTCCGACCGTCAACTGTGACAACAACCGGGCCTCGATGAATTGCGCCAGCATTTTTTGCCGCGTACGCACCGCCCACCAGAAAAATGCGAAGAGCGCCGGTGGAACCACCAGCAACAACCAGAGCAAATTTGGATTTTCAAAGCGCATTTTCGTTTCGTCACTTCGTCGTTGAACCGGGGACAAAGCGGCGGTAAACCGGCCACACTCCAGACGCTTCGCGTATCTCGGGGATGCCAGGCAGTCGCGTCAGCGTTTGGAGTGCGGTGGCTTCAGCCCCGCTTTCAATGCACGGTGCGCGGCTCGTATATCGTAAATCGTAAATCGTAAATTTCATGGCAGCCTCCGAAACACGGTCTGTCCGAGCGCCACCTCGACCAGCAGCAGCACGAGTCCGCACGAAACCAGCCACGGAAACAGTTCCTGGTATTGGGCGAATTTGTTGATGATCGCCTCGGTCTTTTCGAGTTTGTCAATTTCCGCGTAAATTTGCTGGAACCGTTCCGCGTTGTCGGCGCGATAGTATTTGCCGCCGGTTTTGTCCGCGATTTTTTGGAGCGTGTTCTCGTCAATGTCCACCGGCATTTGCCGATAACCGACTTTTTGCCCATTCATAAACACCGGCATCGGCGCCAGGCCGCGCGTCCCAATGCCGATGGTATAGACTTTTACCCCGAGCGCCTGCGCCGCTTCCGCCGCCGTGAGCGGGTCCACTTTGCCCGCGTTGTTCTGGCCGTCGGTCATCAAAATCACAATTTTGCTTTTCGACCTCAATTCGCGCAGCCGGTTCAATGCCGTGCTCAACGCATCGCCAATGGCGGTCTGATCGGCGTTGATCGTGCCAATTTCAAGCCGGTCCAGATTTTCCTGCAAAAAATCATGGTCGAGCGTCAAGGGCGTGGCGATGAACGCCTGCACCGCGAAGACCACCAGCCCGATGCGATCGTTCGGTCGCTGGTCAATGAACTGTTTCAAAACCGCACGCGCCATGTTGAAACGATTCACGCGCCCGCCGCGCACAACGAAATCCTCCGAAATCATGCTGCCCGACAAATCGAGCGCGACGACGATGTCCACGCCGCTGGCCTTGACCGTGGTTGCGCTTTTCATCAAACGTGGTTGTGCCAGCGCCACAATGAACAGCGCCAGCAACAGCCAGCGCAGCGCCGCCAAAAATGCACCGGCGCGCGAACGCTGTGCCCGCGTCAATCCTTCCACCAATCGCACCGACGAATACAGAAACGCCGGCGGCCGGCCGCGCCTGCCCTTCAGCCACGCCAATAACGGCAGCAGCAACAGCAATAAAAGCAAGTATGGATGCGCAAAGGTCATGACCGATTCAAAAACTCACGTCGTTTTGTCAGGCAATAAACGAGGAAAAAAATTCCAAAGGCTGTGCCGATCGGGAAACCAGCGCAAAGAATCAAACCATAAATCAACAAGAACCAAAAAAACCATTCGGCACGATAACGTGAGACGGTTAGGGCTATAATCAAGAGGATCAATCCGACGATGCCTACAAGCAACCCAATGAGCAACAAAACAGCTCCGTCTCCTAAAATCGAATTCATTTTGGACATCGTTGCATTGAAGGCTTCAAAAGGATGATTCAAATCCACGGGTTGTGGATTATTTGCAAGATTCAGTAGGCGAAAAAGAGTGACGAGATAAGCAATCACCCAGATGAAGGGCGCGAGTTGAAGAGCAGTTCCAATAATTGCCAAGATTTTGCCTTTTGGGGGCGTTGAATTGCTTTTGACTGGATAAACGAGTGGTTCGTGTTTGATTGGCTGTTCGTTTTCAGTTGGCGTAATAGCAGGCATTGTTTCCTCCACTAACCGCAAGGCGGAGCCATGAAGGTCGCGCAACTCCGGTTCGCGCGGCTCGTATTTGGCGAATTTCACGAGGTCGCAGCGTTCCAAGAATTCGCCCAATTTTTCCTTTTGTTCCGCCGACAACAAATCCGTGCCCCGCAGCTCGTGCAAAAATTCCTCGGTCGTCCGCTCCGGCGCGCGGAAATCAAATCGTTCTTCGAGATAGGTGCGAATCGTGTCGGAAACCAAAACGCAAAACGGTTCCGGCCGGGTAATCAGTGCCAGCGCCTCCTGCAATTTTTGTTTTGCGCGAATGTGGGCCGGCACCGGTGGCTCGACCGGAATTTGCAAGCGATGTTTCTGCCACAGTTTCCATGCGAAAATAGCCAATGCAATTATCGCCAGTGCTGCAAACACCCACCACAGCCATTCCCAGCCGCTCGGGATTGCCACCGGCGGTTTGATGTCGCGGATGTCGTTGAGATTCGTAGCGACTGGCGTCATTTGGACTGCGGCGGCAAGCGAAGCGCGACGCCGCTTTTCGCCACGCATCAAAGCGCTGTCGCCGCTGCGCTCTGCCAGCGCAGTCCATAATTCCGACTTTGGACTTTGGACTTTGGACTTTGGACTCATCCTCGCAGCCTCCGCTTTTCCCGGTTCTCGAAAAATTTGCCTAAGGCCGCCGAGTAAGGTTCGTCCGTGCGCAGTTGAATGGTGTCCACGCCCGACGAGCGAAACTGCCGCGCGAGGTCGTTGCGCTGTTTTTCCTGCCGCAACGCAAAGGCGTCGCGGCTGCTTGCGTGTGCGGTGTTGACTTCGACGATTTTACCCGTTTCAGCGTCTTCCAAAATCAAGCGGCCCAGCTTCGGCAATTCCAGTTCGTAACGATCCGTGATTTGCACGGCAACGACATCATGCTTGCGATTCGCAATCCGCAACGCGGTTTGCAATTCCGACGGCAAGGGGTTTTGTGAACGTGCTGCCGGCATCCTGCCGGCAGAACTGATTTGAGTTTGACCTTCCGGCAGGATGCCGGAAGCACGTTGCGTCGGCGTGATAAAATCCGAAATGACCACTACGATGGCCCGATGCGGCAAAACACGACCCATGAATTCCAGTGCTTGAACCAAATCCGTTCCGCGCCGTTTCGGCTCAAAAAACAAGACTTCGCGGATGACGCGTAATACGTGGCTGCGGCCTTTGCGCGGCGGAATAAACTTCTCCACCTCGTCGGTAAACAGCAACAGGCCAACCTTGTCATTGTTGCGGATGGCGGAGAAAGCCAACACCGAGGCAATCTCGGCGGCGAGTTCACGCTTGGATTGCGCGCGCGAGCCGAACAAGCCGGAACCGCTCACATCCACGACCAGCATGAGAGTCAATTCGCGTTCCTCGACGAATTTTTTGATGAACGGATGGTTCATCCGCGCAGTGACGTTCCAGTCAATGGCGCGCACGTCGTCGCCGGGCTGGTATTCGCGCACCTCGTCGAAGTTCATCCCCTGCCCTTTGAAGACGCTGTGGTACTGGCCCGCGAGCGTTTCGGTCACGATGCGGTTCGTGCGAATCTCGATCTGCCGGATTTTTTTGAGAATCTCCCGGGGAATCATTTTTGAAAAATTTGTTTTGCCTCCGGCGGGCCGACAAAACGCCAGTGCCACGGTTCGTAATTCACTCCGCGGGAATTGTTGCGTGGAAAAGATAATTCAAAGCCGAAACGCGCCGCGTTGGCTTGCAGCCAATAGAACGCACGTGTTTCCTCAAAGGGCGGTTCAATATCGCAAGTCGGATCGCCTTCGTCTCCCAAGTCCACAACCAAACCAGTGTGATGTTCCGAATGTCCGGGACGCGCTACCCAACGAACGGCGACATCTTCCGAACCGTATTTCGCCACGGCTTTCCGGAAAAGCGATTCTTGATACGCAATCGTGCGAAGGCCAGAAATTGGAGTAATCGCTACGCCCGCGGCACGAGCTTGAGTCATTAAGTTGAGCAAGGCCCCAGCAGCGTCTGTGCGCAGCTTAACTTCACGGCCCGTTTGCCGATACTTGCCCACGACGACCAATTCAGTTTCCGCAGGTTCTTTGTAAAGTGGATGACTTGGTGTCATTTATGGAACAGGCAGTTCATCAAAAATCTTCTGGATGACGATCTCGCTGGTTTTTTCCTCGGCTTCGGCTTCGTAGGTGATGGCCACGCGGTGGCGCAACACGTCCATGCCGATGCTTTTCACGTCCTGCGGCGTGACGTAACCGCGGCCTTTGAGAAACGCATAAGCCTTGGCCGCCAGCGTCAGGTTGATGGTCGCGCGCGGCGACGCGCCGAGCTGGATGAAGTCCTTCACCGCAATTTTGTAGTGGTCGGGATCGCGCGTGGCACAGACGAGGTCCACGATGTATTCCTTCACCTTGTCGTCCACGTAAATGTCGTTGATGACTTCGCGCGCCTTGAGGATTTGTTTCGACTCGACGACGGCACTCGTGGTGGGCGTACCGCTGGTGCGCGCCATGAGGTCGAGAATCTGCCGTTCCTCGGCACGCGATGGGTAGCCGATTTTCAATTTGAGCATGAAGCGGTCAACCTGCGCTTCAGGCAGCGGATACGTGCCCTCGTGCTCGATGGGATTCTGTGTGGCAAGCACGAGGAACGGTTCTTCGAGCTTGAACGTCTGGTCGCCGATGGTGACCTGCTTTTCCTGCATGGCTTCGAGCAGCGCGCTCTGCACCTTGGCGGGCGCGCGGTTGATTTCGTCAGCCAGGATGAGGTTGGCAAAGATGGGGCCTTTACGCGTGGTGAAGCCGCCGGATTGCGGATTATAAATCTGCGTGCCGATGACGTCGGCGGGCAGCATGTCCGGCGTGAATTGCAGGCGCGAGAATTTGACGTGGATGCAGTTGGCGAGCGACTTGACGGAAAGGGTCTTGGCCAGGCCGGGCACGCCTTCGAGGAGGACGTGGCCGTTGGCGAGCAGGCCGATGACGAGCCGCTCGACCAGGTAATTTTGTCCTACGATGACTTTGCCGAGTTCATTAAACAGCGGGCGCGTGAAGGCGCCGGCTTCCTTGACTGCTTCGTTGATGGCAGAAATTCCTGTGTTCATGTTTTTTAAATTTTACAGACAGATGGACAGCAAATCCAGCCGGAGTGTTCAACCAAAATTCATGTAGGAGCCGACGTAAGGAGGCTCATTCTAAACGGAAAAGTTAGAGCCTCCTTACGTCGGCTGCTACGAAATCAGAAGCACCGCCCAGCTTTAGCCGCGTCGCGGGAAATTTGCGCCTTGAGTTCGTTGAGCGACGAAAACTTTTTTTCGTCGCGCAACCTGCCGCCCATTCCAATTTCCAATTCCCGGCCGTAAAGATCGCCGTGGAAATCGAGCAAATGCGCCTCAACGCGAAGTCGCGACGGTCCGGACGCAACCGTCGGACGACAACCGATGTTCAACACGGCGTGAAAGTTTTTTCCGCCAACGTTGACATGCGCGGCATAAACGCCGTTGGGCGGAAGCAACAATCCGGTCACGTCCAAATTTGCGGTTGGAAAGCCAAGCTTTTGGCCGAGTTGATCGCCGCGGACGACTTTGCCGGCGAGCGAATAGGCGCGTCCGAGCATCTGGCTCGCGGCGTCGAGATTGCCGGAGCGAATGGCCTCGCGAATGCGCGTGCTGCTGACGATTTGACGGTCGAGCGACACAGCGGCCAGTCCGTGAACGGTGAAACCGAGTTCGCCGCCAAGTTTTTTGAGCAACGCGACGTTGCCGCTGCGTTTGTGGCCGAAAACAAAATCCGCGCCGACACAGAGACTTTGGATCTTTCCGAGGTCGTACGCCAGACCGCGAATGAAATTTTCGCCCGTTTGACCGCTGAATTTTTCGTCGAAATGAATCAGCAACAGCGTGTCCGCGCCGAGCGATTCAATCGCACCCAATTTTTGCGGCAGCGAATAAATCAGCGGCGGCACGTGGTCGGGCGCGACAATAACGTTCGGATGCCGGTCGAACGTAATCACCAGCGCAATGGCGTCGTGCTGATGCGCGTCGGCGACGGTCTGGCGGATGATTTGCTGATGGCCGAGATGGACGCCGTCAAAAAAGCCGATGGCCAGACAGACTTTGCGGCTGCCGGGCTTGAGTTCGTTTGTGGCGTGGATGACGTTCATGTTTTCAACGTGCTGCCAGCATCTTGCCGGCAGATCAAATCTTTTGTGTGGTTCAAGGCAAACAAAGTCAGAACTTCCGGCAAGATGCCGGAAGCACATGGTTACGAGCCGCCGCCCCCAGCCAGCTTCAAAAACGGAATCACCTTCTTCTCCAGTTCCGCCGTTGTCAATTTCAACACGTCGTCCAGCCTCGTCGCATTTGCCACGTCAAATTTGCCGGAAACGCTGCGGCGGAGCGCAGCCAGGTGTGCGCCGCAGCCGAGTTTCTGGCCGAGTTCATGCGCGATGCTGCGAACGTAAGTACCTTTGGTGCAGGCGACTTTAAATTGGCCAAGCGGCGGCTCGTAATTCGTGAAACGGCAATTGTAGATGTGAACCAGCCGCGGTTCGCGCACCACCTCGATGCCTTTACGGGCGAGCTTGTAAAGCGGCACCCCTTTTACTTTGATGGCCGAAACCATCGGCGGCGTCTGCATCAGGTCGCCGATGAATTTGGCGGCTTCTTCGTTCAATTGCTCCAACGTCAGCGGCGGAACCAGTTTTGTTTCGAGAATTTCACCATCGCAATCGTAACTGTTCGTTGTCTCGCCGAATTTGATGGTGCCTTCGTAAACCTTGTCGTCGCCCATCAATTTTTCGGACAGCTTGGTGCCGCGGCCGAGCACGATGATGAGCAGGCCGGTGGCATTGGGGTCGAGCGTGCCGCAATGGCCGACTTTTTTGATGCCAAACTTGCGGCGGATGGCGTCCACCACGTCGTGCGAGGTGGGGCCGGCGGGTTTGTCAATCAGGATGGCGCCGTCGAGCGGGGAAAATTCTTGCATGAGAAATTATCTGGTGGAACCCAGCGCGAGCTTGATGGCGGCGATGACACGGCGTTGAACCGACAGCGGTTTGCCGGCAATGCGCGCGCCCGCCGCCGCCGGATGGCCGCCGCCGTCAAATTGCGCGGCGATTTCGTTCACGTTCACCTTGTCGCTTTTCGAGCGAAGGCTGATGCGGGTCAATTCGGGTTCGATCTCCTCAAAGACGCACGCGACGACGACCGGTTCGATGGCGCGGATGTGGTCAATAAGTCCTTCGGTGTCCGCGCTTTCCGCACCGGTGCGGGCGAAATCAATTTTCTTGAGCCAAAACCACCCAATGCGGTCGCCATGGGTCAGATGAAAACGGCTGTAAATGTGTTTGAGCAGCCGCGCGCGCGAAAGCGGGTAGGATTGGTAAACCTCGTCGCAAATTTTCGCGAGATTCGCGCCGCGCGTGACGAGTTCCGCGCCGGCGTGAAAGGTGCCGGGCCGCGTCGTGGAGTATTGGAACGAGCCGGTGTCCGTCGAGACGGCGGTGAACAGGCAATCGGCAATCGGCCTGGTGATCGGCCAGCGCGCGACTTTGAGCAGACGGTAAATCAACTCGCCGCAGGAAGGCTCGCGCGCGGAGACCCAGTTCACGTCGGCATAGCGCGTGTTGCTTTCGTGATGGTCAATGTTGATGAAAACTTTCCGGTGCGCGATGCACTTGCCGACCTTTCCCAGGCGCTCGAAGCTCGCGCAATCGGTGGCGATGACACAGTCGAATTTCCCGCCGGATTTCGGCTTTTGAAACAGTCCGGCGGCGTTGAGAAATTTGTACTTTTGCGGAAGGGAATCTTCGTTCCAGCAGAGGGCTTTTTTGCCTTCATTTTGGAGCGCCAGCGTGAGGCCGAGTTGTGAACCCACGCAATCGCCGTCGGGCCGGATGTGGCCGACGATGCAAAAGGTTTTGCTTTCGCGGATGACTTCGAGGATGCGATCAATGATTTTCGGATAACTTTTCACAACTTAATCTTCAATGTCGTCGGCGGGCATGGATTTTTCCAATTCCTCCATGATTTGCAACACGCGGTTGCCGCGCACGATGGAGTCGTCAAAGGCAAATTTCAGCTTCGGCGTGTATTTCAGGACGACGGCTTGGCCGATGAACCCCTGGATGCGCACGCGATGCTCGTTGAGCAATTGAAAGCCGCGCTTTTGCTGGTCGGGATTGCCGAGGATGCTGATGAAAACCGTCGCCGACTTGAGGTCGCCGGCCACGTCCACGTCGTTGACCGTGATCAGGCCGGCCTCGCTGACGTGAAATTCGCGGCGGACGGCCTCGCCGATTTCGCGCTTCAAAAGTTCGCGCACGCGCTGGAGTCGAAGGGATGGCATGGGAGATTGGAGTGATGAAGTATTGGAGTGGTGGAGATGGGACGCGCCATTTCATTCATTACTCCAACACTCCGTTCGTTTTGTTCATTTCATAATTTTGCCGCGACTTTCTCAGTCGTGTAACATTCGATAGCGTCGCCAACCTGGATTTCGCTGTAGCCCTCGATGCGGATGCCGCATTCCATGCCGGCGCGCACTTCGTTGACCTCGTCCTGAAAACGGCGGAGCGATTGCGCGATGCCTTCGTAAATAACATCCTTGCGCCGGCGCACCCGGACCTTGCCCTTGACGATGCGGCCACTCGAAACCATGCAGCCGGCGACCGGCACGCCTTTGGACAATTCAAAAACCTGCCGCACTTCCGCCGAGCCAACGATGCTTTCCTTGACGTCCGGTTCAAGCAATCCGGCCATCGCTTCCTTCACCTGATCAATCAATTCGTAAATGATCGCGTAAAGCTTGACCTGCACGCCTTCATGTTTCGCCTTTTCGGCGGCGGTGCTGTCCAACCGCGCGTGAAAACCGAGAATGACGGCGGCGGACGCGGACGCCAAAGCCACGTCGTTTTCGGTAATCGTGCCGACGTCGCTGTGAAGAATTTCGAGTGAAACCTTGTCGGACTCGATTTTCTTGAGCGCCTCGACAATGGCCTCGACCGAGCCTTGCGTGTCGGCTTTGACGACGATCTTGAGAGCCTTGCTCTGCGCTGCCGCCAGCGAAGCGAACAAATTTTCAAGCGTGACCTTCGAGCGATTCTCCAAATCCTGCGCTTTGGTTTCGTGGGCGCGCTGTTCGGCCAGTTCTCGCGCGGCTTTTTCGTCCTCCACCACGCTGAATTCCAGGCCCGCGTCCGGCACGCCGTTTAAACCAAGAACTCTCACCGCAACCGATGGCCCGGCTTCCTTGAGTCGCTGGCCCTCTTCGCTGATCAGCGCGCGGACGCGTCCGTAAAACTCGCCGCACAGGATGATGTCGCTGACGCGCAACGTGCCTTTGCGCACGAGCACGGTCGCCGTCGGACCGCCCGGCTCAACGCCGGATTCAATGACGTTGCCCTTGGCGCGGCGGTCGGGATTCGCCTTGAGTTCAAGCAGCTCGGCCTGGAGCAAAATCATTTCCAGCAATTTGTCCACGCCCTGCTTGGTGAGCGCGGAAACATCCGCAAAAATCGTGTCGCCGCCCCAATCATCCGGCACGAGCCCCTTGTCCTGCAACTGCTGGCGGACCCGCATCGGGTTCGCATTCGGATGATCGCACTTGTTGACCGCGACCAAAATCGGGACTTTAGCGGCCCGCGCGTGACTGAGCGCTTCGAGCGTTTGCGGCATGACGCCATCGTTCGCCGCGACGACGAGCACGACGATGTCCGTGACGTTCGCGCCGCGCGCGCGCATCGAGCTGAACGCCGCGTGGCCGGGCGTGTCGAGAAAGGTGATTTGCGCCATTTCGTTTTTGCGTTCCGGGTGCGGTACGGAAATCGTATAAGCGCCGATGTGTTGCGTGATGCCGCCGGCTTCACCCGCAGCGACGTCTGACTTGCGAATCACATCGAGCAACGTCGTTTTGCCGTGGTCAACGTGACCCATGATGGTGACCACCGGCGCGCGCGGTTTGAGCTGTTCCAGTTTGTCCTCGACGTCGAGTTCAACTTTTTTGACCGGCGCGTGAACCACCCCGCCGCCACGCTCGCGTTTTTCCACTTCAAACCGGAAACCGTATTTCGCGCAAAGCTGCTGGGCGATTTTTTCGTCAATCGCCTGGTTCACGTTGGCAAAAACGCCCAGTTCCATCAAATCGGCGATGATCTTGAACGGCTTCTGCTTGAGTTGCGTGGCGAGTTCGCGCACGACAATCGGTGGTTTGATGACGATGATTTCGCCGGTCGCGGGCGCGACAAATTTGGCCTGCGGCGCGGCGGGTTTGGCGGCTTCGCGCGATGGAGGCGCCGTTTGACGACCGGCGGTTGGACGGTGAGCTTGTCTGGGTTCCGTTTTTTGCGGCGTGCTTTGACGCGACGGCGGAAGTTTGACCGAACCTGCTTTGTCGCCAGTGCGCGGCGGGCGTGTCGGTAATTGAATGAACCCGACTTTTTCGCCAATCTTCGGTCCAGCCGGTTTGGGGGCTTCAACGACCGGCGGCGGTTCTTCTTTGACCTCCGGTTTTGGCGGTTCCGGCGGCGGCGTTTTAATGACGACAATGGGTTCGCTGGGCGCGGCTTTTGGCGCGGGCGGCGGTGGCGGGGCGAGTTTGGCGGCGAGCTCGGGGTGGTCTATGCAGAGTTGCTCTTCGAGATACTCGGCGCTGATTTTATCGAGCGAGCTGGACGGGACTCTGGCGGCGGCAATGCCCAGCGACTTGGCTTTGGCGATAATTTCCTTGTTCTCCAAGCCAAGTTTCTTCGAGATGTCGTAAATCCGAACGGGCATAAATTTTTATCTTCGCTAAACCGCACCGGTCGCAATGCCGGCCAAAAATTTTCCCGGCGGCTTTCATCAGGCCACCGCTGCGGCGGAATCATTTCCGCCAAGCTGAATCTTCCGATTTTCGGCTTCAGCGTGCGCGGCTTTCAAAATTTCCGCCGCCTTTTCGCCGATTTGCGGAATGCTGCTCAAATCACTTTCATCCGCCGCCAACAAATCCTCGATCCGCGTCAAACCGGCATGCACGAGCGCGTCGGCCTGTTCGCGTGAAACACCCGGAATGGCAGCAAGTAATTCAACCGCTTCAGCGACCTTTTCATCAAAGCCCTTGATGACAACAACTTCGGCGTCAATGTCCACCTCCCAGCCGGTCAGCTTGGCCGTCAGGCGCGCGTTCTGGCCGCGCTTGCCGATGGCGAGCGAAAGCTGGTCTTCCGCCACCAAAATTTTCACCCGCTTGCGCGCTTCATCAATTTCAAAGCCCTTGAGCTTGGCGGGCGAAAGCGCGTTGGTGACGAACGTCCTGACGTCGGATGACCACGGGATGACGTCCACCTTTTCGTTGTTCAGTTCGCGGACGATGTTTTTTACGCGCTGGCCGCGCATGCCAACGCACGCGCCGACGGGGTCCACTTTGTGGTCGCGCGAATAGACGGCCATCTTCGTGCGGAAACCCGGTTCGCGCGCAACGCCCTTGATCTCAATCGTGCCGTCGTTGATTTCGGAAACTTCCAGTTGAAACAGTTTGATGACGAACCGCGGATCGGCGCGGGACAAAATAATTTCCGGCCCATGCGGGCCTTCTTCAACCGCCTTGACGTAGCAACGGATGCGTTCGCCGACCTGGTATTCCTCGGTGGGCACGCGCTCGCGGTTCGGCAGCAGCGCCTCGTATTTGCCCAAATCCAGAATCACGTCCGAACGCTCGAACCGCCGCACGGTGCCGCTGACGATGTCGCCGACGCGATCCTTGAATTCGGTGAAAATCAGCGCCTTCTCCGCCTGGCGGATTTTTTGCATGAGCGCCTGCTTGGCGTATTGCGACGCGATGCGGCCAAAGCCGGTCGGCGTCACTTCCTTTTCGATTTCGTCACCGACTTGCGCGTCGGGCTTGATGCGGCGCGCGTCAAAGACGGAAATCTGGTCGTGCTTGGAAATGACCTTGTCGGAGACGATGAGTTTGGCGAACGCCTTGATGTCGCCGTTTTTTTGGTCAATTTCGACGCGCAACTCCCGCGCCGCGCCGACCGCCTTTTTGGCGGCCGACAACAACGCCTCCTGAACAGCGCCGACGAGGACATCACGATTGATGCCCTTTTCGCGCTCCCAAAATTCCAGAACTGCCAAAAAATCCGCATTCATACGCTCGACGCTGCGTTCGTATCCGGCGAACAAAAAAGTCGGCAGATATGCATCTTCCGACTTTCGCGCGCTGGATGACCCAGCAAACTTTACGGTTCTTGGAGGTAGATTAAGAAGTTGGTCTGGCCCCGTCAAGCGCAAACAAACCGCATCAATACTGGCAAAATTGAACTTTTGCCCATGAAAAGCTGGCGTTGGTTCGCTTCCGGAGACTGTCTGACAACCGGTCGGAAGGCGAGTCCTGCGAGTTCCCACCTCAAAACCACCCGAAAATCCAAGGGCTTGTATCATTTGCCCCTTCGATAGAAACGTGTTTGGGCATTTCAGTCACTCCTGATTTACACCCCCAGTTGCGGAGCTCCGGTGAAATTCGCTCGCGCCGTCCGGAGCCACCGCTAGACTTCGCGGGGACAAATTCGACACCGGCCCGACGTTCCTGATGATGAAGTTGATCCTCGACGAGGTGTTCACGAAGTCCATGAAAGAAAAGTCTCGCGAATTCCTTGAGAAAGGTGCAGAAGTTTACGCGAAGGCGTGAAAAGTCAACCGTAGCTTGACTGCGGATTTGAGCCGTTTCAATTTTGCATTCGCGGGTGCATCCCAGCACACCTTGCAAAAGTCCTCCCATACTTCTCCGATTCGTCGGGAAAAATCCATGTAGTCATATGCGACGACTTGGTTTCGGGATTCGAGGTTCACCACGAGAGAACAGTAGAACAGCCGGAGCTGACAATCGAGAAGCCCCTCCGAGGACGATTTTTCTACAGCGGCGTTTGCTACGAGGTCTGCGAGCAGTTTGGGATAAAGGTCACGCCATAGCTTCTTATTGACCGGGTCGGTCTTCATTCGCTTTGCTCCGGTGATGCGTTTGCATCGAGCAATTTCGGCCATCATACCTTCCCGGAGACTGTGAAAAATCTCATTCTTAGCGGAGAAGTTCATGGCCTAAAAATTGAAAAGCTCCCTGATAGAAACCTTCATAGCTTTGGCGATTCGCTCCAATCCGCTGACAGACGGAGCATTGACGCCGCGCTCGACCAGCCCGATGAAATCTTCCGAGTAGCCCGACGCCTCTGCGAGCTGTGCCTGCGTCAACCCCGCCTTCTGGCGTAGTAACGCAATGCGTCTCCCAAGCTTTTGTTCGATAGTGGTCACGGAGTTTAACTGCGGACAACGTATCGAATTGGATAACGGTTGAACACCGACCTAAACTGCGGATTGATTTTTGATTCAGGAATATCCAGTTCGATTGCCGACGCATCGATGAAGTTCAATTTGTCCCCGCCCTTTGCGGAAGGTTAAGTACAATTTGTACATACCCTCCAGCGCGGAAATCGCAGCCGGAAAAAATTTGCACCCCCAGCTTTGGACGATCCTCAATTTACATTCCCAATGTCCTGATTAACCTGGATTTTTTTCCGGGCTGCCGGTGTCTTCCTGACATTCCTCTTCCAGGATGGCGTACCAGATGGAGTTGGCCCAGCCGCCTTCGGCCACCGGTTCGCTTTTCACAAACTCCCCCTCGCACCTCATGCCGACGTTCGCGAACAGCCGGCAAGCGGCCGTGTTCCGGCTGTCGCAACTGGCCGATACGCGGTGCAGCTTGATTCCCCAAAAGCAAAAGCCGAGCAGCGCCTTCACCGCTTCCAACGCGAATCCCTTCCGCTGATAATTCCGGTGCAAATTGATGTTCAGCATTGCCTGGGACTGCTTGGGAAACCACAAGCCGAGATGACCGATGAGCTGGTTGCCGTCCTGGAGTTCAATGGCCAGACGGAACATCTGGTTTGGCGTCGTCAGCTTGATCGTGCCGTCGCTTTCGAGCCAGCGCAACACTTGGTCCTCCTCGTTCACCGCCAGGCCATCCGTGTATTGAAGAAAATCCTCATCGGACAGCAATTTCATCAATTCCTCCCAATCGTTCATGGCAAACCGCCTTAAAATCAGCCGGGGTGTCGTGATGGGAATGGGAATCGTTTCGCCTTTTTCGCTGCCAGCCTCCGGCACAATGAGATTTTCCATGCAGTTGGGACACTCCTGGGCGGAGCCCATCGCGTTTTCGGGAAAAGAAACCGGTTCGCCACAATAGGGGCACTTGAAATCGAGGAAGTTTTCTTCGGTGATCATGATGGTTTTAGGGCTGCATGCAGGTGAAATTATGCGAATTTTTCAACCTTTCGCCAACTCCTTTCAACTGCGGAGACGCGGAGAAAAAACGAACCCGCTTGGTTTCCCGATCGGTTACCGGCGCTTCGTTCAACTCCGGCTTTGGGTTTGAAAACTTTTCCACAGGTTCAATGGCGGCAGGCCGGAGGCGAATAAACACATCTGGCTCGCGACGAAAAGCACCAGCCATTGAACGCCGCTTTGAAACTCAACTCACGGTCATGCCGAGCAGGAACTCGATGTTGGTCTTGGTTTTCTTGAGTTTGCCCAAAAGCAGTTCCATCGCTTCGACGGGCGGCACGCCGGTGAGCGCGCGGCGCAGCAGGACGATCTTGTTGAGTTCGTCGGGGTGATAGAGCAGTTCCTCTTTGCGCGTGCCGGAGTGTTCGATGTTGATGGAAGGGAAAATGCGGCGGTCCACCAGCGCGCGGTCCAGATTCACCTCCATGTTGCCCGTGCCTTTGAACTCTTCAAAAATGACTTCGTCCATGCGGCTGCCGGTGTCCACCAGCGCGGTCGCCATGATGGTGAGCGAGCCGCCTTCCTCAATGTTGCGCGCCGCGCCGAAAAAGCGTTTCGGCTTGTGCAATGCGTTCGCGTCCACGCCGCCGGACAGAATTTTGCCGGAGTGCGGCTGAATGGTGTTGTAGGCACGGGCGAGGCGCGTGATGGAATCGAGCAAAATCACCACGTCGCGCTTGTGTTCGATCATGCGTCGCGCTTTTTCGATGACCATTTCGGCGACCTGCACGTGGCGTTCCGGCGGCTCGTCGAACGTCGAGCTGATGACTTCCGCGCCTTTGCAGGAGCGTTCCATGTCCGTGACTTCCTCGGGCCGTTCGTCAATGAGCAGGATGAACAGGTAGGTCTCCCGATTGTTTTTGAGAATCGCGTTGGCGATTTTCTGCATAAGCACCGTTTTGCCCGTGCGCGGCGGCGCGACGATGAGGCCGCGCGTGCCTTTGCCGATGGGGCAGATGAGATCGAGCACGCGCGTGCTCAACTCGTCGGCGGCGGTTTCAAGGATGAACCGCTTGTTCGGGAACAGCGGCGTGAGATTGTCGAAATGGGTTTTTTCCTTCGCCTTGTCCGGGTCTTCACCGTCCACGCCCTCGACTTTGAGCAGCGCGAAAAATTTTTCCTTTTCCTTCGGCGGACGGATCTGGCCGGCGATCAAATTTCCGGTCTGCAAATCGAACCGGCGGATTTGCGAGGGCGAAACATAAATGTCCTCCGGGCAGGGCAGATAATTAAAACTCTGCGAACGCAGAAAGCCGAAACCTTCCGGCAATACTTCGAGCACGCCCTCGGAAAACAGCACGCCCGCGCGTTCGGCGTTTTTCTGGAGAATGTGGAAAATGACCTCGTGCTTGCGCATCGTGCCGAAATTCTCCACGCCGAGTTCCTTGGCCATGTGATTCAACTCGCTCATCTGCATCGCCTGCAACTTGGCGATGTTCAGCGAAGCGACGATTTTGTCGCGTTGCGGGCCGCGGCGATCTTCCGCCCTTGGTTCCTCCACTTTGGGCTCTTCGGCCAGTTCGACCGGCGTGGATGGCGGCTGCAAGGCGGCGGAACCGGACGGTTCGGGCATAACGGCGGTTTCGACCGCGCCGTTGGTCAATTCAGGCGATTCCACGGCGGGGACTTCTGCCGGAACTGCTGCCGCCGGTTTCGCCTTGGGCTTTTTCGTTGAGACTCTTGGCATAGATTAAAATTGGTTGGATTGACTGGATTTCAATTGCAATTGCCGGATGTGACAGGCCGTCACGCATTGGACGCCCTGCGACCGGAATAGTTCAAACTGGTATGACCACCAACCGGAGCGTATTGAAACTATTGTGTCCTCAATACGGCAAGGGAAATTTCGCAGTCAACTCACGCACACGTTGGCGCATCTCGACCGCCATGTCAAGCCGCCAAACCGGATTTTTCTTGTGCGATTTTCGGTTCGGTGGATGCTGGGTAGAATATATGAAAAACTTCAAAATGGGATTGGTTGTCGCGATTTTGACGATCGGCGCGGCGATGCTGATTGTGATTCAATACGAGGCTCAAATCAAATTGCGCGCGGAAAACGAATCCTTGCGGCAACAACTCGCGCAATTGAAAGCCGACAATGAAAGCCTTTCCAATCGTCTGGCGGCGGCAGGCAATTCCAAATCGCTGTCGGACGAGCAATTCAACGAATTGCTAAAATTGCGCGGGGAAGTTGGAATGCTGCATCAGCGGACAAACGAACTTGGAAAGTTGTGGCAAGAAAATCAGCAACTCCGTTCACAGATTACGGCACAAAATCAACAATCAACCCAATTATCCACGGAAGACGAATTCAAACTGAATCAGATGCATATGGTGGATGCAATGACAGCTCTTGTCGAAGCGATAAAAAAATTTACGGATAAACATAGCGGGCAATATCCAACAAGTTTTGATCAGCTTAAAGCTGCCAGTGATTTCGGCGCGACCAACTTTGCCGGCAATGTTGGACTGAATGATTTCGTGTTTCTGAATCCAAACACCGTTGATTCCCAAGGCAAGAAGTTGATTCTTCGCAGCCGGATTCCAATTAAAGATCCTCAAGGGAATTTGGTGTGGGTTTACGGTTCGGTGGATAACGGTGTTCCCCATACTGAAACAACGACTGCGCTCTTCGGTAATTTTGACCCAAGCACACAGTAAAATTCACCACCAACCAATAAGGCAGCGGAAATTTCGCCGTTGGCACGCGGGTTTCATGTTTCGTAGCAGCCGACGTGAGTCGGCTCACTTTGTACCGGAAACTGTTGAAATCAGAGCGGACTGATCCCGCATGGCGGGGCTGCTACAACCTTAATACGGCAGCGGAAACTTCGCCGTCAACTCGCGCACGCGGGAGCGGACTTTGTGCGCGGCGTCCACGTTTTTGATGTCCAGCAATACCTCCGAAATCATGTCCGCAATGGCCGCCATCTCCGTTTCCTTCATGCCGCGCGTGGTGACAGCGGGCGTGCCGAGCCGGATGCCGCTGGCCTGGAACGGCGAGCGCGTTTCGAACGGAATGGTGTTCTTGTTCACCGTGATGCCGGCTTCGTCGAGCGCAATCTGGCATTCCTTGCCGGTCACATTCTTTGCGCCCACGTCCACGAGCATCAAATGGTTGTCCGTGCCGCCGCTGACGAGCCGGTAGCCGTTGCGTTTCATGCCGTCGGCCAGCGCCTTCGCGTTTTTCACAATCTGTTCCTGATACGCCTTGAACGACGGTTGCAATGCTTCCTGGAAACAAACCGCCTTGCCGGCGATGACATGTTCCAGCGGTCCGCCCTGGATGCCGGGGAAAACGGTCGAATCAATTTCCTTCGCGTTTTTTTCGCGGCACAAAATCAATCCGCCGCGCGGCCCGCGCAACGTCTTGTGCGTCGTCGTCGTCACAAAATCCGCGTGCGCCATCGGGCTGGGATGAATTCCCACCGCGACGAGTCCGGCGATGTGCGCAATGTCCGCCAGCAGATACGCGCCGACTTCGCGGGCGATTTCGCCCATGCGTTTAAAGTCAATGATGCGCGGATAGGCGCTGGCGCCGACGGTGATCATCTTCGGTTTGTGTTCACGCGCCATGGCGGCGAGCTGGTCGTAATCAATCCGTTCGTCGTCCTTGCGCACGCCGTAGTGGACGATTTCGAAAAATTTGCCGGAGAAATTCGCCTTGTTGCCGTGCGTCAGATGTCCGCCGTGGCTCAAGTCCATCGTGAGCATCTTGTCGCCGGGCTTCAGCACGGCAAAGTAAACCGCCATGTTTGCCTGGCTGCCGGAATGCGGCTGGACATTGGCGTGTTCCGCGCCGAAAAGTTTTTTCGCGCGGTCAATCGCCAGTTGCTCGATGGTGTCCATGTTTTCGCAACCGCCATACCAGCGTTTTTTCGGATAGCCCTCGGCATATTTGTTCGTGAGCACGGAGCCTTGCGCTTCCAACACTGCCGGGCTGACAAAATTTTCACTGGCGATCAATTCGATGTTTTCCTGCTGGCGCACGCGCTCATGTTCGATGGATTCGGCCACGGCGGAATCCACGTTGCGCAAACGGAGTTGCGGCGCGGCAGGCCGGACATCCATTTTGTTGACGCGGCGTTCGTGGCGTCCACCCTCAAATTTCGCGCCGATGAACGCGTCGAGAATTTTCCGGCCCAGTTCCGGCGAAGTATTTTTGCCGCTGAGGCAGAGAATGTTCGCGTCGTTGTGTTGCCGCGCCAGCGCCGCGCTTTGTTCATCGGCGACGAGCGCGGCGCGCACGCCCGGCACTTTGTTGGCGGTCATGCTCATGCCAACGCCGCTCGTGCAAATGAGCAGGCCGAGTTCCACCTGTCCCGCCGCAACCGCCTGTGCCACCGGCTGGGCAAAATCGGGATAATCGTCGCCCGGTTCCTTTGATTTTGCGCCGAAGTCCGTGACGCTCAACCCGCGCTGTCGCAGGTATTGTTTCAGCGCTTCCTTCAATTCATAACCGCCATGGTCCGCGCCGAGCGCGAAGTTTGTGACCGCCATGGGCTTGGCCGCGTGCGGAGCCGACAAGATTTCGTGTTGTTCCATAAATTTCACAAGTGACGCGATCCCCTGTTCGATTTGGTCGCGGCAATTCTCATACACCTCATAAGTGCCGCCGATCGGGTCGCTGATGTCCTTTTCAAATTCCTCGAGCGTGTCGTCAAATTCGCGCAGCAAAAAGGTTTTTTCCGCCGCCGGCGGATACAGGAGCGCAATCGCGTCCACGTGGCTGTGCGTCATGCCGAAAATGTAATCCGCCTGCCGCACCAAATCCGTCGTGAGCATCCGGCTGCGCTGCCCGGAAATGTCCAGGCCCAGCTCGCGCATCGCTTCCACCGAATGCGCCGTCGGTGGCTGGCCGTCCACCGCGCCGAGTCCCGCCGAAAACACACGGAATTCCCCGAGTCCGGCCGCCGCCCGCCGGAACAGCGCTTCGGCCATCGGGCTGCGACAGACGTTGCCGGTGCAAATGAACAGAATGGTTTTCATCCCGCGCGAAGATTCAAGGTGAATTCTGAATCGCCAATCGTCAACCCGAAATCAGGGACGCGATTCGCGCACGACCGCCAGGCCTTTGACCAAATCCACCGCCCGCGCCAGGACCGGATCGCGCAGCACCGGCTTTTGCGGCCCGGCGCCACCTGACGGCGCGGAATCTTCATCGCCGGCATTGTCACCGCTTGGCCTGCGGATTGATCCCGGCCCGGGTAAATCCATGTCCCGCGTATGGAACCCGGACGCTCCGATGAGTTTCCCGTCCTTCTGTCTTTGGCGCACCAAATCCGCCTCGCTGATGCGGTCCACAAACGGCAGCAAACTGTTGGTCGCCACCCTGGCATTGCTGGCGTCCTGCGCCAGCGACGCGTAGGGATTTTCCCAAAACGCGCGCTCGTCGTCTGCATTCACGGCCACGGCGATGTCCGGCTGGATGCCGTTGGCCGTGACTGCCAAACCACCACTTGAATTTGGCGGGGCTGTTGCGATGCGGAGCCGTTCGCCATTACTTAATGTAAATTCCTTGAAAGTCGCCGTCTCACCCGCCGTCGGGTTGCCGAAAATCAAACCTGTGCCCGCCTGGCGCAAAGCCGCGGCCAGCACCGCCGCCGCGCCGCGTGTTTCGCCGTTCACCAGCACGACCAGCGGCCCGGCAACGGTCTTTTTCGACGCGAGCGAATCCGCTGCGGCCAGCGCCGCCGTGAAATCGTCGCCGCCGGCGAACCGCAAATCCAAAACGACGCCGGCAACTTTATTGGTGGTTGTCAACGCGCGATACGCCGCGCTCAATTCGT
The DNA here is from genome assembly GCA_003161635.1 of Limisphaerales bacterium. GTDB lineage: Bacteria > Verrucomicrobiota > Verrucomicrobiia > Limisphaerales > UBA11358 > UBA11358. The sequence goes on from PMOA01000074.1 coordinate 25,037, forward strand.
TCGCGAGGTTTCCCGCGACGCGGCCGATGCGCAAATAGGCGACGTTGCTTTCGATGACGGCGGATTTGCTCAATGCGGTCCCGCCTTGCGGGATCGCCGACCCGTCCGCCGCACCGCCGACCAATGAAACTTTGCCGGGGAACCGGGACAGCAAGCCTTCGATCGCCGCGCGGTTCAAATTATCGTCCGTTGTGCCCGTGAGATTCGTGCGCAGCAGATCATAGACTTCCTTGAAATCCGGCGCCGGGTTCGTGGTGTCTGCGCCCCAGGCGCAGGCCGTTGCCAGCCAACCGGTCAAAGCCAGGGCGAAAAGACTCAAAAAACGTCGCGTCATGTTGCGCTTAAAATGCGGGACAAAACCACGAAAGTAAAGCAGCGAGCAATTTGCGGTAGGGACGAGCTGCTGCTCGTCCCCAATTCCAAAGCCGCGCCGCAGCGCGGCCCTACCAATATTTCCAAAACAAATTTTGTCGGATTTCCAACCCCGGTGCCGATATATTTGGAAACGATGACCAGCGACCTGGAATTGCTGCAAAACTACGCTGACCGGAATTCGGAGGAGGCTTTTGCCGAACTTATCCGCCGCCATCTGGATTTGGTCTATTCCGCCGCGCTGCGGCAGGTCCGCTCCCCGCAACTGGCCGAGGAAGTCGCGCAATCCGCCTTCACCGATCTTGCGCGCAATGCCGGCAAATTGAAGCCCGACACCATTTTGACCGCGTGGCTTTATCAGGTCGCGCGCCGCACAGCGATTGACGTAGTGCGCCACGAGTCCCGCCGGCAGTTGCGCGAACAAATCGCCACGGAGATAAATGCCATGAACGCCACCGCCTCTGACTGGACGCACGTCGAACCTTTCCTCGACGAAGCCATGCACACGCTTGATGAAACCGACCGCGCCGCCGTCCTGCTCCGCTACTTCGAAAATAAATCCCTCCGCGAAGTCGGCCAAACCTTGGGAACCTCTGAGGACACCGCCCAAAAACGCGTGAGTCGTGCCGTCGAGCGCCTGCGCGAATTCTTCGCCAAACGCGGCGTCACCGTTGGCACGAGCGGACTTGCCGTTTTGATTTCTGCGAATGCCGTCCAAGCCGCTCCGGTTGGATTGGCTGCCACGATTTCAACCGCCGCCGTTCTCGCCGGCACAACCTTCGCCACCACCACGACCGCAACCGCCATCAAAATCATTGCCATGACCACGATCCAAAAAAGTCTCATTGCCACGACACTAGCCGTGGTTGCCGGAACCGGAATTTACGAAGCGCATCAGGCTTCAACCCTGCGAAACCAAGTTCAAAGCCTCCAGCAACAGCAAGCACCGCTGGCTGAGCAAATCCGACAGTTGCAACGCGAGCGTGACGACGCGACGAAACGCCTAACGGCATTGCAGGCGGAAAACGAGCAATTGAAATCAAACCAAAACACGGCAGAACTTCTGAAATTGCGCGGTGACGTGGCACAATTGCAAAACGAAGCAAATGATGCGACCGAAAAGGCAGCAAGAGCGCTGATGGCCAAAGTGAACAATCTCAAGCAGCGATTGGAAGAAACGCCGAACGCAAAAATTCCTGAACTTCAATTTCTTACCGATCAGGATTGGATCAACGCCGCCAACGGCAGACTTGATAACGATTCTGCTTATCGCCGCGCTTTAAGCACATTGCGCAAGGCTGGTGAAGGTAAATTTGCAACTATGTTAAATCGTGCAGTGATAGGATACATGAAGAACAATGGTGGCCAGATGCCTACCGACCTTGCTCAATTGCAACTGTATTTTGACTCACCAGTAGATGACGCTATTCTACAACGATGGGAAATCGCACCAGCAAACACAGTCCCGAGTTTGGGAATGGGTGGAAATTCAATCATAACGCAGAAAGCGCCAGTGGATGATATATTCGACACTCGTTATGGCATTGGCCCAAACGGTTTCGGCAGCACTGATTTCTTAAATTCAGAACTTGGAGACACACTTGCTCCAGTTTACGAAGCATACTCGGCGGCACATAATGGGCAAGCAGGCGCAACAAGTGTGCAATTGCTACCTTATGCCACGACACCAGAACAACAAGCCGCAATCCAAAAATTGATACTGTATGATTCATTGGTAAAGCAGGCTTTTTAAATTGTGATCGTATCAAACTACTTTCACCGCGTCAGTTTGTCGAGTAGGAGGACGGGCAGCAGTAATTCATTTCATCGCTTTTGCGGTGTTGACTCGTCGGAAGTGCGCGCCATCGAAATCAAATTTCCAGAAAACTTTGTCGGATTTCCTGCGACCCGGTTATTTAATGGGTGAGATGCAGCCAAAGTCCGATGCCCAGCTCCTGCGCGAATATGCCGAATCCGGCAGCGAATCCGCGTTCACCGAGCTCGTCACCCGGCACACGGACCTCGTCTATTCCGCGGCGTTGCGCCAGGTGCCATCGTCCGATCTGGCGTGTGATGTCGCCCAAAACGTCTTTACCAGCCTCGCGCGCGGCGCGCGAACCCTGGCCGGGAAATTGAATCCGGACGCTTCGCTGGCCGGCTGGTTGTGCCGTTGCACGCGCAATCTCACCCTCAATCTCCGGCGTGACGATTTCCGCCGGCATTCGCGCGAAAGGCAAGCCATGGAAACTCTTCACCCGTCTCCTGAAACCGCGCCGGATTGGGGCCGCCTGTGTCCCCTTCTGGACGAAGCCATCTCCGGATTGAATGAGGCAGATCACGATGCGCTGGTGTTGCGATTCTTCAAGAACCATGATCTGCGCTCCGTGGGCCTCGCGTTGGGCGTGAGCGATGACACGGCGCAAAAGCGGGTTTCCCGTGCCCTGGAAAAAATGCGCGAATATTTGGCGCATCACGGCATCACCACCACCGGAGCCGCGCTGGCGATGGCCATCTCCGCCAACGCCGTCCAAGCCGCGCCGGTTGGATTGGCCACCACGATTTCAACCGCCGCCGTTTTGGCCGGAACTGCCGTTCAAACTTCAACCGTAATTGCCGCAACCAAAGCCATTGCCATGACCACACTGCAAAAAATTCTCATCACCGCCACGATTGCCGCCGCCGTCAGCACGGGAATCTATGAAGCCCGCCAGGTTTCAAGTTTGCGAACCCAGGTTCAGACGCTCCAGCAACAGCAAGCGCCGCTGGCCGAACAAATCCAGCAATTGCAACGAGAGCGGGACGAAGCCAGGACCCGACTAGACTCGATTCAAGAAGAAAAGGAACGATGGACCAACAATACCGCCGAATTGCTCCAGCTGCGCGGGATGGCCGGAGTAGCCCGGCGGGCAATTGGAGAAGCAGAGCAATTGCGAGCCCAGCTTGCGCGGCAGACCAGCGAGGCTACCAACAACCCGATCACCGGCGCGATGGCTGACGCGATGAAGCAGGCCATGGAGCAACAGGTCGAGGGTCGGCTGTCCCGCATGACGGCCAGCCTGCATCTGACCCCGGAACAAGCACAGGCGGCTCGTGACATCCTGATGCGACAGGCGCAGGTGATGTCGGCAGGGATGCAACAGGCTTTTTCGGGAAAATATGACAAGGAAGAGATCGCTAGGTTGGGCAAGGAAGCAGGCAATCCGGACGAGCAAATCAAGGCGCTGTTGACGCCTGACCAGCAAGTGTCTTTTCCCGCCTACCAACAGGAAGAAGCCGCACACACTGCGAGCCAGTCGGCGAACACTGAACTGCTGCAAATGCAATCCACCCTCGGTTTGACCGCGGAACAAATGGATCGGGTCTATGCAGCTTTGTATGAATTCACCTTCAATCAACTCACCGGCAGCTCGAAACAAAAGTTTGCCAACCAGGGCGAAGCGATGCAATGGGCTCTGGAGCAGAAAACCAAGGCTCTGGAGCCGCTCTTGACAGAAACCCAATTGGAAAACTACCGCCAGCAGCAAGCGCTTCAGGCCAAACTTGTGAAAGACATCATGAACAAGATGGAAGGCTCGGGCGGCACGAAATAGCCAACCCATCAAGAGCATGAAGATGCCCGGAAGCGCGAATGAGGCCGCCGACTACAACGCCTTCGCCGCGATGTCGCGGCGGAAATGCGCGCCATCAAAATGGATTTTCTCCACGACGGCGTAGGCGACGGCTTGCGCGGATTTCAAATCCTTCGCCCAAGCGGTCACCCCGAGAACACGGCCCCCATTTGTGACAATTTCATTCCCGCTTTTGGCCGTGCCGGCATGGAAAACTTTTGTGTTTGGCAATTTTGCGGCTTCGTAGAGGCCGGTAATGACCTTGCCTTTCGGATAACTGCCCGGATAACCGCCGCTGGCCATCACCACACACACGGAGGACATCGGACTCCATTTCAATTCCACCTTGGCCAGTGACTCACTCACGCTCGCGTCGAGCAGTTCGACGAGGTCGTTTTCCAGCCGGGGCAGATAAACCTGAGTTTCCGGGTCGCCAAAACGCGCGTTGAACTCCAGCACTTTCGGGCCGGACTTCGTGAGCATGATGCCCGGATACAAAATTCCATGAAAATCAATCCCCTCCACCGCACAACCGCGCGTGAACGGCTCAAGGATTTTGCGCCCGGTCTCGGCAAGCTGCGTTTCGGTCAGAAACGGTGTGGGCGAATAAGTGCCCATGCCGCCGGTGTTCAGGCCGCGGTCGCCGTCCAGCGCGCGTTTGTGATCCTGCGACGTTGGAAACAGCTTCGCCGTTTTGCCGTCGCAGAGCGCGTGCAGCGAAATCTCCATGCCTTCGAGAAATTCCTGGATGACGATGTTCGCACCCGCCACGCCGAAGGCTCTGCCAACGAGAATTTCGTCAATCGCCTTGTTCGCTTCGGCCATGCTCGCACAAATCAAAACGCCCTTGCCGAGCGCCAGGCCATCGGCTTTCACCGCGCATTTGCCATCAAGCGAAGCTGCGAATTTCTTTGCCAAAGCCGCGTCGGAAAACGTTCCAGCACGTGCGGTCGGAATGCCGTATTTCTCCATGAAATTCTGGGAGAAAACTTTCGATGACTCGAACTGCGCGGCTTTCTGGTTCGGCCCCCATATTCGCAGTCCGTTTTTCTGGAACAAATCCACGATGCCCAGCGCCAGCGGGTTGTCCGGCCCGACGACGATGAGGTCCGCTTTCTTTTCCTGCGCGAACACGAGCAGCTTCGGCAAATCCTCCGCGCCGAGATTCACACACTCGACCAGCGCAGAATTTTTGGCGAGTCGTTCCTGTGCGATGCCGGCGTTGCCGGGGGCGCACCACATTTGCGTGGCATGCGGCGATTGCGCCAGCTTCCAAACCAGCGCGTGTTCGCGTCCGCCCGAACCGATGACGAGAATTTTCATGAAATACTTTTCTACAGATTACGTGGTTGGTGCGGATTTAGAAAGTGCAGACGTTCGCTCTGGATTCAACAAACCACGCGGAGCGTTTGGACTGCGCCGTCTTCAGCGGCGCTTTCATGCGGGTGGGGTATTCTCGAACATTAGGTCAGTCTCCGTGCGGGCAACAGCGGCGCTAAAGCCGCCGCACTCCAGACGCTTCGCGCTTGCCGTGCGACTGCGCCAGAAACTTTCCTGCCGATGCTCCGCGACCTTCGCGGTTGTAGTGTCGGCGCTGTGCGCCGATTCGTTCGAGCCACAGGCTCGACGCTACAGCAAACGGACCCACTACCCATATCTGGCGATTCTTGACCTTGCCGTGGCACGGTGATAACTATCCATCTTCATGGATGTCCTGACATTATCCCGCATTCAGTTCGGAGCGACCATTGCGTTTCACTACATTTACCCGCCATTGAGCATCGGTCTCGGCGTCCTGCTCGTGGTCATGGAAGGGTTGTGGCTGAAAACCAAAAACCCGGTTTATCACCAGATGGCGCGCTTCTGGACAAAAGTGTTCGCGCTTACGTTCGCCATCGGTGTGGCCACGGGCATTGTGATGGAATTCGAGTTTGGCACGAACTGGGCGACGTATTCGCGTTATGTCGGCGACGTGTTTGGCAGCGCGCTGGCGGCGGAAGGCATCTTCGCGTTTTTCCTGGAATCCGGCTTTCTCGCGGTGCTGCTGTTCGGCTGGGACAAGGTGAGCCGCAAGCTGCATTTCTTTTCCACCTGCATGGTCTGCCTCGGCGCGCACTTCAGCGCCATCTGGATCGTCGTCGCCAATTCCTGGATGCAGACGCCCGCGGGCTACAAGCTCGTGATTCGAAACGGAATGGAACGCGCGGAAATCACCAATTTCTGGGAGCTGGTGTTCAATCCGTCTTCGATGGACCGCTTGTTCCACACGTTGTGCGGCGCGTGGCAGGCGGGTGCGTTTCTGGTCGTGAGCGTGAGTGCATGGTATCTGCTGAAGAAACGGCATCTGGATTTTGCGCGCGCGGCGTTGCGGGTCGGTTTGACCGTCGCGCTGGCCGCCTCGCTGCTGCAACTGGTCAGCGGTGACATCAGCGCGCGCGGCGTGGCGAAAAATCAGCCGGAGAAGCTTGCCGCGTTTGAGGGACTTTACAACACAACCTCGAACGCGCCGCTGACGCTCGTCGGCTGGGTGGATGAGAAAAATGAAAAAATTGTGGGCATCCAAGCGCCAGGAATGCTGAGTTTTTTGGCGCACGACGACGCGCATGCGACCGTCATCGGCCTGAATAATTACGCGCCCGAAGATCGCCCGCCGGTGCAGGCGTCATTCCTGTTTTTCCATGGCATGGTGGGCATTGGTTTTGCGATGATTGCCATCGCCGCCCTGGGATTTCTTTATTTCCGCCACGGCTCGCTGTATGAACGACGCTGGCTGCTGTGGATCCTCGTGTTCTCCGTGCTCGGCCCGCAAATCGCCAATCAACTCGGCTGGTTCGCGGCTGAGGTCGGACGGCAGCCCTGGATTGTCTATCATCTGATGCGAACACCGGACGGTCTTTCGGCGGTCGTAAAGGCGAACGCGGTGCTGGCCTCGCTGATTTTGTTCACGTTCATTTATTTTCTGCTGTTCGCGGTTTTCATCTACCTGCTCAACGACAAAATCCAGCACGGGCCGGATGACGCCGATCTCATCCCGTCCGGCAAACTGGCTTTGCCCACAAAAAAATAAAACTGCGCCATGAACTGCTGCCACTTTGATCTCAACACCATCTGGTTCATCCTCGTCGGCGTGCTGTTCACCGGCTACGCGATGCTCGACGGCTTCGACCTCGGCATCGGCGCGCTGCATTTGTTCACCAAAGACGACGCGGAGCGCCGCACGCTGCTCAACGCCATCGGCCCGGTCTGGGATGGCAACGAAGTCTGGCTCGTCACCGGCGGCGGCGCGATGTTCGCCGCTTTTCCCAACGTCTATGCCACCGTCTTCTCCGGTTTTTATCTCGCGATGATTCTGCTGCTGGTGGCGCTGATTTTCCGCGCCGTGGCCATTGAATTTCGCAGCAAGCAGCCGATGCGCTGGTGGCGGCAGATGTGGGACATCGGATTTTCCGCCGGTAGCCTGCTTTCGAGCCTGCTCATCGGCGTGGCGCTGGGCAACATCGCGTGGGGCGTGCCGATTGATGACCGCGGTGAATTCGCCGGGACGTTCCTGGGCCTGCTGAAGCCGTATCCGGTGCTGGTCGGCGTCACCACCGTGGCGTTGTTCATGATGCACGGCGCGATTTACGGCGCGATGAAAACCGAGGGCGCGTTGCACGACAAACTACGCGTCTGGGCCATGCGGAGCATCATCTTCTTTGTCATCTGTGCGGTGACGCTCACGATGGCCACGCTGCTTTACGTGCCGCACCTGTCCGCACGGGTGCGCGAAAATCCGTGGCTGTTCAGCATCGCCTTGTTGAACATGCTGTCCATCGCCAACATCCCGCGCGAATTCCATCATGGCCGCGACTGGCGCGCGTTTTTGTCATCATGCGCGGCGATCATCACGTTGATGGCCCTGTTCGCCGTGGATATTTTCCCGAACCTGGTTTACAGCCTGCCCAAACCGGGAAACAGCCTGACGATTTACAACGCCTCGTCGTCACCGAAAACGCTGGGCATCATGCTGGTCATTGCCGGCATCGGTGTACCGGTGGTGATTGCCTACACCGTCTGCATCTACTGGATTTTCCGCGGCAAGGTGAAGCTGGACCGGATGAGTTATTGATTCAGGCCGGCGTGTGTTCGCATCCACCCGAACCGATGACGAGGTTTCACGTCTTGGACTGCGCCGGCAGAGCGCAGCGGCGACGGCGCTTTCGGAGAGCGTAGCGCCTTCGATTGTCCAATCCGCTCCCCAAAGCGGTGTCGCGCTCCGCTTGCCACCGCAGTCTAAAATCGTCACTCTATGCTTCATGCCTGCCGACAAGATTCCATGGCCACATGCGCCGGAACATCGTCTCAGCATTCGCGGAACATACTTTGTCACGGCGAGCACCTATTTGCGTCAGCACCACTTCCGGGGCAAAGCACGATTGGCTGTACTGCACCGGGGATTGCTCAAAGTTGCCGCGGATTTCGGCTGGCAGTTGGAAGCTTGGGCGGTCTTCTCGAACCATTACCACTTCGTCGGCCACTCTCCGGCAGATCATGACACGGCAGAAAACCTGTCCCGCATGCTCGGGCTGTTGCATGAAAAGACGGCCAAGTGGGTCAACAAACTTGACGGCGCCTCCACCCGCAAAGTCTGGCACAATTATAGGGAAACACGACTGACTTACGAGAAGTCATATCTGGCGCGACTCAACTACGTGCATCAAAACCCGGTGAAGCATGGTCTGGTCCCGGTGGCGAACCAATATCCATGGTGCTCGGCCCGCTGGTTTGAACGAACCGCCACACCCGCTCAAATCAAAACGATCTACCGTTTCAAAACCGACCAGTTAAAAGTTCCGGATAATTTTGAAGTATCGCCGGAGTGGTAAGCATTCTTGGACTGCGCCGACAAAGCGTAGCGGCGACGGCGTTTTCGGATGATGTGGCGCGTTCGATTGTCCAATCCACTCCCCAAAGCGGTGTCGCTCCCGCAATGCGGGATTGCCACCGCAGTCCAAATTGCTACACCACCTTTGCTTCGCCTTTGCCTTTCACCACTTCGCCAATCAGCCACGCCTTATACTTTTGCGCGCGGATAAATTTCAAAACGGCATCCGCCCTGGCCGCCGATACGATGGCCACCATGCCGATGCCCATGTTGAAGACCTGGTAAAGTTCATCGTCCGGCACGCCGCCCCTGGCTTCAATCATCTTGAATATCGGCAGCATGTCCCACGAACCTTTGCGGATGACCACGTCGCAATTCTTCGGCAGCACGCGCGGGATGTTGTCCACAAACCCGCCGCCGGTGATGTGGGCGAAGGCTTTGACCATATTTTCGGAGGGGCGAGTTCCACGAACCCCTGACTTTTTTGGCGATGAAGTTTGGGACACGCAGAGCTCGTCCTTCCGATTGAACTTCTTCAACAGCTTTTGCACGAGTGGGCCGTAGCTGACGTGGACCTTCAGCAGTTCAGCACCGATGGTGTTTTTCAGCTCCGGCACGCGGCTCTTCGGCTTGAGCTTCAGTTGCTCGAAGAAAATTTTGCGCGCGAGCGAGTAGCCGTTCGTGTGCAGGCCGCTCGAGGCGATGCCGATGACGGCGTCCCCTGCCCTGACGGTTTTCTGCCCGTTGAGCATTTTTGATTTTTCGACCACGCCGACAATCGTGCCGCTCACGTCGTATTCGCCCTTCTGGTAAAAGCCAGGCATCTGCGCCGTCTCGCCGCCGATGAGCGCGCAATGATTTTTCGCGCAGGCGCGCGCGAAACCCTTGATGATGTCGGTGAAAACATGCGGCTCAAGTTTGCCGGTGCCGAGGTAATCGAGGAAAAACAGCGGTTCGGCGCCCAGCACGGCGATGTCGTTGACGCAATGGTTCACGAGGTCGGCGCCGATGGTGTCATGCTGGTCCATCGCGAAGGCAATCTTGAGCTTGGTGCCGACGCCGTCCACGGACGACACGAGCACCGGCTCGTGGTATTTCTTGAGGTCGAGCGCGAACAGGCCGCCGAAGCCGCCGACCTTGCCGAGCACCTCGCGGCGATGGGTGGACGCGAGCAGTTGCGGCAGGGTAGATTTGACCTTGTTGCCCAAATCAATGTCCACGCCCGCGAGGGCGTAAGCCTTTTGTTTCATGCGCCTGGAGATTAAACTCACAAGATGACGAACAGGCGAGAAAATTTCGCGGAAGGAATGAAGCTGAACAATTAAATGACGCTCACGGTGAATTCCATTGAACAGCCCTCACGGGCTTTTGATTTCGGAGGGGCGAGCTCCGCAAGCCCCCAAATAATTTCATTCAGGGCGTCGTGGAACTCCGCCCTCCGAAAATTGTCTCCCAACCGGCTTCCACCGTTCGTCTGTAACCTTGCTGCAAATCGGAATCGAATTGCGCTTCGGCGCACTTGTTGCAAAATAGGCGGATGAATTTGGACGCGCTTTATTCCGAACTAACGCTGAAAACCAACGCCAAGCTCGCGCTGGTCGTGCTCGACGGCCTGGGTGACATCGCCACGAAGGAACAGAATTATCTCACGCCGCTGGAGGCCGCCTCGACACCGAACCTCGACAAAATTGCCAAGGATTCCGCGCAGGGCCGCATGATTCCCATCGCGCCCGGCATCACTCCCGGGAGCGGGCCCGGTCACCTCGGCTTGTTCGGCTATGACCCGCTGGAATTCCAGGTCGGCCGCGGCGTCATTGAGGCGCTCGGACTGGGCTTGGAACTCAAGCCCGGCGACGTCTGCGCCCGCGCCAACTTCGCCACGGTGGATGGCAAGGGCATCGTCACCGACCGCCGCGCCGGCCGCATCCCGACCGAGACCTGCGAGAAATTATGCGCGATGCTCGCCGGCAAAATCAAAAAAATCGGCGACACGGACATCCTCATCAAGGCCGGTAAGGAACACCGCTTCGTTGTTGTATTCCGCGGCAAGGGGCTGGAAGGTCCGCTCACGGACGCCGACCCGAACCGCGAAGGCTTTGCCATTCCCAACGTCAAGCCGCGCGATGAAAACAATGCCGGCCAGAAAAAGATGGCCGCGCTCATTGCCGATTTTTACAAGGCGGCGGTGCCGATCATCGCGAAGGAAAAGCCAGCGAACGGTTTCCTCATGCGCGGCATCGCGCACCAGCCGCACATTCCGCTGTTCGAGGAACGCTACAAATTGAAGCCCGCGTGCCTGGCGGTTTATCCGATGTACAAGGGCTTGGCGCAACTTGTCGGCATGAAAAAGATTGAAGGCCCGGCGACCATCGCGGAGCAATTCGAGCGCTATCTCAAGGAATACGACAATTTCGACTTTTTCTTCATCCATTACAAATACACCGACAAGGCAGGTGAGGACGGCAATTTCATGGCGAAGATGAAGGCGATCGAGGATTTTGACGCCGCCCTGCCGATTTTGCTGAGGGAAAAGCCGGACGTGCTGGCCATCACCGGCGACCATTCAACCCCGTGCGCGGTCAAGGGTCATTCGTGGCACGCGCAACCGGTGCTGCTGTATTCGGCGTTGAGCGGTTCGGACAAACTGGAACGTTTCACGGAAACCGGCGCCAACAGCGGCTCGCTCGGCGTGTTCGAGGCGAAATATCTCATCCGCCTGATGCAGGCGAATGCGAAGATGTTCGACAAGTTCGGCGCCTGATTTTATTTCGTCCTCGTCCTCGTTCTCATCCTCGAAATTTCGAGGACGAGGTCGGGAAGGAAAACGAGGACGATTTAAGTTGCCAGCCGCCGCGCTTCCCCGGCAATTTCTCACCAATAATGAACCTGCCGAACAAGCTGACGGTGTCGCGTTTCGCGCTGACGGGGCTTTTCCTGTGGGCGCTGTTTTCGCCGCTGGCATTCAATGACACGCTGGCCCTGATTTTTTTCTGCGTGGCGGGCATCACCGATTATCTGGACGGGAGCATTTCGCGGCGGCGCGGCCTCATCACCATTTTCGGCATCCTGATGGACCCGCTGGCGGACAAGGTGCTGGTCTGCTCGG
>PMOA01000113.1 GCA_003161635.1 Limisphaerales bacterium
GTCCGCAAATACGCCGCCGAACCGGGCATCGCTGAAGAAGAAGCCCTCAAGTGCGGCATGGAACAAGCCACCGGAGGGCTACGAACACATACAGGCCGTTCGCAATCCACGGACTCACGAACTCGAGCGGAATGGCGATGAAATACGAACCGGTGCGGGTGCTGGCGGCGCGGTGGTTGGGTCAAAAAGATAGTTGCCGATAGTTGTGGCTATTGCGACCGAACTTGGCCATGCTGCGCGGGTCTGTTAGATAGCTTGTCCCTTTCAAGGCATGGTAAATCTTCAAGTGAACTTGGTTCAGTGATGATTTTAAACCCGGCGTTCGGGAACAGTCTGTGGAAAGTACCGGTTTGTCGGACAGTAAAACATCACATGAGCGATAAATTATTTGTCGGGAATCTTTCCTTTGACATCACTGAAAAAGACCTGCAGGACGCGTTTGCCGCGCACGGCACGGTCACGGAAACCAACCTGATGATGGACCGGACCACTGGCCGTCCCCGTGGTTTTGGTTTCGTCACCATGAGCTCCCCCGAGGAGGCGCAGAAGGCCATTGCGGCGCTCAACGGTTCGCAACTGGGCGGTCGCGCCCTCACGGTCAACGTGGCCAAGCCGCGCGAAGAGCGTCCGGCCGGCGGCGGCGGTCGTCGTGAATACGGCGGCGGCGGCGGNNTTTTTTTTGATTTCGTTCCCATTGCCGATTTGTCAGCCATGAAAGAACAACACATTGAAGTGGAAGGTTGTGTCACCACCGTGCTGCCCGGCACGATGTTCCGGGTTGAACTGGCCAACAAACACCTCGTGCTCGCCACCATCTGCGGCAAGATGCGCAAACGCTGGGTGCGCCTGACCGTTGGCGACCGCGTGAAGATGGAGATGTCGCCCTACGATTTGGACAAGGCGCGCATCACCTGGCGGCTGAAGTAGAACTTTTTCGCGTAACCTTCGTCTGCAACCGCCCGCGTCAGGGCGTGTTAAATCCCGTCCCAATCCCACACTTTTCACACCATGCCCTTTCGCAACCTTGGCCTTGACGCCAAAATTTTGCACGCCGTGCAGGACGCCGGCTACACCGAACCCACCCCGATCCAAACCGCCGCCATCCCGCCGCTCCTCGCCGGGCACGACCTCATCGGCATCGCGCAGACCGGCACGGGGAAAACGGCGGCGTTCACCCTGCCCATTCTCACCCGGCTCGCGGCACCACCCGCTCCGGGACAGCGCCGCGGCACGCGGGTGCTGGTGATCGCGCCGACGCGGGAACTCGTCCTGCAGATCGAGGAAAACGTGCGGGCTTACGCGAAGCATCTTCCGTTGAGCGTCGCCACGGTCTTCGGCGGCGTGGGCGAACAGCCGCAAATCCGCGCGCTGCGGGCCGCGACGGATATCGTCATCGCCTGCCCGGGACGGCTGCTGGACCTGATGGGCCGGCGCTGCGCCGATTTTTCGGGATTGCAATTCCTCGTGCTCGACGAAGCCGACCGGATGCTTGACATGGGTTTTCTGCCGGACATCCGGCGCATCGTGCAACAATTGCCGAAGCAACGGCAGACGCTGATGTTTTCCGCCACACTCTCACGCGAGATTGAAAGTCTCACGCACGAATTTCAGCGCTCGCCGAAAATGATCCAGATCGGCCGCCGCTCGAACCCCGCCGAGACGGTCACGCAACTCATCTATGAAGTGCCCAAGCATTTGAAGCCGGCGTTGCTGCTGCATCTGCTCCGCAACGCGGAGATGGACATGGTGCTCGTCTTCTCGCGCATGAAGCACAGCGCCGATCGCATTGCCCGCAACCTGGAAAGCAAGGGCATCAAGACGGCGGCGCTGCACTCAAATCGCTCGCAGAACCAGCGGCTGAAGGCCCTGAAAGATTTCAAATCCGGCGTGGTGCGCGTGCTGGTGGCGACGGACATCGCCGCGCGCGGCATTGACGTGGACGGTATTTCGCATGTGGTGAATTACGATTTCCCGATGCACTCGGAAGATTATGTCCATCGCATCGGCCGCACCGGCCGGGCGCACGCGGTGGGCGACGCCATCAGCTTTGTCACGCCGGAGGACCGGGACGAATTGCGCACGCTGGAGCGATTCATCGGCCGCGGCATCGTCCGCAAGCGGGCGGAAGGTTTCAACTATTCGGCCGCGGCGCCGCCGGGACCGCTTGAAGGCGAACGTCATTTCCAACGGGGACAGAATCAAGGCCGGCCGCAGCAGTCTGGTCATCCTGCTTCACCGCATCGCCCGGGAAAGCCGGGGCATCATCAGCATTCAGGCCCACCCCGCCGCTGGCGGCGGTAGTTTTTACGCCGGCGCATGGGTCGCCTCCTGCATGACTCGAAACACGCCGAAGTCACCGCGCCGTCGCAGGATGATTGGGAAAAGGAATGGAAGAAAAATTCACACCACAGTGTGCAACCAAAGTTGCTGCCGGTGGATTTCCGGTCGCCATTATCTACTATTGCACAATCGAATTAAGACTTTCGCCAGCCCGCTACGATTGCGTTGACCGAAGCAAAAACTTTCTTGAAGCGGTCAGTCGTGGCGGCAGGCAAATCACCGATCTTCTTCTTGGCAAAATCATCCATGATGCGTTTGGCAACCCGTCCTTTGTTGAACTCAGGAATTCCGGCCTGCTTCAAAGCTTCAGCAATGCGCTCAACTAACGAAAGCGTGGGGCGAACAACCAGCGTCAGTTTTTTTCCGCCAAGCTCTTTTGCGTATGCGGCTTGTGTCAGTGAGAGATAATAGTTCTCGTCGAACATAGCCTTCCCCGGCCTAGGTTCCGGCCATGTGAGCGCGTTACACCCTCGCGCTCGAACAGGCCAGACTGGTCGTCCCGTTGTCGCAAGGTTTTCGCGTATTGTGTTCAGGTCGGTTTTGTAGTAATTCGTGTTGCGGTTGATGAAGGCAAGCTGGAGCGTTTTGTTTTGCGATTGCCGCTGCTGAAAAAATCAACTCGGACAAACTATGAAACTGACCAAATTCCGCGTGCAGGATTATCTTCTTTAATTTGCGCTCTGCCCAGCGTCAGTGATACCAGGACTTCTGGATTTCCTCGAGCGTCATCAGGTGGGCGGTTTTAATCAGGCGGCAAAAATCCTTCTTGCTGACGTGGTGGCGGGTTCCGGCGCGGGTGGTGAGGCTCTTGACGGACTTGTATTCCACTTCCAGGCGTTCCAGGTGCAGGATGCGAAGATATTCCTCCCCGCGTTTCCAGACCTGATCTTGTTGCAGCTTCATGGTCATCACTATACGAACCGCGTGCGGGCACTGGCCACACGATTATGGTGGCAGGAACGATCGGAATTCCCACCAGACCGGTCAATCAGGCACAGACTAGTTGACCTGTTGAACGGCTGTGGTCAACATGCCCCCGACCTATAATGGCTGACACAAATTGGCAGGATGTCGGAGCGGCAGCAGACCTGGCTGCCCGTCCATTAACCGAAATCACCCTCGGTCGTGCCAAGCTCGCCCTCTCGCATCGCAACGGCGTCTTCGGCGTCATCTCCGGCGTGTGCAATCACGTCGGCGGCCCGCTCGGTCAGGGCCGGTTGGATGGCAATTATGTGGTGTGCCCCTGGCATAATTGGAAATTTCATCGCGTCACCGGCACCGGTGAACCGGGCTCGAAGGATGACGCCGTGCCCAGCTACAAAGTGAAAGTGAAGAGCGGCCGCGTGTTCGTGCGGACGACACCGGCAACGCCGCGCAAGCATAAGCCGCATGCGCCGCATCCGTTGGCGCGGCCCATTAAGCGCAAGCCCGGACCAGTGCGCGTCGTCGGCATCTCGGCCACGGCGCAGGATCCGGCGAACCCGCGTTATTCCACGTCCGAGGCTTTGCTGGAGGTCGCGCTGGCCCACGCGCGCGGGAAGCTCAAATGCCCGACGAAGCTGATCAAATTGGCCGAGCTGAAATTTCGCGCGTGCGAAGGTTATTACTCCAAGAGCGCGCAGGCCTGCACGTGGCCGTGTTCCATCACGCAAATGGACGACACCGACGAGTTGACGGAGGTTTACGAGGCGCTGGTGCATTGGGCGGACGTGGTGCTGCTGGCCACGCCCATCCGCTGGGGTCAGGCCGGCTCGCTTTACTTCCGGATGGCCGAGCGGCTGAATTGCGTGCAGAACCAGATCACCCTCAAAGACCGCGTGCTCATCAACCGGAAGGTCGTCAACTTCATCATCACGGGCGGACAGGACAACATCCAGGGTGTGGCCGGGCAGTTGTTGGGGTTTTTCTCGGAGCTGGGTTTTTATCTGCCGCAATTTCCGTATGTCGCGCATTCGCGTGGCTGGACGGCGGAGGACATGGAGCAAAACATCGCCGCGGTGCAGCAGAGCGAGGAATTACGCGAAGGAACACGGGCGCTCGTCGAACGCGCCGTGGAAACCGCCCGCACTTTGCTCAAGGGAAATTGCGGTTTGGGAAAACTCGTGCGTGGCGGACGCAAAGCGCAACGGCTGGATGTGGAACGCGCCGGAGGCAATGCGGATTGAATTGGCGGAGACGCCGGTTTCCGCAACGGGATTGAACCTGCACGTCCGGGCCTGCAGCGTGGTCGCGTGGCGAAGCTTTACGCGGCCGCCCGACCGGTAGCGCCAGCTGGCCTCCGGCAGTGTCGCCGCGTGGACAACCGGCTGGATGGCCGACAAGGCCATGGTTGCGAAGTGAACCGATGGTCTTGCCTGGTCAGGATGACCGGGAAAAAGCTCGCGCGTTTGTGGGAAAAGGTGCAGAGGTTTATCCGAAAACGCGAGCAGGACACAGCCAATGTCCCCGCCAACGAAATGTTTAATCATGAACACCAGTTTCCAAAACACGTTCGAGACCATGGAAGCCGGCGAACTCCGGCGTTACCTGGAGTTTCTGCTGTGGCACTACAAAGTGGCGGACGCCTTTTGGTTCATCTATGCCACCGAACGCTTCGGCCAGGGCGTCGCCGAGCATTTGAATGAGCAGGTCTGGGGTCGCGTGGGCGGCATGGCGGCCAGGGAATTGATGGCGCGATTCCAGATTCAGGAGAAAGGCCTGAAAGGATTCGTGCGCGCGCTCAAGCTGTATCCCTGGACGATTTTGATCGGATACCAAATCCAGGAATCGGAGCACGAAGTGGTGCTTACGGTCCCATCCTGTCCCAGCCAGGAAGCGCGGTTGAAGCGCGGATTGGGGGAATATTCGTGCAAGGAAATGCACCGCGCGGAATTCGAAAGTTTTGCCCGGGCCATTGACGACCGGATTCGCGTGTCCTGTGTCTTCGCCCCGCCGGACTCGCACCCCAAAGAAGCCTTCTGCCAATGGCGGTTCGTTCTGGAGGGATAAACCGGCGGCGGCGGTTTTTTGCTCGTCCTCGCCGTCATCCTCGTCGTCCTCGTTCTCGTCCTCGTCCTCGCCTGCCCGCCATAGCCAGGCGAAGGCGGGTTCTCGAATTTTTCGGACGTGGATTTTAACCCTTCAGCCGGCGCTCATGGGCGCAACTTTGCACTGTTCTTGAAATGAATGCTTGGACTCGGGTCACTGGCGACTGGAAAGTCGCCGAACCCGCAGGCTGGAAAGCCTGCGCTACGTAGCGTGGACATTCTTGTCCGCGAGTTCCGGGGACTTTCCAGTCCCCAGTTTAAGAACAGTGTCGAATTACATCCGGGCTCAGTGAACGTTTGCGGAACAGATTGCCAGAACGGCGGCCAAATAATAATTTGGGCCGGAGCCCATACCCGGCAATGACATCACCATGCCAAAGAACATAGTACCAGAACTGACCTTGGAGCAGCTTCGCACGCTTCTTCCCCCCGTCGAAATGGATTTCAGCACGCCGGAAGGCGTCATTCTCTGTTTGGAGGACGCCTACCGCCGGCAGAGCATCGAATCCGCCTGCGTCTGCAAGAATTTCATGATCGAGGGAACGCTGAAGCTGTTGGACCTCGACCTAAACCTGGCGCGCGACCCGGAGTTCCGGAAGAAGAACGCCCTGCTTTTGGAGCGGACCTACCGGAAGGCAACCACGGAGTCATGGCCTGACCTCAAGGGCGTGGAAAGTTTTTTCATTGACCGTCAGCTTTACACCGACGGCATCGTGATGGTGACGGAGCTTCACCGGTTACGGAACGGCACGTTCAACCAGCTCAAATTGCTCGTGGCAAAAACCAAGGACGGCTGGAAGGTGCTTAATCCGATATCGGATGACGAGGACTGAATGCAGCGTCGAGCCTGTGGCCCGATATGTTAGCGGAGCAGATTCGTGCCCATTCGTGAAATTCGCGTCCTGCCTCCGCCGGTTCTCAACCGTAGTAATCCGGCACGAAGGTTTGTTTGGTGATCGGAGGGACGAACGTATCCTTTGTCAGTCGGGCGGGAAGGCTTTTGCGAAGCGAAAGACTTCAATGCTTCACTTCACAACAGGAACCGGAGGCGCAGCCTGACTTTTGGTTCCACGGCATCTTCGCCAGCAACAGGCCCATGCCGCACCAGTCGGTGACGCCGGCAAAAACGAGTCCCGCGCCCACAAACGCCGAAAGTCCGAAAAATCCGCCGTGCACAAACCAGCCAAGCAATACCCCGGTCAGCACCAGCGAGCCGGCGGCAATGCGCACCTGGCGTTCGAGGCTGATAACCCTGGTGGTGCCGCGGGTCACCGGCAGCTCGGCCTCAATCCACGCCTGCGTGCCGCCTTCGACGATGATGCCTTGATCAAACCCTTCCCGGGCGAATTGTTCCGCCGCCTTGGTGGCGCGTCCGCCCGAACGGCAAAGGAGATAAACCGGCTGGCCTTTGGGCAGTTGGTCCGCGTCAAACAGCGCCTTCGGCGAAAGTTGGTCGAGCGGCACATTCCGCGCCTGCGGGACATGCACCTCCGCGTATTCCACGGGCGTGCGGACATCCAGCAATGGCAGGCCGGGTTGGGCAGCCAGAAGTTTTTGGAGGTCAGCCGGAGCGATGGTTTTCATATCAGTGGTTGCAATATATCATTTTTGCGCAGCAAGTGAAGTTGGATTGGCAGGGACGGGCCGCTGAGACAATCACGGCGTGAGCGAAGCGCTTTATCTGCGCGACCCGGACGGCAACGGCGTGGAGCTTTATTGGGATCACCCGAAGGAACAGTGGCCGCGCACGCCTGACGGCGGTCTGGCGATGTTCACACGCGCGCTGGACTTGGATGCGCTGCTCAAGGAAAAATGACCCTCCGCGCCCGGGCGCGAGGCGGAAGAAAAAGCTCGCCAACGGATTCAGAACGGGCTGAAATTATTGCGACATGAGTGCAAGTGGTCCAATGGCGAAGAAGAAGATGGATCCGGAAAAGCGCGCGCCCGGCTGGCAGATACGTTGCTTGAAGTGCGACTTCACCGAGCCGTGGGGCAAATACGGCTTCCGGCTCAAGGCCGTTGGCCGGACATACAGCTTCGGCCGCTGTCCGCAGTGCAAACGCATCCGCATCCGCGTCATCGAAAAAGTTCCGCCGGCGGAAGCTTGAAGCCGGGGTGCGGGACTTCCGACGATGTTCACACGCGCGCTGGACTTGGATGCGCGGCTGAAAGAGGATGCGCGGCTGAAAGATCAGCCCCGTTGACGGGAATCGTCTCGTCCAACAGGCAGCGCACAACGTCCGCGGCGGTGTAGGTGTCGCAACCCGGCTTGAGAAACCGCGCGACTTGCGCGACGTCGTCGCCGGCGGTCATCAACGCCAATTCCTCTTCCGAATTGGAACGCACCTGGTTGAGGCCGATGTTGGCAACCAGTCCATTACAAAGGCATTTGCGGCCTTGCGCGTCAGCGACCGTCCCGCCTTTTTTGACATAATCATCCACCGGCTCGGCCGGGCAACGGTAGCCCAGTGTCCCGTCCGGTTTGCGATAAAGATGCCGGAGATAACCCAGGTCACAGATGCGCGTCCGGGCCGCATACTGATCGGCTTCTGAAAGCGTGCCGGACATCCGAACAACCTTGAACGGAAAACCGGTGGGCGAGGCAATCGGGTCGGTGAAAACGTGCGCGGTGCCGGCACGGCTCATTTGCAAAGCCTGCTGTTTGAGTTTGGGGCGCAGGCCGGATTCATTGCAAAAGGCAAATGCTGTTCCCACCTGAATGCCGGATGCGCCAAGTCGCAAGGCCTCGGCCAGTCGGCCCGGCCGCCCATACGACCCGGCCAGCCAGAATGGCCGGCCCAGCTCGCGGATTTTTTCGAGGTCAACGACATCGCGCGGGCCATATACCGGTTCGCCGATGGCGTTGAGTTGCAGCGGGCCGCGCGGCGGGGCGTTGTGTCCGCCAGCGGTGTCGCCTTCGATGACGAAGCCGTTCACATGTCCGCTGGCCTTTTTGGCCAAAGCCATGGCGAGGGTCACCGAGGCGACAATGCCGAGGAATTGCGGACGTTTCACAGCCGGGAGCTGGCCTTTGCAAAAGGCGCGCGGGTCAAACGTGGAAAGGAATTCCTCGCCGGGCAACGCGCCGATGACATCAATTTTCAGTTGAACCGGTTCGCCTTTCGCCAGACGATCCAGCGCCCCGGGAATGGCGCGCGGTATGCCGGCACCCATGAGCACGTAATCCACGTTGGCGAGCATCGCGCCGTAAAGCGAGGGCAGGGTGGGCAGTTGGATTTTTTCGAGAAAATTAATTCCGACCAGTCCGTCATGGCCTTCCTTGGCCAGGAACACTTCCACGAAGTTGGCCATGACTGTCAATTCAACGAGCACCGGGCCGGGACGGAGCGTGGGCATGGGAGCGATTTTGAACGGCGTGGCCGGGGATTTTCCGCCGGGAACGAAGTTTTGCGCCAGCACGCGCGCGGCGACTTCGGGAATCGGAAACTGTTGCATGGCCCGGCGCAGGTGGCCCTGGGGATCGCCCATCTGAAGGGCGCGCGAGAAAACGATGGCCAGTCCCGTCCCGGAAACGACGCCCAGTTGTCCCAATTTTGAAACTGTGCGCGCCAAAGTCCAGCCGGACACGGCAACGCCCATCCCGCCCTGAATAATCTTCGGCTGTGACATAATATCAACCGCACCACCAGCGCTTCACTCCCCAAGGAGAAAAGCTCACGACAGAAAAGTCAGGAATCACCGGAAAGGTGTTCCTTGAAACACCCTGGCGGGAATCCGTCGGAAACCGACGCTGGAAACATTCTAGGCTGGTTGCCGGTGGATAGGAAGCATTGTTTTTGAATGTGCGGCAAGAGGGGCGCATGCCCGACACTCCCACCGTAGCGGCAGCCATCCTTGGCTGCCGTATCGCCCGGCTTCCAGCCGGGTGGTCTGATGTGGAAGCGAGGTCATGACGTGGGTTCGGTTTTGTGGCCCGGGCGGCAGGGATGCCGCCGGCTACGGCAGGCAAGGATGCCTGCCGCTACAGATCGGTGGCAGTGTCCGGATGCACCCGGTCCAGTCCGGTGGGATGGTTCATGCTTGTAACCGACGCGCCGCAGGAGTAATTGTTCAAAAAATATGACCGGGTTTTCACACAGCCTCGGATGCTGTTAGAGAAGAAAAAGTGGCAACATCCGGAGCGTTCTCAAATGTCAACGCCAGCACCAAAGATTTCTGCCTCGACTGCATCCGTTTCAAATCCGCCGCCGCCGCCGCCGGTTTTGCCGGCTGATTTGCCGGCGTCGCGCAGCGCCATCTCGCTGCTGGGCGTGGATTACATTCACTTGAAGACGGCGGACGGCGGCGACCTTTATCTCACGCGTTTCGGACTGCCGTTCTGGAAAAGCCTGCTGCCGGAGAACTGGTATGCGCGCGAGTGGTTTGAGGCCAAGCGCCAGCGGCTGGAGGGCACGAGCATGGTCTATAAAGTGCCGACGCGCCCGGTGAACGGCAAGGTGTTGCATCTGGTCGTCAAATGGTCGCGCGTGGGCGAAATGGTGCCGTTCGACACCCTCACGGTCAACAAGTTCATTCAAGCGGAATTCAACAGTCCGTTTGAGGAATTTTCGCTGCTCATGGAGTTGCGCCGGGGTGAGGCCGGGCCGGCGGCCATCCGCATCCGCACCCAGCTCCCTTTGGCGATCTACGTGCCGAGCGAGCGATTGCAACTCTGGCAGACGGGTCGTTCCGAGGACAAAATTCGGGCGAAGGTGACCCGTCATCCCGGTGTGGAGATTGATATCCTGCGGCAATACGTCGTTTTGTTCGGCTGGATCAAGGGGCTGGACGCGGTGGAGACGGCGGAAAAATTCAGGTTTGAAGGCCGGGCACAGGCGGAATTTCTCGCCCGCGTCACCAGCCTGGTCACGCATGAGTTGTGGCAGAAAGGCTGCCGGGTGGTGGATATGAAACCGGCGCACATCATTCTGCGCCCGCAGCCGGACAAGTCGTTGTTGCGCGACCACAACGATCAGTTTGCCTACGCGCTGGTGGACTACGAATTGCTCGAACGGACCCCCGAACACGAACAGGCCGTGCGGAGCGTCAACCGGCAACTTTACCTCAAGCACATGGCCCGCCGGTTCGACACGGACGCCGCCAATCCGCTGCCGGCACATCTCCGCGCCACGAATGTCCTGGGTGTGGATTACATTTTTGGCCGCGCCGAAAGCACGGGCGGTTTGCTCTGGGTGGTGGGCAAGGATCCCGACTTGTTTAATTATTTTCTGCCAGAACGCTGGCGCCGCACACCGAAGAGAAAACTGTCCGCCCGCAACCAGATTTTCCACACCCGCACCAAGGACAACATCAATCTGGTGTGGAAGGTCTCGCGCATGGGCGACTCGCCGTGGTTGAAGAATCCCGATGCCCACAAGGAGGCAGCGCGGGCCTACGGCTTCAACAGTCCCTTCGAGGAATTTGCCTTTGCGCTCGAAATGAGCCGCCACGGCGTCAGGACGGTTTATCCGCGCGCCATTTACATGACCGGCCGCCAGCGGGGCTCCGCCCGCCAGGTGTCCGACGAACGGCGTTACGCCGCGCTGGCTGATTTCCTCACGCCCGACGGCGCTCCGGTCGTGCGCAAGGAATACGACTACATCACCATCTGGGGTTTTTGGAACGGCCCGGACGAACTGCTCGCGGCGCAGGATGGAAAATACTACCAGGCTGTCAACGTCAAACGCGCCTTCACCAACAAACTGATTTCCAAACAAACTTTGACGGAACTGACGCAGATGGTAACGCGCCGACAGGCTCATTGCGGTTTTGAAGACCTCAATCTCAAACCCGATCACCTGCTGATTTCCTTCGATTCGGAGCAACAACTGGTGCTCGACACCATGGGCAAACCTGAAGTGCGGCTTTGCAATTTCGAACTTATCCGCCGTAGACCATGATCTTCGGTGAAGCTGTTGGTAATACCATTTCCCGATAATAATCGGCACCTATTCCAGACGGTAGGGCCGCGCTGCTGCGCGGCCATCATACCCGGCGGCCCAGCAGCGCCGCCCTACCCATTGCACCGATTGTCTCTGGGAATTGGATAAGAGGCTTTGGCGGGATACCCCGCCACTTTCGCGCGAATGAATTCGCGACGGAACTTCATTTGTTTCACGGGTCGTGAACCGATTAACCCGAACTCCGAAGTTGAATTTCTGCGTTAGCTGAGTGCGGCCGTCCCGGCCGCAGCAAAGTGGGGTGGGCGGGCGGCTGGGAAATGTTCTGTGGCTTGAATGAAGCCAGTTGCTGCGCCCGAGGACGGGCGCACTCTGGCATGGCCTCGTCCGCCAGCCACCACCGGCAACTTCGGAGTTCGGGATTAATTGAGCCAGGTTGACGGGGTATTTACAAACTCGAACCGGTTTACTTTGTTCGACCGCACCAGGTGCAGGTATAAAGTCCCCGCGAATCCAGAACGAAAGTGGATTTGACCGAAGGCGAGTTACAGCAACTGCAGGTGGCCTTGTAAACTCTAAGTATGGGAGGCACGCACAAAATCTCCCGATCACAAAAGGCGCAAACGATCCGATCCTCCTTGATCAGGAAATCCATGTCATCCTTCAGCGAGCATTTGCAGGCCAGATTCGCCAGACTTCCACGTAACGAATCGGCCAGGCCACTGTTAATAGTTGCTTGAGGCAACGGATTTGCCCGTCGGATGGCGGTATTGTCTACCATAAACTTCATGGAAACTGCGACTTTAACTCCACCGCGCTACAGTAATCACTGCCCTCAATCTGAAACAACTTCCAAACTGATCGTGTTACAATAGTGCTGCCAATGTTTCATTTCTCAGCGACCAGATTTTCTGGAAGCATGACATTTTGATTTCGAATTTTTTCCAAGAGCAAAACCTTCTCCAAACCTTTTGCCCGTGGCGGATGCGTGCAGTGTAGATTTTTAAGTCACTTTTGTCAATAAATCATTACACATTGTGAATAACTTGCCTATATTGTGAATAACTTTCCTGATGGTGAATTTGTTCGGCCTGTTTTTGGGAGATTGGTGAATATCCCGCTTTTCCGTGAACAACCCCAAACCATATGTCAGTAATTTATAGCCAATTGTGAATATGAAATAGTTGTAAGTATGGCGACCTACCCCGATAAAGGAGACGTGAAGTAAAAGTGTGGTTTGTTGCGGACGA
Organism: Limisphaerales bacterium; assembly: GCA_003161635.1. Taxonomy (GTDB): domain Bacteria; phylum Verrucomicrobiota; class Verrucomicrobiia; order Limisphaerales; family UBA11358; genus UBA11358. The sequence continues at coordinate 12,517 of PMOA01000113.1, forward strand.
AATGAAAATGAACGTGGTTTGACGGTCAACAAAGAACAGAAGGAAATGACGATGAAGACTATTAAAAAAACCTTTGGTATTGCGGCGTGTATCGGAATTCTAGCAGCGTCGGCCACGTCAGTGTTCGCTCAGGTAAACTTTAACTCTGGTACCAATACGTTGGCTAACCTTGCTAACGGCGGAACTCTCAGCATTGACGATAAAATCTTTAGCGGTTTCAATTATCAAGCCAGTGGTTTGACTTTCTTTGATCCCAACCAAATTATTGTCACTGCGACTGAAAATGGCGGGATTGATTATCTTACCTGGTCAGGGAACATATCCTTGGTATCCAGTGGTATTGCTTCTGCGGATCTTCTACTCAACTACATTGTGACCGCGAACCCTGGTGCGATTAATATGATCGATCAATCTTATACCGGCAGGGCCCAAAACGGATTGCTTGCAGTAGACGAAACCGCGGCCACTGGAGCTTTTGGCGGGATAGTTGTCGGTTACAGCCATCTTCAGGTCGGTTATTCTAGCGATCCACCTGCAGGAACAGTGTCAGGTGACAATCTCAATATTAATCCTTCCCAATCTGTCTTGTATGTAACCAAAGACATTGCCCTGGCTGTGATTTCTCCAAATGGAGGCTCTATTAGTATCGTTCAAGTTGAGCAGTCGTTCCATCAAGTTCCAGAGCCGAGCGCCATGCTGCTCGGGAGCTTGGGCGGCGGATTGCTGTTGTTTCTGAGATTGCGGCGCCAAGCCAGGCGCGAAACGGCGGCCATCAGGCACTTTTCGAAGATCGCCATAAATGGCATGCATAACGATCAACACAGCGATTTGAAGTAGGGCGGATGTTTATGGAAATCACGTTCAAAGCTGAAGTAGCGGATCGCGGCACCCGTTGGGCGGCGAGGTCTGGTCAAAATGAAATTGATCCTGCCCTTGTCTCCGGCCGTCAGATGTTGTGTTGCGGTGAGGAGGCACGGCCTTTCTGGCTGGAGGACGGCCGTTCTGGCGGGGTGTGCCGAAAGTGCGGTCAGAAGTTCACAAACAACACACAGGTGCGGTATGGCGGTTCCCCGTGGATTGGTGTTGATCTGGACGGGACACTGGCCCGCGACCTTGGCAGCACGCGAGGGGATGCGATTGGCAGTCCTATTGAGCCGATGCTGGTCCGCGTGCAGAAATGGATTGCAGAAGGACGCACCGTAAAAATTTTCACTGCCCGCGCCTCCTCACCCAGGCAGGTGGCGGCGATAAAAGAATGGCTCGTCAATTGTGGGTTGCCGGATTTGGAAGTGACCAACGTAAAAGACCTGCACATGATCGAATTGTGGGACGATCGTTGCGTGCAAGTAACGACCAACTTGGGGGAACCCATCGGCAAAAAGGCGGGATCCAGGCACCCGAGGCAGGCGGGGATGCGGGAAGAAGATCGGCAGGGAATATCCTTCGGATTCTTCAACCGTCTCAGAATTTTATTGGCTCTATAGTTCATGATTAATTTGAACCCAAATCCATTTCTTGGCGCAGGAATCTGGCGTGTAACCAGGATTCAAGCAGGCCCCCGCAAAAAAGAATCAGAAGCAGCCAATCAGAAACCGTTGTGGATTCAACCCTCCGCAACCACCGGAAGGAGTCACCTGAAATCATGAAACCTATCAAATCATTTGCTGTGGCCATGGCGGGTTTGGCCCTTTCGGTTGTTACCAGCCACGCGCAACTGACCCTGAATTTTGCCAGTACGCCGGGGGCGACAATCCAGTTCAATGGCGCAGCCTCGTCATTCCAATTCAACTCCTCAACCTTGGTTTTACCCCCCCCCATTGGCGCCTTTTATGTCGGTAGTCAGTGGTCAATCGGCAGTGAGGTTGGCGGAACTGGCTCCGCGTTGGGGCTGTTGGGTGTGGTTAACAACAGTCCGTTTATTTATGGCCCCATCACCACCCCCTCCCCAGGCGTTCAGATTGCCAATGTCACCGGGCCATTAGGCGCGTTGGCAATCAACGATGGCGTGGGCAATTTCTTGACGGGCAATGTCAATTGGATCCAGTTGGACACCTATAATTTCACAGGAGGTATAAATTCGACACTGACTTTTAATGTTACCGGCCTGGCTTATGCTGGTACCAACCCGGATTTGGCGACTTTGGTTACGGATGGTCCCGCGGCGATGAGTTTGACCTTCCAGTTTTCCCCGGGAAAGATGCTGAACCAGCTTACCACGGGTTCTGGTCCGTATGACACTTCATTCTCCGGGAGCCTCTCGGTCCCCGAGCCCGGGACATTCGCACTCATGGTTTGTGGGCTGACAGGTCTGTTGGTCATGCGGCGGCGTTCTGCCATGAAATCAGCCGGATAACCCCAAAAAATCAGCCGTAAATTATGCGTATTCCAATGAACACGATCAGTCCGCTGACACTCTTTTGGTGCATAATTTACGTGCTGGCACTCTTTTCAGTTTTTATCGCCGGAATCCTGGCGGGTAGCCGGGATTCAAAAAAGGCCCCCGCAAAAAACAACAGAAGCAGTTAAGTGATTGATGGAAAGTTTAAATTAGAGGTAACTATGAAAATACTAAGAAATTCTGCAAGACAGTTGGTGAAAACAATGCTGGTGTTTGGTTTCACGTCGGCGATGGGGGTCACTCCACTGTTCGCTCAGGTAACAAACTCTGGTACGTTGGCTAACCTTGCTAACGGCGGAACTCTCAGCATTGACGATAAAACCTTTAGCGGCTTCAGTTATATCCCCAGTGGTTTGACTTCTTTTGATCCCAACCAAATTATTGTCACTGCGACTGAAAATGGCGGGATTGATTATCTTACCTGGTCAGGGAACATATCCTTGGTATCTGGCGGTGGTATTGGTACAGCGAATCTTTTGCTCAACTACATCGTGACCGCGAACGCTGGGACGATTAATATGATTGATCAAGCTTATACAGGCAGTGCCATCAACGGATTGCTCGCAGTTGACGAAACTGCGGCCATTGGAGCTTTTGGCGGGCCGGTGGCCGGATACAGCCACCTTCAGATCGGCGACTTTAGCGATCCACCACCAGAAGCAGGGGATATTCTCAATATCGTTCCTCCTGAAACTGTTCTCTATGTAACCAAAGACCTTGCCTTTGCTGTGACTTCTGAAGGCGGGGGTTTTATTACTATTTCTCAGGTTACACAATCGTTCCATCAAGTTCCAGAGCCGAGCGCCATGCTGCTCGGGAGCTTGGGCGGCGGATTGCTGTTGTTTCTGAGATTGCGGCGCCAAGCCAGGCGCGATTAAGGGCGGCCATCAGGCACTTTTCGAAGATCGCCCTAAACAAAGCATCAGCGGGTCGAATACGAAGTCGGTCCGCCGATTTGCTTTCTGTCAGCCTCCTCTTGCGCAAGTGTCGCAGCCGCTCATTTTCTTTTTGTTTTATTATCTGGAGGAATCTTCGCCGGACGCGCAAATTTTCGGAGCGCGACCGAGGCGGAGCATCGTCGCGGCAAGACGGCCCGATATTTGCAGGTCTGTGCACAGCCGGGCGTGCTTCGGCTGATCTTTCGGACACGGGCGTGCCTCCGTTTTGATTGCGGCTAATGGCTTCAACGACGGGTCCCCGGAACGATGTACATGGTGCCGGAACCGACGAGTGCCGGATTTTTCCTCCTCGCCATGGGCGTCTTGGTTTGTTCCTGGCGCTTGAGCCAAGGCAGATGCGTCTGATTCCTGACACTTGCAGCATCAACGGTGTGCCATGAATTTTTCAGGGCATATTCCGGGTAATCGCCTTGGACCGGGCTTTTAGTTCACGGATCAAGGTGGTAGCGGCGGTTCATGTAGAGTTCATCCGCCACCTGAAAAATGGCCTCGGCGTTTTTCTCCAGTTCCAAATCTTCCGGCGTGGGCTGCGGCGTCAGTTCCAAATTCACGACCTGCGGGTCCCCGGCATAGAATTCGACCTTTTTTTGCAGACCCAGCACGACCATCCGGCTATTGGCGAACATCCCAATGTCGCGGTTGTGATTCAGCAAGGCATGGAATGTGTCCGGCGGGTCGTGCAAAAGGTCGCGTCCCAGAAACAGGCTTTCATAGGGGCGGCCAATCAGGCCGAGAATCGTCGGCGGCAGGTCCAATGAACAGCCGGTCGCGTGGATGCGTTGGGGTTGGTGCGCGACCGCCGGGCCGAGGATCACGAGCGGGATTTCGTAGGAAAAAATCGGGATGTCCTGGCTGCCATAGACCCGCGCGCCATGGTCGGCCACGACGACAAAAATGGTGTTCGTCCAAAATGCCTCCTGTTTCGCGGCCTTGAAAAATTGGCCGAGGCACCAGTCGGTGTATTTGACAACGTTGTCGCGTGTGCCATTCGGGTCTTCGGAAATGCGGCCTTTGGGATAAGTGTAAGGCTTGTGATTCGACACGGACAGGAGGGTGGCGAAGAACGGTTTGTTGGTCTGGCTCAAGGCGCGGAATTGCCGGATGGCGCTCGCGTATAAATCCTCGTCGCTCACGCCCCAGACGGTCACGAAGGCCGGATTGGGAAAATCCTTTTGATCCACAATGCGGTCATAGCCGTTGGCGGCCAGAAACGGTTTCATGTTGTCGAACATGGCGTGCCCGCCGTAGAGGAACAGCGTGTCATAGCCGTCGCGCTTGAGCACGCGCGCAATGGTCTCGACATTTTCGGACCGGTCACGATGCACAATCGCATCGCCGGGCAGCGGCGGGAACGACGACAGCGCGCCTTCCATGCCGCGCACGGTGCGGTTGCCGGAGGCGTAAATGTTGTCGAACAACAAGCCTTCCTGCGTGGCGAGCCGGTCCATTTCCGGCGTCAGCGTGTTCGTGCGGCCAAGGCAGCCCCAGAATTCCGAGCCGAGACTTTCTTCGAGCAAAATCACGACGTTCAGGCGCGGGCGATTGGAATCGCCGGAAATTTTTCGGTCGATGCTGAAATTATCGCCGATGAAGGTTGCGTTGGTCGAGGCCAGCAGGCGATGGACGCGGGCATAGGCTTCATCCCGCGGCAAGATTTTGTAAAATGTGGGATAATCGAGATTGCGCGTCCACGCGGCGGCGAAGAAGGAGAGCGCACCATCGTTGGCAATTTCGTTGAGCGTGCGGTCTTCGCTGACGTGCGGCGGATTCAAATTGACCGTCCGGCTCAGGCCGGCAAACAAAATCAACGCGCCGGCGAACCAGAGAAACCGCGTTCCGATCCAGACCGGCTTCATCCACATTGTTTTGAACAATCGCCCTGCCAGCCACGTCCACGCCGCGCCGATGAACAGGCAGCCGGCGACGACCGCCGGGACGGGATACGCGTCCCAGATGTTGATGAACACCTCGCGCGGATAAATCAGATAGTCCACGGCGACGGGATTGAAGCGCGATTTGAATTCCGCGAAAAAGTAAAATTCCGCCGCGAGCAAAAACACCTGCACGGCCCAAAGCAGCGTCATGAAAAACCGGAACCAGAGGCGGTGGATGAGCGACGCGAACGGGCGGTTGCCGATGATGAAACACCAAAACAACGGCGGCAGCATGAACCACAGCGCGGCGATGACGTCGCGGTAAAAGCCGGCAAGAAACGCAAGCAGCACGTTCCACTGCGCGGTGCCAGGCGCGGCGAATTTAAGCAGCAGCACAATGCGCAAAATGGTAAAGGCGGCCAGCAGCGACACAAAACAGAACACGAGGAAGCCATAGCGCGAGCGCGGTTTTTTCTGAAAACGCGATGCAGGGCGGTTGTTCATCAATTTGAGATTCGGACGGGCGGAGTCTAGCGGCGTTCGGATTTTTGGCCAAGCTGGTTTTCGGGACAGTGTTCCAATTTGAACGGAACGCGGCTGTGTCGGAGACCAGCCGCAGCACTTTCAACGCGCTGCGGCTGACGCTTCGCGCACAGCCGCGCTCCGAAGAATGGCAAATCAGAACATTGCCTTGTTCGGTTCGGGTTGTTCGGTTCGGGTTTGACAGCGCGCGGTTTGTGCGCAAAATGTAATGCCGGTCTCGGTTGCCAGCGTAGCTCAGTTGGTTAGAGCGTGGGACTCATAAGCCCGAGGTCACTGGTTCGATTCCAGTCGCTGGCACCATCCATTAATCGCTGCTTGACCTTTTTGGACGTAACGGATTAACTGTGCGGCGTTAGGCAAATTCATGTTTGCGCAATTCAAAAGCCTGTTTTCCAACGATATTGGAATAGACCTGGGCACAGCCAACTGCCTCGTCTACGTGCGGGACCGCGGAATCGTCCTGCGCGAACCTTCGGTTGTAGCCATTCAGGCGGGCACGACCAACGTGCTGGCCGTCGGTGCTGAAGCTAAACGAATGCTGGGCCGCACGCCTGGCAACATCGTGGCCATCCGGCCTATGAAAGACGGCGTGATCGCCGACTTCGAAATCACCGAGGCCATGCTCCGCCACTTCATCCAAAAGGTTCACCATCGCAAATTGATTGCGCCACGAGTCGTGGTCGCAGTGCCTTCGGGCATCACGGAAGTGGAAAAACGGGCCGTCAAAGATTCCGCCACCCACGCCGGCGCGCGGGAGGTGTATTTGATTGAGCAACCGATGGCCTCAGCCATCGGCGTCGGTTTGCCGGTGCATGAGCCGGCGGGCAACATGATCGTGGACATCGGCGGCGGGACTTGCGAAATCGCAATCATCTCCCTTGCCGGTATCGTCTTCTGCCGCAGCCTGCGGGTGGGCGGAGACGAATTTGACGAAACGATCACTGCGCACATGAAACGGGCCTACAACATGTTGATAGGTGAACGCACCGCGGAAGAAATCAAGATACGCATCGGCTCCGCGTTTCCGTTGGAACAGGAATTGACCATGGATGTCAAAGGCCGCGACCTGGGTTCCGGCCTGCCCAAAACCTTAACCATTCGTTCCGAGGAAATTCGCGAAGCGTTGCAAGAACCGCTGTCGAGCATTTTGGAGTCCGTCCGCCTCACGCTGGAACGCTGTCCGCCCGAACTCGCCGCCGACCTTGTGGATCGCGGCCTGGTCATGGCCGGCGGCGGCTCGCTGTTGCGCGGCATAGACCGGCTGGTGGCCGAGGAAACCGGCTTGCCGGTTCACCTCGCGGACGACCCCATGAGCGCCGTTGCCGAAGGCACCGGCCGCGTCTTGCAGGAAATCGAATTCCTCAAGCGCGTTGCGACCAACGCCAAATATTGATTTCCCGCCCTTGCGTGGCCGAAGCTCCGCCTGGCGGGGCGAAGGCCCGCGCGTTCACCTGCGCGCCCCGACACGTATGTCGGGAGTAGCAGGATGTTTAGGAAAAAAAATTATCTCGCGCTTGGCGCGGTGACGCTGCTGGCACTGCTGATTCTCAGCCTGCCGCCGCGCGTGACCGCCCATCTCAAGCTCACCATCGCCAGTTTGTTTCTGCCGCTGTTCGGGCTGGCCAACACCACCCAGCAACTCCCCGCCGATCTGGCCGACAGCGTCCTGCCCCGGCGCGAATTGTTCCAACAAATTGACCGGCTTCGGCGGGAAAATGATCAGTACAAAGTCCTGGCCGTGCAGAACGCCGCCATCGCGCGCGAAAACGACCAGCTCCATTCGCTGCTCGGCTGGCAACAGCAGGCGCCGTGGAAACTCAAACTCGCCAACGTTGTCATGCGTGACCCGGCCAATTGGTGGCGCACCGTGCAGATTGACCTCGGCAGCCGCGACGGGCTCCGGGAAAACATGTCCGTGCTCACCGCCGAAGGTCTGGTCGGCCGCGTCTCCTCCGTCGGTCTCACCCGCTCGCAGGTTGTCTTGATCGGCGATCCGAATTGCCACGTTTCCGCGCTCGTGGAAAATCCGGCGCACGACACGGGCATCGTCAGCGCGAGCGGCCCGCTGGATACTTCGCTCGTGGATTTGACCTATCTTTCCGGCAGCGCCAGTTTGAAACCCGGCCAGAATGTCATTACCAGCGGCCTCGGCGGCGTTTTTCCCAAAGGCATCCCCATCGGCCAGGTGGTGGATTCGCGCCCGGTTGAATTCGGCCTTTACACCGAGGCGCGCGTGAAACTTTCGGCGAATCTCGGCGCGCTCGAGCAAGTCTGGGTGCTGTTTCCATGAAAAATCATAAACATCGAACATTGAACACTGAACGCCGAACATCGAATAAGATCCCGGCCGGTGTTTGCTTGATTCGGCGTTCGATGTTCGATGTTGGTTGTTCGGTGTTTTTTCTGATGGCTCCATGCTTTTACGTCTCAGCGCTGATCAGATGAACTTCCTGCAAACCATTCTGATTCTGGCCGCCGCGTTTCTAGCGGTGTTTGGTGAAGCAACGCTTCCCGTCCTGCACCACTGGCTCGGCGCGCAGGTGGATTTGCTGCCGGTGCTGATGGTGTATGCAGCGTTGAACGCGGACATCGCAACGGTCTCGTTGCTCGCCGTGCTGGGCGGTTTATGGTTCGACGCGCTGTCGGCCAATCCGCTTGGGATCAGCATCCTGCCGCTCTTTGCCGTCGGATTCGTGATTTATCTGCGGCGCGACTTGATTTTGCGCGAGCTGTCGTTCGCGCAACTCGTCCTCGGCACCATGGCCAGCGCCATCGTGCCGGTGCTGTCCATTTTGCTTTTGTTGACCGCCGGGAAACAACCACTGCTGGGCTGGGGTTCGATCTGGCAATGGCTGGTGATGACCGCGGGCGGCGCGGCGGCGACGCCGTTCGTTTTCGCGCTGTTCAATTGGTGCAACCGCTCGCTCGGCTATCAGCCGAGGATTGAACCCAGTTTCCGTCCCGACCGGGAAATCCGTCGGGGAAGAATATGAAAATGAACGGAGCATTGGAGCATTGGAGTGTTGGAGCGATGGGGAAAATCGCTCAATTTGCCTCCCATTCCTCCATCACTCCGCCACTTCATCAACCTATTTCGGGCCGACGATGCTGATTTTTGACGAACTGAAAAAGAACGCTCCGCAGCTCCGCCTCCTGGCGGTGGCGCTGGCGGGCGGCCTGTTTGTTTTACTGGCCGGCCTGTGGTGGGTGCAGGTCGTTTCCGCGCGCAAATATGAAAGCCATT
>PMOA01000151.1:0-34431 GCA_003161635.1 Limisphaerales bacterium
GGAATTGCTCAAAGCCGCGCTGTCCCAAGGCGGCAAAATCATTTTATTCGTCGGCTATCCAAACGCGCAAAACACGAAAGACCGTATTCAAGGCATCCAAAACGGATTGGCCGGGTCGAACATTCAGATCATAGACACGCTTGCGGATGGCACCAAAAGCGCCATCGCCCAGAAAAACGCGGAGGATGCGCTGGCGAAGTATCCCGACCTTGCGGGCATGGTCGGTCTTTACAGCTACGACGGACCGGCAATTCTCATCGCCGTGCGTGGCGCGGGCAAGGCCGGGCAGGTGAAGATCGTTTGCTTTGATGAAGACAGTGACACGCTGGCCGGGATTGCCGCCGGCGACATTTACGGCACGATTGTCCAAAGGCCCTACGAGATTGGCCGGCAAGCCATCATCCGCATGGACAAATATCTTCACGGCGACAAAACGCAGTTGTCCGGCGGAAAAATCCTTATCCCTGCGCATGTGGTCACCAAAGACAATGTCGCGGGTTTTCAAGCCTCGCTAAAGGTCATTCTCCAGCCATGAGCCGGACGTCCGCGTTACTCCTGTCGGGCAGGTTGCCAATTGGTTTTACATGACCTTCAAGAGCGGCAAAGGCGCGGCTGAATTGGACTGCCTCCGCTATTCCACTGGCCGGAAATAGCAATGAAAACAAGATGGCTGACACCAACCGATTTTTTGGAAGTAGAGAATAAGTCATCAGTAAATTAGTGGCATGCACGTTTGGATTCAATGCCACACATTGTATCTTAAAACAACCCAGTTTACGACCGCAGACGCCTACGCCTTCACCCCCGATAAACGGCATCGGGGCAGGCCGCTCCGTCAAAGATAACCCCGTAAATAACAACAAGGGGCGGGCCGGCATGTCCGCGACAAAATCAGGCAGCAATTGCAAATGTTTCCGTCTTCGCCACGCTTCGACGCGACAAGCCGCGACCTCGGTTTTCTGCTGCATGTCGAGCGCGGTTGCCGGCGTCTGCCGTGACTTACCGTTCCCATCTGGGTCATCCGTCTTCACTCCGTTTCGCCGCGACAAGTCGCGCTGAAATGATTGGGGAGCGCGACCGTCCCGGCCACCGTTTGCAACGTCCCGTTGCGAACCGCTTATGCCTGCCATTATTTGCGAAGAATCCTCCGATAGGCTACCCTTTTGCCATGAGAATCAAGCTTCTGTTCGTCTCGTCCGGGATTTTTTTCATATTTGTCGCCGCGCCCTTGCTGCGCGCTGACCAGGTGGAAATGCAAAATGGCGACCGTTACTTCGGCAAGGTGTTGTCCGTGTCCGCGGACACCGTGATGTTGGAAAGCGAAGTGTTGGGCAAAATAAATGTGTCGCGCAAAAAGATTGCGAGCCTTGCGTTTGGCACGAACGCCGCCGCACCGAAAGCGGCAACCAATGTCACGCGAGTCTTCGCGCCAACGAATCTTCCAACCGCTGCTCCCTTGGCTGCCTTGGCGAACACCAACGCGGATTTGTCCGCTGCGTTTCGCAATCTGGGCGCGAACACGAATTTTATCCGGCAAATTCGCGGGCAAATGCTCGCCGGCAGTCCCGAGGCGGCCAGCAACTACGACGAGATGGTCAACGGTTTGATGAGCGGGAAGCTGAACATGGATGACCTGCGACGCGAGGCAAAGTCGTCAGCGGACCAATTGCGGGCGCTCAAGCGCGACCTCGGTCCCGAAGCCGGCGACTCACTCGATGCTTATCTGGATGTGCTGGATAATTTTCTCAAAGAAACTGCCGCCGGGCCAACGAGCGCCACCCCCGCGCCTCAGCCAAAAACGCAAGTCCATTAGACCGAATTCATGGGAAACAATCTGCTGACGCATACCGCAGACGAAGCGTAAATGCTGGCATACTGTCCAGAGACGATGAGAGACAATTTGCTTTCACCGAATCTGCCATCATCAAACGCACTTGTCGCGCCGAAGCCTGCGGTGTAGGCGGAAGCCGCTCGCGCCCACGGCACGTCGTGCCGGCTGGGTCGGCTGCAACATCGCGTTGACCCGCCTTCAAGGAGTTACGGCGCGGCAAGCTCGGGTCCCCGCCGAAGCCCGCATCGCCGTCGTCACGGAGAGCCGGGCGTTGCCGGACAGCGAAGTGCGTGCGCAGTTCTGCCGCGTCAAACCGTTTGGCGAGATCACGGTAGGGCGGCGTTGCTGCGCCGCCCCAATTTTAGGGCAGAGCGGCAGCTCTGCCCCACCATGCTGGACGCTGGACGTGCTCAACATCGTGCTGGTGAGCGCGACCGTCTCGGTCGCCGTTTGCACCGTCCCGTTGCGAACATCTTCCACACCGAGCGTTCGGCGGGACGCCGACCGCCGCGAGCAGGACGCACGTGTTCCCCATTTCACCCGCGAACTGGAAAAACTCCATCCTGATAACCCCGTAAATAACACGGGGCAGGCCGGCATGTGCGGGATAACCCCGCAAACGACACGGGGCGGGAATCCGCCAACAATTACAGGTTTTGCGAGATATGGGTTTGCTGTTGCACGTCGTCCGTCTTCTCCCGCCTTGCGGAATTCGCCGGACAAGAGGGCGGTTGCTGGTGATTGCCGTAATTTTACGAATTTAACAATCTGCCTAGGCAATTCGCCGGTTGGATGTAATATTCTGCCGAGGGTTAAATATGAATGACGACAGCCATGAGACAAAAGGACTGACCCGGAGGGATTTCATCCGGGTTGGAGCAACGGGTGCGATGGGCGTGGCGCTGTCCGGCATGGGAGAGTTGACCGTTTCCGCCGCAGAGACCCCGGGCCTGCTGCCGCGGCGGCGTTACGGGCGGACCGGACTGGAGATCAGCACGCTGGTGGGGGCGTACGACTGGAGTCCCGCCGTGATCCCGCTGGCGGTCAAGTCCGGGGTGAACTACTGGCACAAGGGCCATCGCTGGACCTCCGAAACCATGCCCGAAGCGATCAAGAGTCAGCCGCGCGAGTCATATTATCTGGAAATCACCGTGGACCGCGTCGGTGGCGACCACATGAAAGGCCGCATTGACGAGGAACAGCACTATCAATTTGTAAAAGAAGCTGTCGCGCGCTCGGGCGCGGGGTATTACGACGTATTCAAGTTCCACTTCGGCTACCATTCGCTGAATGAGGCGAAGACCGACATGGGAATGGTCCGGGCCTACGAGCGGCTGAAAAAGGAGGGACTGGTCAAGCACCTCGCCATTTCCCAGCATCATTACAACAACATCGGCGGCGACATGGCCTACGACATCGTCACCTACCTTATTGAACATTCGCCCTACGAAGCCGCCCAGTTTTTCTACACCTACGGCGACAAGCAGGAACTGGAAGAGGTGCTGGCGCTGGCCAAAAAGAAGGATTTCGGCACCATCGCCATGAAAACCATGGGCGGAGTGGGACGGGCGTCCACGGACAAAAAGTTCCAGACCCTGCTGGCCGAACCGCGCTTCAGCGGCAGCACGCCCGGCGCGGCGATGGTAAAATGGCTGATGTCCAACCCCAACCTCACGGCGGCCGTCATCGCCACGAACAACTTCGACCAGTTACAGGAAAACTTCAATGCGGCACGCCAGAGCACCATGAGTTCCAGCGACCGGCAGACCCTCGGTCTGCTGGCGGCCTACAACAAGGGGTTGACCTGCCTGCTCTGTGCCGACTGCGTCTCCCATTGCCCGGAACACATCGCGATTGCCGACATCCTGCGCTACGAACGCTATGCACTCGACTACCACGAACTTTCACGGGCGCGGGCCGAATACCGGACGCTTACCAAGGATGGCTCGGCCTGCATTGCCTGCGGAGACTGCATGCCCGCCTGCAAGGCTGACATCAACATCGTGGCGAAGCTGAAGGAAGTGCACCATCTGCTGGGATAACTGCACCCGGCATTTGCTGAAGCCCCAGTGCCTGGCGAAGAGGGGCGAGGAGAGAAGGCGCGAATCAAATCCCCTCTCTCCGGCTCTCTCCCCGTTGCACGAGGCGAGAGGGTGGTGGTGACCACGCCTGCCGAAGTCCGCGAAAAGTTCCGTCGCGTCAAACCGTTTGGCGAGATCAAGGGGAGCGCACGCGTCTGGCACGGTGACAGGACATGGNNACAAGGAGGACAAGACATGGGTAACACTGTCACGCCTTCAATGACCACTGGCGCTGCCAGCGAGCGGGGCGCACGCGCTTCCCATTTCACCCGCGAACTGGAAAAACTCCATCCTGATAACCCCGTAAATAACAGAGTTACACGGGGCGGGCCGGCATGTCCGCGACAAAATCCGCCAGCAACTTCAAGTCTTGCGCGACCTCGGTTTTCTGCTGCACGTTGTCCGTCTTCTCCCGCCTTGCGGAATTCGCCGGACAAGAGCGCGGTTGCTGGCGTCTGCCGTGATTTGATTTTTCAACACCAAGACGCAAAGATTCGGAAAGTTTTTCCTGGCGCCTTGGCGTTAAAAACAAAAAAAACCGCACGACTTGCGCCGCGCGGGTGAATAAAAACTGGTCAGCGCAATCAAGCGGGAACCACGCCCATGACCCGGGGCACGAATTGGCGGCTGAAAAGGTCCACCCATCGGCCCTCCCGGTCGAGGAAGGCCATGCACTTGTAACCGTCGCATTGGATCTGCACCGGGACGCCCGTGGACGGCAGCGGGCCGTAGTTTTTCTTCGTCGGGTCCGGTATTTTCTCCTTCATAAAATGAACATACACCGGAATGAGGGAAAGCGATCACCTTATTGCAACATATATTTTCCGAAGGATGTGTGGATTTTGGAGAAAATAGCTGCTTTCATCGGTTGAGCATCAACCGAAGGCTTTCATATTAATAAACTATTTAGGAAAACTGCTGTTCCGCCGATGGCATCGTTCACAATACAACCATCAGTTTATAATCATTGCGGCCACCCTGTCGCCGGGCCTGATTGTCGCCGGCAGCGTGGTCGCGGCAATGATTTGGAGAGGGGCGACCGGCCAATAGACATTTGCCGGCAGACAAACCCATGAATGACTCGAAACAAAAGTATTCCATCTACCGGGACAATGATTTGATCGCCTCGGATTTGCTGTCATTGCCCTCGATCATGAAATTCGTCAGAAAAGACGCTCTCAAGGAACATTCCCAGGGGCGACCGGCCTTCTATATGATTACCGGCTCGCTCGGTTTCAAGCGCGCGGGAAGTCATTTGAAGGGCAGGATGGTTTGGGACGGTTAAATTCCCGATCAGGGTGCGGTCCAACATGGGTTCTCCCGGTCTTGAATGGCAAACAAAACCCGCGCGCCCGGCGGCGCGCGCCTCCCGATATTTGAGAGGTTGCCTGGACCTCGCGGAACGAAAACGAAAACGGGCACTCACTTTTGACACAAATGGTTGTCCCGCAGCCGCACGCCCGCACGCCATCGGGTTCGCCGCGGGGCGCGCCGAACGACAGTCCCGACCGGTCGGGACTGTGCTCCCCACACGTCGGTCGCGGTTGCCGGCGTCGGCCGTAGAGCCGGATTGAAAGCGCCAGGGGGCTGGCGCACCCCAAGACGCTTCGCGCGTCAGGAAGTCATTAAAATGTCCGACCGGTCCTGGACTGCGATGGCCCTCCACCGCTTTTTATTTTCGCGTGTTTCGTTTGTTTCGCGGTTAAAAAACCTTCGCGTGTCAGCGTCTTGGCGTTAAATTCGCCGCGCCGCATCGCCTGCATCAATGTTGGTGAAATTTTTTTCAATTAACACCGCCGCGACGGATGTGATAAAACGGGTCCCGATGAAAACAAAAATATTCCGACGGTTGGTTGGTTACGTTTCCGCGGTTGCGTTGTGTGTCCTGACCGGCGCAACGGCATTGGCCCAGTCGCAGACGAACAAGTTGCGGATTGGGGTTTATGATTCACGCGCCATCGCCATTGCGTATGGCAATTCGGCGGAGTTCCAGCAGTCCATAAAGTCCAGCCGCGCCGATTACAACAAGGCCAAGGAGGAAAAAAACGACAAGCGGATGAAGGAGATTGATGCCCAGATGAAGTTGCAGCAGCGGCGGCTGCACGAGCAGGGGTTCAGCACCGGCTCGGTGGCGGGCTTCATGGCGAAAATCAAGGATTCACTGCCGGGCGTGGCGAAGAAGGCGGGCGTGCAGGTGATCGTGAGCAAGTGGGAGCTGAATTATCAGTCGCCGGACGTGGAGGTGGTGGAAGTGACGGATGAGCTGGTGGCGCTGTTCCATCCGGGCGAAAAGGTGCTGGGCTGGTTGAAGGACCTGAAGAATCATCCGCCCCTGCCCATCGAGGAAATCACGGACGACATGGATTGAGTTTTCAAACGCCAGGGTGCCGACACATGGCCGGCCTCCGGCCGGGTTGAACATCGCCCGCCGGCGGCGGCCGTGGGCTCCGATAGGGGCGATATCTTTGCAGCCAAATGATCCTTTAAAAATCCCCAGCCCCGTCGGGGCGAAATCTCGATGCCGCTCCTGTCCGCCTTCGCCTCCGGCTACGGCGCGACCGCGCCGAAACGAAGTGAAGGCGGGACGGAGCTTGAATGATTTTTTATTGTACAACTGCAAAGATGCCGCCCCGCCAGGGCTGGAACTGCGCGACATCGGGTTTCTGCCTCCCGTAGAGCGCGGCCGCGGGCGGAATGTTGAAATAAGACTTGCACGAATTCGAACCTGGGCGAGAGTTAGTGCAGCAAGCAAGACTGATTAGACGTGAGGCAGCGTTGGGAGGTTGTGAGAAATTCTCCTTCAGTTTTCAACAGCAGAAAGTTGTTTATGACCACGTTCTTTTTTTGGTGCGCCATTGGAGTTGTTGCCGGAGTCCTGTTCGGCTCCTTCTTTGAATGGACGCTGCACCGTTATATCATGCACCACTCCGTCAAATGGTTCCGGTATCCGTTTGAACGGCATGCGCTGGTGCACCACCGGATTTTCAAGGCGGACCACACCTACCATCTCGTGAATGAGCCGGACAAAAAAACCATTCCCATGGCGTGGTGGAGCGGGCCGGCCATCGTGGCCGTGTGCCAGCTGCCATTTTTGGTTCCGGCCCTGCTGCTGCACAAGTGGGGGATTTTGTGCGGCGCGGCGGTGGCGTGTACGCTGTATTTTACGGCTTATGAATACCTGCATTGGTGCATGCATCTGCCGAAGAAAAGGCACGTGGAACGCTCGGGCATCTTCTTCCGGTTGAACGGGCACCACCTGCTGCACCATCGTTACATGGGCAAAAACTTCAACGTGGTGTTGCCACTCGCCGATTTGTGCTGTTTCACCCTGCTGCTGCGTTCGCGGGTCGCCTTTGCCCAGGCGCAGGGTCCGTCCGTGCCGAATGTGCAGCCCGGCGGGAACCATCCGCGAAAACGGGTCGGTGTGGCCCCCCAGTATTGACCCAAACGGGTGTCCCACAGCCGCACGCACGTGCGCCGTCGTCCGCCGCAAACTCCGATAGGAGCGATATCTTTGTAGCCAAACGATCTAAAAATCCCCAGCCCCGTCGGGGCGAAATCTCGATGCCGCTCCTGTCCGCCTTCGCCTCCGGCTACGGCGCGACCGCGCCGAAACGAAGTGAAGGCGGGACGGAGCTTGAATGGTTTTTTGTCGTTCAACTACAAAGACGCCGCCCCGCCGGGGCTGGAACTGCACGCCTTCCGCCTTCTCCCGCATTGCGGGCTCCCGCCGTCGCTGCGCTTTGGCGCGGCAAGTCGGCGCGACGAGTCGGCGCGGCAAGGAACGCCAACTCCGATAAACTCCGCAAGCGCGAGCACGCGACAAGGTCGGTGTCGCGAGCAGGCGACGCAGAGACGCAACCGGAAAACATCGAACATCGAATTATTGCCCCGCCCGCCTTCACTTCGACGTTGGGCGTTCGATGCCCGCTCGCGTTTTATCGGAGTTGGATGTTCGATGTTTCCGTGTATTCGCGCCTTCGCGCCCGCCCCCTGGCCTAAATTCTTCTCGACACGAAAGAAGGGCCTGAACATGTTTTTAAACGTGAAAAAAATAATGCCGTCCTTTTGCGGCTCAATAACCGGTCAGGCAGCATGGCACGCCCGGTTATGCTAACACTACGAAGCATTTTTTTTACGTTCTTGTTGCCGGGCACAGTCACTGTGGTGATTCCGTATTTCGTCGTTTTCGGCGGTCACATTGACCGCCTGGAAAGTTGGACGCTCTGGCATTACCTGAGCCTGCTGCCCATCATCGTTGGAGCAGGGATTCTGTTCTGGTGCGTCTGGGACTTTGCAGTTGCCGGGCGCGGCACCTTGGCCCCGGTTGACCCGCCGAAGCATTTGGTCGTGCGTGGGCTGTATCAGTATGTTCGTAATCCGATGTCTGTGGGAGTGGTTTCGATTCTCTTTGGGGAGGCTCTCTTATTTTGGGCTCTCTCGCTGCTCTGCTACACCATCGTCTTTTTCATTATCACTCATCTCTTTGTGGTGCTCTACGAGGAGCCAGCGTTGCAGCGTCAGTTTGGTGGGTCTTACGAGGCGTACCGCCGCGGCGTTCCCCGATGGTTGCCACATGTCCCGCATGAATCTGCCGTCTAACAACGGCGCCGGCCTTCGCCGGGCCGGCCGCTGCGACAAGTCGCGCTGAAACAATTCAATCTCCATTGCTGCGTGACAAAGTCATCCGGGCACTGTCCAAACCAGTAAGAGCGCCTGCAACGCGAGGCAGGGCCTGAAACGAGGTTGTTATGTCCAGTTATTGTTATGAGGCTGTGGATGCCGGCGGACTGAAGACCCAAGGTACGCTGGATGTCACCGATCAAAGCGAGGCGTTGAGGCGGATCAAAGAAATGGGGCTGTTTCCGACCAGGGTCGCGCCACCAACACCATTCCGGCGCAGGCAAAGAAAGGCATTTGCCGTTCCCAAAATGCTCAAACTGCAGGTTCGAATGCCGGGCGGGAGAATCAAACCGGCCGTCCTCGCGGTGTTCACCCGTCAGCTTGCGACGCTGATTGAAGTGGGGATGCCGCTCATGCGCGGGTTGCGCATCCTGCAGGAGCAGACGGAGAATCACGCGCTGAAGCGCGTCATCACGGACATGGCCGCGGCCATCGAAGGCGGGGGTACATTGTCCGAGGCCCTGGCGGCGCATCCAAGGGTTTTCAGCCCGCTTTACGTGAACATGGTCAAGGCGGGCGAAATGGGCGGCGTCCTGGAAGTGGTGCTCCGGCGCCAGGCGGAGTTCATGGAGAAGGCGCTGAAAATCAAAGGCAAGATCAAGGCCGCCATGTTTTATCCGGTCGCCGTGCTGGTGGTCGCAACGGGCATCCTCGCGATTCTGATGGTTTTTGTCATTCCGCGGTTCCAGGCGATCTTTGATGGGTTGCTCAATGGCCGGCCCATGCCGCCGTTCACCGTGTTGGTCTTGAAAATCAGCGATGTGTTCAGAAGCCACTTTCTGGCGGCCGGAATGGGTGGGCTGGCCCTGGCGGTTGCGTTACGGATTCTCGTTCGCACCCGGCGCGGCCGGCGGTGGTTTGACCGCTTCAAACTGATCATGCCCGTCGTCGGCACGATTTGCCGAAAGGTGGTGCTCTCACGATTTGCCCGGACACTTGGGACCCTGCTCGGCAGCGGCGTGCCAATCCTTCAGGCGTTGACCATCGTGAAGGAAACGGCCGGCAATGTCATCGTGGGCGGCGTGATTTCCAAAATCCACGACAGCGTGAAGGAGGGCGGGAGCATCGCCGGGCCGCTGAAAGAATCCCGGATTTTCCCGGCGATGGTGTCCGGCATGGTGGACGTGGGCGAACAAACCGGCGCGCTGCCGGACATGCTCATGAAAATCGCCGACACCAGCGACGAGGAGGTGGACAATGCCGTCAGTGCCATGACGTCGCTGCTGGAACCGGTCATGATTATTTTCCTGGCCATTGTCATTGGCAGCATCGTGATTGCCATGTTCCTGCCGTTAATCGCCATCATCGGGGATGGGGGCATCGGCGGCGGGGCGGGGGCCGGTGGGGGGCCTTAATAAAGTTTCCAGACATCCGGGTTCATCCGTCTGCGTTTCCATCTTCGCTTTGCTTTCCGCCGGGCCGGCCCGCTGCGACGGCGCGAATTTTTTCCTTGTAATGTTTGCCGCAACGGATGGAATATCAGCCCGAAAATGGTTTTGCTGTGAACAGAAATGTGCGTCATGAAAACAATTAACGATTGCTTTGGTCTCCGCCGAATCACACTCGTGGGCAGCCTCAGTTTAATGGTGCTCAGTGTGGTGGTCGCGGGCTGTGGGAAACCGGGAAAAATCACCATCCGGGGCTCGAACACGTTTGGAGAAGAATTGGCCCCGCGGCTCGTTGCGGAGTACCGGAAGGAGCATCCCACGGTTGTTTTTGACACCGAATACAAAGGGACCACGTATGGGATGGGGGCATTGATGGTTGAGCGATGCGACATCGCCGCGGCTTCGCGCGCGGTGAGCACGAACGAATTGCAACTGGCCAAGGATCGGGACATAGAGTTTAACGATTACGTCATCGGCGCTTACAGCGTGGCGGTCATCGTCAATGCCGGCAGCCCCATCGGGAACCTGACGCGGGATCAAGTGCGGGACATTTTTACCGGAGCGGTCATAAACTGGAAAGAGGTGGGCGGGCCGGATGCGCCGATTCATTTGTGCAGCCGCGATGAAATTTCAGGAACCCATCTGGGCTTTCGGGAATTGGCGATGGAAAACAAGCCTTATGCCCTGGGCCTGAAAGCGTTCACCAATTACCTGGGAATCATCCAGAAGGTGGCTCAAGATGCGAACGGAATTGGTTATGCCAGCATCGATCTGGTCAGCAAGGACGGCGTCAAGGCCGTGTCGATCGGAGAGGTGGCCCCCACCATCGCGGCGGTAAATGGAGGTCAATATCTTTACGCGCGTGTGCTCCATCTTTACACCGACACGAAGAAGGAGTCGCCGCCGACACGGGATTTTGTCCAGTTTGTCCAGTCAAAGCGCGGGCAGGAAATCCTGACTCAAATGGGCTTCGTGCCTCGTCCTTGAGCTGCTCCCGGACGTTGCCCGGCCGACCGGCTGACGGTTGTGGTGGTTTCGGGGGGATGTTTTGGGTCTTCCTTTTGATGATTCCAGTGCGCGGATTGCCCGGCGGCGCGGCATCATCACCGTGCCCATCCGGGTCATTGCGCTCAAATGAAAAGGCCGGGCGCATCACTTCCGCCTTCATCGGATTTCGGCGAGACAAGCCGTGCGCCCCGGCCCGACGTGGCGTCAGGTCAATGGTGGTGTTTTATCTTTTGAAACCGCTTCTTCATTTCATTCCACGCCACATTTATCCGCAGAGTCGCATTCAGCAATCGCGGGAGCACGTCCAGGGCGGCTTTCAGCTCGTCGCTATTTTCAAACTCGAATCGCATTTTCTTGCCGTCCCGCAGGGAGAAGTTCCAGCGCCCCGCCTGTTTGCCATGCATGGCAAACAGGGCCGGCGGTTCAATCGCCGCCTCGCGAATCTCGGGAATATAGACTTTGAAATTGTTTTTGTTTTCGCGGAGCAATTCTTCCGGGTCCACCTGCCCGGCGCGTTGGAGGAATTCCTCGGTTTTCTTTTTCGCCCGTCGCTTCATGGATTCCCGGATCAGGTATCCGATGAGTCCGAAATGAATCGTGAGCGCCTGTGCGGTTGTGCTCAGACCGGCGAGTTGGATGAAATAGAGGTCGTTTCCCCGCGCGTAAACGCGATACACGCTGTCCGAGCGGGTGGAGACCAACCTGGCATTAAATGTCGTTGAGTTTTCCATAATTTGTTGTCTTGGGTTGACGGGTCGCGGGATTCTACGGTTAATGGATTTGCAACGCCAAGCCGAAAGGAAGGAGCGCGGCAAGTTGGCAAGTTGGGTTGGAATGATTTTCTGATGAATGCGTCACCCTCTCTTCCGCGAAGCGGAGGACGGGCGCAGTATTGCCACGGAGGGCGGGTTCGTGGTTAATTCTCCGCGTTACAATGCGCCCGCTGATTCAAGAAATCTCGACCGCCCATACGCCGGAGTCGCTGGCCGAACAACTGCGCGGCCTGCCGGGGATGGTTCTGCTGCGAAGCGGAACATTCGATTCGCCACAGGCGCGGTATTCGTTCGTCACGGCAAAACCGTTCCTGACGTTCCGCTCCTTTGGCTCGCGGTGTGAAATTATTTCCGCTGACCCTCAACTCTCAACCCTTCCGCCTCCGGTTGCAGCTACGGCGCGACCGCGCCGAAACGCAGTGAAGGCGGGCAACCCTCAACCACAGTTTGGCAACCCGTGGCAGATCCTGGACGCGCTGCTGGCGCGCTGCGAATTGCTGGACGAGATTGACCTGCCGTTTCCACTGGGCGGTTGTTTCGGTTACTGGGGTTACGATTTGAAAAACTTCGTCGAGCCGAAACTCCCGCGCCGTGCCGTCAACGACCTCGAATTGCCCGATTGCCACGTGGGTTTTTATGACAGTCTCGTCGTGTTCGACCATCACCTCGGCAAAACGTTCGTCGTTTCGACCGGTCTCGCCGCTGACGGTTCGCGCAGTGAAAAGCGGGCAGGGGAACAAATGGAATTTTGGACAACGCAGCTTCAATCCCGCATTGCAAATGTAGGGCAGACATTCTTGTCTGCCGGTTCGGGCGACTTTCCAGTCGCCAGTTGGAACACCGGACAGGAATGGCCGGAAAACCGGCAGGCTGGAAAGCCTGCCCTACATTCAAACCTCTCCCGCGCCAATTTTCTTGCCGCGGTCGAACGCGCGCAGCGTTACATCCGGGCCGGGGACATTTATCAGGTGAACCTTTCGCAGCGGCTCGCCGCCCGGTGCGATTTTTCGGGTTGGGAATTGTTTCAACGGCTGGGCGCGGTTTCCCCTGCGCCGTTCTCCGCGTTCATGGATTGCGATGTGGGGAGGCGGCACGGCCGCTTTCAAATCGCGTCGTCATCGCCGGAATTATTTTTGCGCTTGAGCGGTTCTCACATCCAGACGCGGCCCATCAAGGGCACGCGCCCGCGTGACGCCGATCCGACGCGCGACGCGCAACTCGCCTACGAATTGCAAACCAGCGCGAAGGAACTCGCCGAGCTGGTGATGATCACCGATTTGCTCCGCAACGACCTGGGCAAGGTGTGCGAGTTTGGCTCGGTGCAAACGCCGGACCTGGCGCGGCTCGAACGCTTTGCGCAGGTGCAGCACCTGGTCTCGACCGTCGAGGGACGGTTGCGAAGGGACATGACGCATCTGGCGGCGCTGGCGTCGTGTTTCCCCGGCGGCAGCATCACCGGCGCGCCGAAGTTCCGCGCGATGGAAATCATTGACGAACTGGAGCCGCTCGCGCGCGGGCCATACACCGGCGCGCTTGGCTATCTCGGTTTTAACCGCGAAAGCCAGTTGAGCATCATCATCCGCGCGGCGATTTGCCACGAGCGGACGGCGTATTTTCACGTCGGCGCCGGCATCGTGGCCGATTCCAATCCCGAAGCGGAATACGTCGAAACGCTGGCGAAGGCCGCGGGTTTTCTGGCGGCGCTGAATTGCAGGAACCGACGTGAGGAGGCTCTGTTCAAGGTAGAATGAAGAAGGAAGAATGTAGAAAACCAATCGCGAACGGATTGAGCAAGTGAAAGTCGTTTCTTAATTCTTCATTCTACCTTCATCATTGAAGTGAGCCTCGTTACCTCGGCTCCTGCAAATACATAGAGGTTTTCGATACGCTCTGATTTTCTACTCGCGGAATCGCAATGTTTCGGGTAGTGGAAAGACCATTAGGAACCCATGATTGTTTTTCTGAACGGTCAATTTGTCCCGGAATTACAAGCCGTCGTCCCCGTCAACGACCGTGGTTTCATGTATGGCGACGGGCTTTTTGAGACCATGCGCGTCTGCAACGGCAGGCCGTTTCGCATGGCGCAGCATTTGGAACGGATGATGCGCGGCGCGGATTTCCTGAAAATCAAATGTCCGTTTACGCCGAAGGAATTGCAGGATTTTGCCGGGCAACTCATCGGACAAAATCAAATGCCCGAGGCGGTCCTGCGCGTGACGTTGACGCGCGGGCCGGGCGAACGCGGGTACACGCCGCAGATTGACAGCCAGCCAACGGTCGTGATGACGTTGCACACCGCGCCGCCGATGGATGTGGAAAATCCGGTTCAGTGGAGGCTCATCACGTCGTCCTATCGCATTCCGGCAGGCGATCCGCTGTCGTCATTCAAGACGGCGAACAGGTTGGTTCACATCATGGCGCGCATGGAAGCCGTGGAAAAGGACGCGGACGAAGCGTTGCTCGTCAATACGAACGGCGAAGTGGCGGAAACGGCCAGCGGCAATTTATTCTGGGTTTATCAGGACAACATTTGCACCGTGCCGGCGGGCCGTGGCGTGCTGCCCGGCATCACGCGCTCGGTGGTGCTGGAAATTTGCCAGACGCTTGGCCTGCCGACGAACAAACGCGTCATCAAACCCGAGGTGCTGAGAAAGTCCGCCGGCCTCTTCATCACGCAAAGCGCGCTCGGCATCGTGCCGGTGGCGACGCTGGACGGCGAGCCGGTCGCGCCGTCGCCCCTGCTGGACCCGGTTTTGCGCGCCTACCACGAAATGCTTGCCAAACCGTAAGCCCGCCGCTAATGGTTAATCATCATCAAATCGTTTTGGCACCGTTGAAACCAGTCGTCAGTCGTGCCGGCGGTATTCTGGAAATGGAAGCCGGCGACGACGAATCAGGTGTGCCGCCGGTTGGACAACCCCGGAGGTCATTATGATCGAGAGCGCCGGTCTTGAACATTGTTTATCCTTCATCAACTGCCAGTTACGGGACGGCGGGAAGTCCGGAACTCATGCTGAGGGCGGCGTGCGCCACGCCGTGACCATTTCCCGGCAGGCGGGTTGCGGCGCGCTCGCCGTCGCCCAAAAACTCGCCGAATACCTGCAGTCCCACTCGCCCAAGGACGCCTGTCCGTGGACTGTGTTCGACCGCAATCTCATGGACAAGGTCCTCGAGGACCACAATCTGCCGACCCGCCTGGCCAGGTTGCTGCCCGAGAACACCGTTTCGAAAATCGATGACATTCTGGCGGAGTTGTTCGACGTGCGTCCGTCGGTGGAGACGATTGTCCGTCAAACCACCGAGACTGTTCTCAGGCTGGCCGGCTTGGGCAGCGTGATCCTCATCGGCCGCGGCGGCACCGTGATCACGGCCAAACTGCCGCATGTGCTGCATGTCCGCCTGGTGGCTCCGCTCGAAAAACGCGTCGAATACGTCCACAAGGAATACAACAAATTCAACCTGACCGCGGACCAGGCGCGCAAGTTCTGCCTGAGGGAAGACCGCGGCCGCGAACGGTATTTGAAAAAGTATTTCAATGCCGGCATTAATGATCCGCTGCTTTACCACATGATCATCAACACCGGCCTGGTCAATTACGATGACGCCGCGAAGATGATCGGCGACGCGGTTCTGAACTTGCACTGAGGCCGACTTCGGTCTTGGGTCGCCGTCCGGCCTGTGGCTTAATCTCCGCGTGCGCCGCAATTCCAAGTCTTTGTCGTCCCGCCCGCATCGCAAAAGGCGCGGTGGCCTTCGTGGGCTACTCGCGCTGGCAATCATTGTTTTGGCCGCCTGGTTTTGGTGGCGCCACGAGCATCCAACCAAAGTCATCCGTGCGCCGACGAAGGCCATGGCACCGCGCCTGCGCCCGTTTATCGTTGCTCCCGAATCACCTGCTGGTTTTCCGCGTCCGGTGCGCGATGTGTTTGAAACGCAGGTGGCATTGGCGCGCCAGGGGATTTCGCCGGGTTCGATTGACGCCGCGCCCGGCTCGCAAACGCGCAAGGCGATTTCGGTTTTTCAGGAAATCCAAAACCTGCCCCAGACCGGCTTGCTCGACACGAACACGCGTGCGCGGCTCACGCTCGACGCGCCGTTGTTGACGACTTACACGGTCACGACGAACGACCTCGCTCGATTGCAACCACTCGGCAAGACCTGGCTCGCCAAATCACAGCAATCCGCGCTGGAATATGAGACGGAACTCGAACTCGTCGCGGAAAAAAGCCATTCGCATCCCGAATTAATCCGGCGGCTGAACCCGGGCGTCAACTGGACGAACATCGCGGCCGACACGGTTGTGCAAATTCCCGACGTGGATTATCCCGCGCCGACGAACAAGGCGGCGTTCGCGGTCATTCATCTCGCGGAAAAATTTCTGGAGGCGTTCGACGCGCAGACGAACCTGCTTGCGCATTTTCCGTGCAGCATCGCGGCGAACGTCGAAAAGCGGCCGGTGGGCGAGTTGCACGTCGCGGTCGTTGTGCCCAACCCGAATTACACGTTCGACCCGGAGCTGTTTCCCGAATCGCCGGAGGCGCGGCAGTTGAACCAAAAACTGATTTTGCAGCCCGGCCCGAACAACCCGGTGGGTGTGGCATGGATTGGTCTGGACAAGACTGGCTACGGCATTCACGGCACGCCCGTGCCGGAACAGGTTGGGCGCACAGAATCGCACGGTTGCTTCCGGCTGGCGAATTGGGACGCGGAATATCTGGTAAAGCTGGTCTGGGTCGGAATGCCGGTGCTGGTCGAGCCGTGATCGGTAACAATTCCAACAGAGTAAATCTCAATTTTGAACAAAGGTTCCTGGTGGGCAAATTGCAGTGGGGCAACCCTTCCATTAACACCCTGCTTTAGCGGGGTGTCCACCCGGCAAAAGACCACTGGAACCGCTTCAGCGGTTTTTTCCAAGCGGGAAACCGTTAAAACGGTTGGCGGTCATCAGCTTCTCTCAACACCCCGCTGAAGCAGGGTGTTAATGAGAACCGGACAGTCATCGGGTAAATGTGTAACACCACCCGATTCCAAAAAGACGGGCAAATTATCATTGCCGGGCAGCCGGCTTTGGCCTAATTGTTTGGCAAATTCAACAAAGGAAATTTATGGCTATGGGAATCGGACTGATTATTGCAATTGTTGTGCTGGTGGTGCTGTTGGGCCTGGTCGGCTTCGTCATCGGCGTTTACAACAAACTCGTCACGATGCGCAACCGCTACAAAAACGCCTACGCGCAAATTGATGTGCAGCTCAAGCGCCGCTACGACCTGATTCCGAACCTCGTTGAAATCGCCAAGGGCTACATCAAGCATGAGCGCGAGACGCTGGAGAATGTCACCAAGGCGCGCAACATCGCCTACGCCGCATCGCAGGCCGCCGCCGCAAATCCCGGCGATGCCGGCACCATGAAAAATCTGGTTTCCGCCGAAAGCGGCCTCGCCGGCACGTTGAGCCGCCTGATGATGGTTTCCGAGCAATATCCCGATTTAAAGGCCAACCAGAACATGATGCAGCTCACCGAGGAGTTGACTTCCACGGAAAACAAAATTTCCTTCGCGCGGCAGGCTTACAATGATTCGGTCATGGTTTACAACACCGACCGTGAGATCTTTCCGAGCAACCTCGTTGCCGGCATGTTCAACTTCGGCCCGGCGGAACTGTTTGTCGTTGACAAGCCGGAACAAAAGGACGCGCCGAAGGTTTCGTTTTCCTGATAGCGTGCTGCCGGCATCTTGCCGGCAGAAACAATAATGACAAATTTCAAATAATGGTCTGCCGGCAAGATGCCGGCAGTAGGTTTCAATGGATTTTTTTGCCCAACAAGACAAAACCCGCCGTAAAACAAAGCTGCTCGTTTTCTACTTCATCCTTGCGGTTGCGGCAATCGTTGTCGCCTGTTACTTCGTCGGGTTGATCATTTTTTCCGCGGCCCAGTCGCACCATCATTACGACGAACAACCGCAGCTGGTTCTGTGGAATGCAAAACTTTTTTTCGGCGTCACCGTCGGTGTGCTGGCGGTCATTGTCATCGGCAGCGCCTATAAAACGAATCAACTGGCCGGGGGTGGCGGCTCCGTGGCCACTTTGATGGGCGGACGGCTCGTGAACTCGAACACCACCGACCCGGACGAACGCAAGCTGCTCAATGTTGTGGAGGAAATGGCCATCGCTTCCGGCGTGCCCGTGCCGCAGGTTTATGTGCTCGATGAGGAACGCGCCATCAACGCTTTTGCCGCCGGTCACACGACCAGCGATGCCGCCATCGGTGTCACGCGCGGCTGCATCCAACTGCTTTCGCGCGACCAGTTGCAGGGCGTCATCGGACACGAATTCAGCCACATTTTGAACGGCGATATGCGGCTGAACCTCCGGCTCATCGGCATCATTTTCGGCCTTCTTTGCATCGCCACCATCGGCCGGATCCTGTTGCGGGCGCGCAGCAGCGGACGGGACAGGAACCCACTGCCGCTCGTCGGCCTGGCCTTGCTGCTGCTCGGTTTTATTGGTGTTTTCTTTGGCCGTTTGATTCAGGCCGCCGTCAGCCGGCAGCGCGAATTTCTCGCCGATGCCTCGTCCGTGCAATTTACGCGCAATCCCGGCGGCCTTTCCGGCGCGCTCCAGAAAATCGGCCGTTACGGTTACGGCTCGAAGCTGGAATCCGAGCACGCGCCCGACCTGTGCCACATGTTTTTCGGCAACGGCCTGGGCGAACCATTCTTCGGCATCATGGCGACGCATCCGCCGATTCCCGACCGCGTCCGCGCCATTGATCCGGCTTGGGACGGCAAATTTCCGCCGCTCGATGAAAAACAAATTGAAGTCGTCAAGCGCGCCGCCATTTCCGAATTGGAACACACGCCGAAGCCGCTGCCGGACATTTTCAAGATCGTGCTTGGCGGTGCCATCATTGCCTCGGGCAGCGCATCAACGCCGCCGGTCATCCGCTCGCGTTCCGTCATGTCGAATCTCGGCAATCCCACGCCGTTGCATCTGAAATACGCCGGGCAATTGCGCGATTCATTGCCCGACAGTGTAAAAGCCGCCGCGCGCGAACCGCTGGATGCCGTTGCGCTGATTTACGCGATGCTTCTCAGTCCGGATCCCGCATTGCGGGACGCACAACTCGCCGGGCTGGCCCAGCGCGTTGAACCGGCGGTCCATCAGAAAACCGCCGCGCTGTATCCCGACGTTTCATCCGCCGCCACGCACGCGCGCTTGCCGATCGTCAACCTCGCGTTGGGCGCGCTGCGGCAGTTGAGCGCGGAGCAGTTCAGCCGGTTTTCGCAGACGCTCCAGTGGCTCATCGAAAGCGACGGAAAAGTTGAACTGTTTGAATTCGTGTTGCAAAAAATCGTTCTTCGCCATCTCACGCTGCAATTCAGCGGGGCGCGTCCGCCGGTCGCCCAATACTACACGCTCAAGCCGCTCGTGCCGGATTGCGCCGTCGTGCTGTCGGCGCTGGCCAATGTCAGCAGCAGTGACCCGGTCGCGGTTCAAAAGGCCTTTGAAGCCGGTGCCCCATATCTGCGCGCGCCGAACGATGGCAATCTGACGCTGCTGCCGCGCGAGCAATGCGGCGTGGACAAGATTGACGCCGCGCTCAACCGCCTCACGCTGGCCGTGCCGACCATCAAAAAGAATTTAATTGAGGCCTGTGTCTATACGGTCGGTGCCGACGGCGTGATGCTGGAGAGCGAAGCCGAACTGCTCCGCGCCGTTGCCGACACGCTCGATTGCCCCATCCCGCCGTTCGTTCAGACGGAATGATTTGGAAAACAGGTGGGACAGAAGCGGCGGAGGGCTGCCACATCTCCAAGAGTGAGGCAAATGCCAGTGCACGCACGAATCGCGCGAAGCGTTTGGAGTGCGCCGGCAGAGCGCAGCGGCGACGGCGCTTTCGGATGATGTGGCGTGTTCGATTGCCCAACCCTGTTCCCAAAGCGGTGTCGCGCTTCGCTTGCCACCGCAGTCCAAGACCTGACGGACACCGCGCAACGATCCATCGTTGTGCGCAAAGCGTCATGGAGTGCGCCAGTCCTCTGGCGCTCTCAATCGCCGCATCCCGAATGGTTTTTTAATCCACTTCCAGGACCACGACCGATTTCGCCGGCAGTGTTGTGACGAATCCGTTGTCCGTCACCTTGAAGGTGTTGAATTCGGTTGGTTTCACATTGTCCGGCTGGTCGAAGGTGTTGTGCGCGTTCATTTCCGGCGCGGTCAGGATGCGGCCGGAAAGCTTTGTCGCCTTGGCGCCCTGCAATTCGCACGTGACGTCAGCGGATTGATTGGGATTCAGGTTGCAAAGCGTGACGTGGATTTTACCCGCCTGGTCGCGCGACGCCGACGCGCTGACCGCGGGGATGGTCTTGTCGCCGAAGGCATAATCCACGCTTTGCAGGTCGCTCGGCAACAGCGTGGCATCGTGATGAACGGTGTCCATTTCAAACACCCAATAACTCGGCGTGACGGTCATCTTTTCCTTGTCGGTCAGAATCATCGCCTGCAGGACGTTGGCCAGTTGAGCGATGTTGGCCATTTTGACGCGGTCGCAATGCTGGTTGAAAATGTTGAGCGTGGCTCCGGCGACCAGCGCGTCGCGCAATGTGTTTTGCTGATAAAGAATTCCAAGATTGCCGCCCGGCCCGGCGTCATACCACGTGCCCCATTCGTCCACGATGAGGCCGATTTTTTTCTGCGGGTCGTATTTGTCCATGATGGCGGAGTGACGGGTCACGAGGTCATCCATTTTCAGCGCGCGCTGGAGCGTCGAGAACCATTCGGTTTCGCTGAAGGCCAGGTCCGAGCCTTTGTTTTTCCAATTGCCGGTTGGCAATGTATAATAGTGCAGCGAAAGTCCGTTCATGCGTTTGCCCACGTTTTTCATCAGCACCTCCGTCCAGTTGGTGTCGTCGCCATTCGAGCCGGACGCGATGCGGTAAATCTTGTTGCCCGGATAATCCTTCACGAACGTATTGTAACGGCGGAAATTGTCCGAATAATATTCCGGTGTCATTTCGCCCCCGCAGCCCCAGCTTTCGTTGCCCACCCCGACGAACGGGATTTTCCACGGCTCCTTGCGCCCGTCTTCCCGGCGCAGATCGCTCATGATCGAATTGGTGGTGGCGGTCATGTATTCGATCCACTGCATCAGCTCCTCCACCGTGCCGCTGCCGACGTTGCCGCTGATATAAGGCGCCGCGCCAATTTGATCGCAGAAATCCAGAAATTCGTGGGTGCCGAACTGGTTGTTCTCCACGACGCCACCCCAAGTCGTATTGATTCGGGAAGGTCGTTGATCGCGCGGGCCGATGCCATCCATCCAGTGATATTCGTCGGCGAAACAGCCGCCCGGCCAGCGGATGACGGGGATCCGGATTTTTTTCAACGCGGTGACGACATCGTTGCGGATGCCGCGCGTGTTGGGAATCAGGCTGTCCTCGCCCACCCAGATGCCTTCATAAACACAACGGCCAAGGTGTTCGGAAAATTGACCATAGATGTTCCGGCTGATCTTCGCGCCCGTTTGGTCCGCATGAATGACGAGCCGGCTGGTTTTCATCAGGGGGGAAAGTGGCGGCTGAGGTTGAGCTTGAGGCGGGACCGGACTTTGCGCCTGGGCAACGGGAGACTTGGGTTTGGGACTGGAGCAACCCGCCCAAAGACCGAGGCAAAGGATACCGGCAACGGGGACGACAACGAATGGTTTGACGTTCATGCTGTTAATTCAAGAGAAATTTGCGCCGGACACAAGGAAAGTTTTTGAGAAAATGGAGCAAGCGGCACAGCATCCTGACATCGCTGGGTTGAAAGCCGTTTGGAAAAAATTGATTGTAGCAGCCGACGTAAGGAGGCTCACTTCAAAATCGGAAATAAAAATGGAGCCTCGTCACCTCGGCTGCTACAGCTGGAAGAGAAAAGCGCGTTATTCCCGCACCATCGCCTTCAACTGCGCCTTGAACGCGTCCACGACTTTGGCGTGCGCGGCGTTTGCCTCGGCATCGGTCAATGTCTTGTCCGCGGCACGGTAGGTGAAGGCGTAAGCCAGGCTCTTTTGTCCTTCCGGCACGTTTTTGCCGCGAAACACGTCGAACAGCTCGACCGCTTCGAGATTCGCCGGTTTGGTCTGCTTCACAATTTGCAGAACTGCGTCGTGCGTCGTGGCTTCGGGCACAAGCATCGCCACGTCCCGGCGGATGGACGGAAATTGCGGCAACGGCTTGAATGACCTGGCCGGATTCCGCCGCGCGAGCAGCAAATCCAGATTCAATTCCGCCAGCAGCGCGGCGTCGCGCAAATCATATTTCTTCGCGAGCGCGGGCAACAACTGGCCGAATTCACCGATTTGATTTTTGCCGAGCGATATCGTGGCCGATTCGAGGAAGAGCGCGGTACTTTCCGCCCGGCGCGCAAACGTCATTCCGCGCAAACCGAATTGGTCGAAAAATTCCTCCAGTACGCCTTTCAAATCGCAGGTGTCAAACTTGGCGTCGCGTTCGCCTCCGCTCCAGAAGGGCAGGGCGCGTTGTCCCGTGAGCGCGATGGCGACGCGACGTTCTTCAATGTGGCACAGGCTTCCAGCCTGCGAATTCGCGCGATTTTCAGTAGCGCCGCCGGGCGGGACGCCCGGCGAACCCGCAGACGAGGACGTCTGCGCTACATTTTTAAAGACCCGCCCGACTTCAAACAAAGCCACATCGTAATTTTTCCGGCTGACGTTGTGCCGCAACGAATGAATCAGGCCGGGCAACAAACTCGGACGCAGCACGTCCATGTCCGAACTCAACGGATTTGCCAACACAACCAATTCTGCATTCTGCATTCTGCATTCTGCATTTGCTATCAAGGTTTGCCCCTGCGCTTCATTCAAGCCCAGCCCGCTCAAAATCCGCCGCGCTTCCGCCAGGACGTCGTGCGTCGCGTCGAATGCGTTCGCGCCAATCGCGCCGCGCGGCGGTGTGGCCGGGATTTTGTCCACGCCATGCAGCCGGGCGACTTCTTCGATCAAATCCACTTCGCGTTTCAAGTCCACGCGGAACGTGGGAATCTGAAACGTCACCGGTTCCGGCGTGGTGTCTGCGCCGATTGGCCGCGCCTTGCGACCGACGGTTTTCAAGCCAAGCTGGCCGAGGTAAAACTCAATTTCTTCAGGCCGAAGCTCGATGCCGAGCAACTCGTTCACCTTGTAATGTCGCAAGGCGATTTGCTTCGGCTCGACCGGCTTCGGGTAGGCGTCCACGACGCCTTCGGCGAGCTGGCCGCCGGCGGTTTCGAGAATCAATTGCGCGCAACGCGCGCTGGCCCAGTCGTTGATGTCAATGTCCGCGCCACGCTCGAAGCGATAGCTGGCATCGGTGCGCAGTCCCAGCGTCTTGCTCGTGCGGCGGATGTTCGTGGGCGAGAAATACGCGCTCTCGATCAACACGTCCGCGGTGTTGTCCTTGATCTCGGAATTCTGCCCGCCCATGACACCGGCGAGCGCGATGCCTTTTTGCTCATCGGCAATCAACAGCATTTCGTTCGTAAGCGTGCGTTCAACGTTGTCGAGGGTCTTGAATTTTTCTCCATTCTTCGCGCGGCGAACGACAATCGTTGGCTTGTAGCCGCCGTCGTCAGACGGCGCATTCTTCCCATCCGAAGTTTGCGCCGACTCACGTCGTCGGCTACGGGAAATAAGATGATAATCGAACGCGTGCAGCGGCTGGCCGATTTCGAGCATCACGTAATTCGTCACGTCCACGACGTTGTTGATGCTGCGGATGCCGACTTTTTCCAGCGTCGAGCGAAGCCAGTCCGGGCTGGGACCGATTTTTACGCCCTTGACGACGCGCGCCGTGTAACGCGGGCAAAGGTCCGGGTCGTCGAGGCGGACGGATACGAGCGCGGAAGTTTTCTCGGAGGGGTGAGTTCCACGAGCCCCTAAATTTGCTTCGGAGTCAGGGCGTCGCGGAACTCCGCCCTCCGAAACGTTTGGCATCCGCAGCGGATTTCCCGTCACCGCCGCAATCTCCCGCGCGATGCCGATGACGCTATTCCAATCCGGTCGGTTGGGCGTGATTTCAAGATCAAAAACCACGTCGCCACCGCTCCGGCCGAGATATTCGGCGAACGGCTGGCCGACTTTGGCGTCCGCCGGCAGGATGAGCAGGCCGTCCACCTGGTCGGGCAGGCCGAGTTCCTGCGGCGAACACATCATGCCGTGGCTGGTGATGCCGAAAACTTTTCGTTCCTTGATGACGAACGGTTCCTTGTCGCCCGGCT
Source organism: Limisphaerales bacterium (assembly GCA_003161635.1). Lineage (GTDB taxonomy): Bacteria > Verrucomicrobiota > Verrucomicrobiia > Limisphaerales > UBA11358 > UBA11358. Next base: position 24,023 of record PMOA01000151.1, read on the forward strand.
TCAACGGCAGGGCGAAGTTCGGCAGGATGAGCGGCACCTTGTCGCCCGGCTTGTGATTCTGCGCGCCGCAGATGATGACGCGCTCGCCCTTGCCGTCGTTGACCTTGCAGACGGAGAGCTTGTCCGAGCCGGGCACGGGATCGCGGGTGAGGATTTGGGCGACGACGATGCCCGCGAACTCGCCGCCGGTTTTGTGGACGCCTTCGACTTCGAGGCCGAGCATGGTGAGCCGCTCCGCCAGTTGTTCGGGCGACCAGTCGAAATCAACGTATTGTTTGAGCCAGTTAAGGGTGACTTTCATTTTGAAATCAATTTATCCAAACTCCCAAATCGGCAGACATACCTGTCATTGATGCCGCCTAGCTCCGTCAGGAGCGACATCTTTGTAGCCAGCATGTCACCAACCCGCCAAGCCCCATCGGGGCGGCATATTCCGCCAACCACAATTTTTCGACCGGCGTTGTTTATTCGTTTTCGATGTCGCTCCTGACGGAGCTTTTTCCATTTTTGTTTTGGTTGCTACAAATATCCCGTTCCTAACGGAACTTTAGTCAGGGCTCGACGGATTCTCGCCCCACCAAGTGTTCCAACGATTAAAATTGTTTCAAAAACCGCATGCCGTTTTCGGTAATTTATTTGTCATAAAAATGAACCTCGCCGGTGGAGAGGTCATACATGCCGCCGACCAGACCGATTTGACCTTTATCGAGCATCTCGCGCAGGATGGGGCTGCGTTCGCGGATTTGTTGCATGACCAACCGCATGTTTGCCTCGGCCACTTTGTCCACAAACTCAGGATTCTTTGAATTGCGCGGCTGGACATCGGCGGGGACCTGGCCGAGCGCCGGCTGAATCCGGGCGAGCAAACCGGTGAGGTTGCCCAGTTCAACACCGTCCACGGCACCTTTGATGGCGCCGCAATTGGAATGGCCGATGACGGCAATCAATTTTGCGCCCGAAACCTTGCAGGCGAATTCCAGGCTGCCGAGAATGTCGTCATTCAGCACATTGCCGGCGACGCGCGCGCTGAAAATGTCGCCGATGCCCTGGTCCAGGACGATTTCGATGGGCTGGCGCGAGTCCAGGCAGCTCAGGACCACGGCAAAGGGATACTGGCCGGAGGCGGTGGCCTTGACGTCCGCCGGCTGATTGCGAACCAGCGGGTGGCCGGCCACAAACCGGACGTTGCCCGCCTTCAATTCCGCCAGTGCGGATTGCGGCGTCATCGCTGCCTGCGATTCCTTGGTGGGCGGGGCAACCGCGGCACCAGCGGTGCAAACCGGCGCTGGCATCGAGCAACAGGCTTGTTTGGGAGAATGACAGCCCGTCGCGAGCAACATTGCCGCAGCCAGGCCGGTGAGCAATGAGAGGCGATTTGATTGGGTTTTCATAAATTTAGCTGCGGAGCAGCGATAGATGGTAGCCCACGGTGCAAACCGTGGGTAATCGAAATAAACCGGGCAAAGCCCTGGAAGGGCGAAAGAAAATTTTCCGTTAATGAGCCGGTGTTTTCTGCCGCTCTTACGGAGCTCGTTTCAAACAACACGCCTAACCCACGGCTGACGCTGTGGGCTACTTTCTTCCGCCACTCCGTGGCTGCCATGACGATCATCACCATGCGTTCGACCCCCTCATGTACCAGCTCCGTCAGGAGCGGTATCTTTGTAGCTAACACGCCACCAATCAGCCAAGCCCCATCGGGGCGGCATATTTCGCCAACCACAGTTTTCTGACCGGCGTTGTTCATTCGTTTTCGATGTCGCTCCTGACGGAGCTTTTTCCATTTTTGTTTTGGTTGCTACAAATATTTTGCTCCTAACGGAGCTTGAATCAGGGCTCGACGGAGTCTCGCCCCACCAAGTGTTCCAACGGTTAAAATTGTTTCAAAAACCGCACGTCGTTTTCGTAAAAGAGCCGGATGTCGTTGATGCCGTAACGAATCATGGCGATGCGTTCGATGCCGAAGCCGAACGCCCAGCCGGTCCAGACTTCGGGGTCGTAGCCGACATTCTCGAACACCTGCGGATGCACCATGCCGCAGCCGGCGATCTCCAGCCAGTCCTTGCCCATCTTCTTCACGAGCGCGCTGCTGAAATCTATCTCGAAGCTCGGCTCGGTGTAGCTGAAGTAGTGCGGACGGAAACGAATCTTCACGTCGCTGCCAAGCAGTTCCTTGAAAACGAATTCGACCGTGCCCTTGAGGTCGCCGACAGTGACGCCTTTGTCCACGTAAAGCCCTTCGATCTGCTGGAAGGTTGGGTTGTGCGTGGCGTCGGCGTTGTCGCGGCGATACACGCGTCCCGGCACAATGATGCGCACGGGCGGCGGCTGCGATTTCATCACGCGGATTTGCACGGACGAGGTGTGGGTGCGGAGAAGCAGTGAACATGCTGCCGGCGTCTCGCCGGCAGCATGGCTCTCGGAGCGGGACGCTCCGAGCACGTTAAGATAAAATGTATCCTGCGTGTCGCGCGCGGGATGGTCGGCGGGTGTGTTGAGCGCGTCGAAACAATGATATTCGTCCTCGATTTCCGGCCCGTCCGCGACGGCGAAGCCGAGCTTGCGGAAGGCGCGAACGATGTCTTCGGTCACCTGCGTGAGCGGATGGAGTTTTCCGAGCGCGCGGCGGCGGCCGGGCAGGGTGAAGTCGGTCGGTTCCTTGGGCAGCGCGGCTTTGAGTTCGAGTTCAGCGCGGCGTTCGGCGAGTGCGGCTTCGAGTTCGACCTTGGCGGCGTTGATAAATTTGCCGGCGGCGGGCTTTTCCTCTTTTGAGAGCGTGCCGAGTTGTTTCATCAGCGCGGTGAACTTGCCGTTGGCGCCGAGCCACGCGCCCTTGGTCTGTTCGAGTGCGGCGAGGTCGGGCGCACTTTTCAATTCCGCGAGCGCGGTTTCTTTCAATGGTTCGATGTCGTTCAGCAAAGACATATCTAGATTTAGCCGCAAAAAGTCTCAAAAGTCACAAAAGAAATTTAACTGCAACATTTCACCGGAGCGCGGCTGTGGTCGCAGACCCAGCCGCAGCAGGTTGGGAATGACGAACGTGCTGCGGCTGATGCTTCGCACACNNTTGCACACAGCCGCGCTCCGGCAAAAACAAAACGGGCGCACCATTGCTGGCCGCCCGTCGGAAAACTTGAAACTGAAAACTTTAAACTTCCTGCGCTTTCACGCCTTTGGCCTTGAGCGCGTCCTGGGCGATCTTCACCAGGTGAGTAAACGCGGCAGCATCGGTGGCGGCGAGGTCGGCGAGAATCTTGCGGTCGAGCGCGACTTTCGCGGCCTTGAGGCCTTCAATAAAGCGGCTGTAGGTAATGCCGGCGGCACGGGCGGCGGCGTTGATGCGCACCTGCCAGAGATAACGGAAGGTGCGTTTCTTGACGCGGCGGTCGCGGTAGGCATATTGCCGGCCATGATCAACGGCGTCGGAGGCGTAGCGGTAAAGTTTCGAGCGCCGCATCCGGAAGCCTTTGGCGGCTGTGACCATCCGTTTGCGGCGTTTGCGGGAGGCGGCGGCGTTGGTAACTCGCATGAATCAGTTGAAAGTTGAGGGTTGAGAGTTGATGGAAAAATCAGTGGCTGAACGGCAGATTTTGCGTGATACGGTAAGTATCGGTCGCATCAACGACCACAATGCCGCGGAGACGGCGGCGGCGCTTGGGATTTTTGGTCTGGGCCAGGTGGCGGTTGCCGGCGTGGCGGCGCAGAACTTTGCCGGTGCCGGTGATCTTGAACCGCTTGGCCACGGACTTTCTCGTTTTGATGCCTTTGGGTCGTCGCATAAATCTTAATTACAAAAGAGCGCAAACTATATGTGGCGACAGGCGTTGAGGCAAGCGCCATTTTTGAATTCGAATCAAGAAGGGCGGCACCTTGACACTGCCACCAACGATGGCAGGGCAAACCTGCCGGTTGGCCCAAACTTGGTGGTGTCAAGCTGCGCCTCTTTGAGAGGCAGTGTGATAATCAGGCGGGACAACCGGATCAAACCGCGTTAGCATCAGACATGCGTTGTCGAATTCTTGGGCGCACGGGTTTGCGCGTATCCGTCATTGGCCTCGGCACCTGGCAGTTTGGCGGCGAGTGGGGCCGCGACTTCTCACAAACCGAGGCCGACGCCATCCTGGACGCGGCGGGGGAATGCGGGATCAACCTCATTGACACCGCCGAATGTTACGGCGACCACCTGTCCGAACGGCTTGTCGGCGACTACCTCGCGCGCCACGACCGCTCACGCTGGATTGTGGCCACCAAGTTTGGCCACCATTTCCACAGCTTCATGAACCGCACGGATGATTTTTCCGTGGACGGTGTGCGCGCCCAGCTCGAAGCCTCGCTCCGGGCGCTGCACGTGGACGTGATTGACCTTTATCAATTTCATTCCGGCTCGGACGAAATTTTTCAAAACCAGGAACTCTGGACGATGCTCGCCGAACAGAAACGCGCGGGCAAAATCCGCCACCTCGGCGTTTCCATTTTGCAGAAAGGTAGCGAGCTTCAGGCGCGTGAAGCCGCGCGGTTCGGCGCGGAGGCGTTGCAGGTCTTCTACAACCGCCTCGACCGCCGGCCAGAGCAGATTTATTTCCCGCACGCGCGCCGCGACCAGCTCGGCATCATCGGGCGCGTGCCGCTCGCCAGCGGACTGCTCACCGGCAAATATAAACAAGGCGTGACGTTCGCCGCCAACGACGTGCGCGCCACCTTTGACGCGGAAAAATTGAAACGCGACCTTGCGGAAGTCGAGCGCCTGCAAAAGACCGAAGTGCCTGCCGGCATGCCGATGGCGAACTGGGCCATGGCGTGGTGCCTGCAAGACCCGCTGGTGTCCTCCGTGATCTGCGGCTGCAAAAATCCCGAACAGGTGAAAGCGAACGCGGGCGCAGCGGAATTGGTGACGGAATAAAAATTGTAGGAGTCGAGGTAACGAGACTCATTTCAAATCTTGGTTTTAGATTTTCAGTCAGAGACTCCTCACGTCGTCTCCTATGGGTTAACGAGAATTACCGCACAATCCACCCGCCGCCGACCACCAAATCGTCCTGATAAAACACAGCCGCCTGGCCGGGCACGGCTTTATTTCGCCGCGAGCGCGGCTTCGATGGCTTTGGTCACTTCCGCCGAATCCGGTTTCACCTTGGAATCGAAGCGGTTCAGGATTTTGCCGTCCCGGCCGATCAGGAACTTGGTAAAATTCCATTTGATGTTGCCGGGAAACGGCGAGTTCTTGCCGGCCAGCGCGACGTAAAGCGGATGGCGGTTCGCGCCGTTGACTTCCAGTTTGTCGAACATCGGAAAGGTCACGCTGTATTTCGACGTGCAGAATTCCTTGATCTCCGCGTCCGTGCCCGGTTCCTGCCCGCCAAACTGGTTGCACGGGAAACCGCACACGACCAGCCCCTGCGCTGCGTATTTCTGGTGGAGCGCTTCGAGCGCCGTGTATTGCGGAGTGAATCCGCATTTCGATGCGACGTTGACAATGAGCATGACTTTGCCCTGATACGGCTTCAGTGAGGTGTTCTTGCCGTCAATGTCCTTGAGCGGAATGTCGTAAAGCGAATCCGCCGCGTGAATGGAAAGGGTGGTCGTCATAATCGTAGCGAGCAAAAGCAAAGTTGTTTTCATGGCGGAAACCATGCACCGACTTCCGCGCACTGTCAAATGCCCGGCAATTGATTCCTACCGCGCAATCCACCCGCCGCCGACCACCAGATCATCCTGATAAAATACAGCCGCTTGACCGGGCGTGATGGCGCGTTGCGGCGTGTGCAGTTTCACGCGCACGGAATTATTTTCCAACGGCGTCACCGTCGCAGCCGTGCCGGGATGGTTGTAACGAATCTTCGCCGTCACTTCGACCGGCCCGGTCAAATCATCGAACGGATGCCAGTTACAACGTTCCACAACAAATTCGTCGCGGTCGAGCGCCGAGTCGTCCCCCACGACGACGCGATTATTTTCCACGTCCAGTTCAATCACATAAACCGGCTTGGGCGTGGTGATGCCCAGGCCTTTGCGCTGGCCGATGGTGTAAAATTCGATGCCGTCGTGGTGGCCGAGGACGCGCCCGTGCAAATCCACAATGTCGCCACGATGCTTCTGCACGAGGTTCGCCTCCCGGAGAAATTTCCCGTAGTCGTTGTCCGGCACGAAGCAGATTTCCATGCTCTCCTCCTTGTCGGCGGTCTTGAGCTGGCAATGCCGCGCGACTTCGCGGGTGTCGCTCTTGGTCTTTTCGCCGAGTGGGAACATGGCGCGCGCGAGCTGGTCCTGCCGCAGCGAAAAAAGAAAGTAGCTTTGATCCTTCTTCAAATCGCGCCCGCGCTTGAGGAGATGGCGCCCAGGGAATTTGGTAGGGACGCGCTGCTGCGCGTCCGGGCTGACCGGCAGGTCAGCCCTACCAACCGGTTGAGGGGAAAATTCCACCCGCGCGAAATGGCCGGTGGCGATGAATTGCGCGCCGAGCTGGTCGGCGCGATCAATCAGCCGCCCAAACTTCAAATTCTGATTGCACAGCACGCACGGATTCGGCGTGCGACCGACCTTGTATTCGTCGGCAAAATACTGGATGACCTTGCTCTGAAACTCCGCCGACTCGTCAATGAGGTAGTAGGGGACGCCGAGTTTGTGGCAGACCGCGCGGGCGTCGGTGACGGCCTGCGGGCCGCAGCACTTGTCCTCGGCGCGGTTCACGCAATCCTGCGGCCAGAGCTTGAGCGTGATGCCGATGACCTCATAACCCTGCTCCAGCAACAGCGCGGCGGTAGCGGAGGAGTCCACTCCACCGCTCATGCCGACGACGACGCGCTGACGCTTTTGCGAATTCACAGAAGGACATTATACAATATGCGGGCGGCGTGTAAAATGGTTTGCGAAGGGTAGCTGGAAAAAATTAGGCTTCCGTTCAAAAGCGGCCGAGAACCACCGCACTCAAAAATGCTGGCGTTGATGGTAGGGCGCGTTACTCCGTGCGCGCCGTCGTGGGGGAACTTTACAGACAGAATTCAATTGTTTCCGATGAAATCTTTGCCTTTGGGCTCTAGCGTAAGCTCAAATTGATTAGTTGCTCCCGGCGAGAACGTCATGCGTATGTGCCGGTCACGCCAGCCCTTGGGTTCCTGCAGGGGGACTTGGAATTGAGGATGATACACTTCCATCCCCCGGGTTGTGGCAGGAACATTCCGAATGACAGCGACACCGTTTTTGTCCGTGGTGGCAGAATATGGGACGTCAGGGAGGGGCGCCAGTGTTCGAAAAGGCTCTTCGTTGGATTGTCTCATATTGCCAAAGATTCCATTCATCCGCACTACGTTTGGATTGAGATAAACGGTGGCACCTGCAACCGGCTTTCCCCATTTGGTCTTGGCCGTCAGTTCCAAGGTCGCGGTGGGTTCGGTCACAACCTCAATTTTTGTTGTTGGAGCCACCAGCGAAAAAGGCTGCGGCAGGGCAAAACCTGGAACCTTTACCAATTTAGAGTTGATCCGCTGCGAGAAATCACCTCCGCTTTGTGAAACAAATCCATCGCCATGCACAATCACATCCAATCCTCCAGGAGGAATGGATTCAAAAACAAATGTCCCATCCTCAGTTATCGGGCGGTAGCTTTTCCAAGGATAAAAGTTTGGGTATTTTTTTAAGATGTCGTCCACGGCCGCATAGTTGTTCCACGCAGGAAATTCATTTGGCCGGACACTGATCAATACCCGGCCGTTTTTCACCGGCCTTGGCACCTTGTCGTCAAGGCGACCTTCCAGCCGGATGCCTAGCTTCATCTTCAGGGCAAAATTATATTCCTTTCCCTTTTCAGTGGTGAAGGCGAAACTTTCGCTGTAAACAATCTCACCTGAAGGCAGCCGTCCCATTAGCTGGATCAAATGTCCTCCCGGAGACAGTTTATGAAAAGCATAAACTCCGTTTTCCATTTTTTGCCAATCTTCCTTGTGAATAATCTCTTCATTGAGATTGGGAACCAGTTCGGTCACCGCCTGATGATCGCTGCCGACATATCCTGCCACCTCCAGGTGAATGCCGTGGGTCAATTGAATAGGTTGCTCCGGGCTGTCAACCGAATATTCCTGTGGCCGTACAGTCGAAAATTCAGGGTGGGACACCGAGAAGATGAGTTTGCCGGTGAACTCTTTTTCCTCTGGAATACCTTCCACCGGATATTTTACATACGCTTTGCCATCGCGATCGGTGACGGCTTTTTCCGGTGGGCCAAACAACTTTTTGTTCCAGCCATACGCATCCGCCCCATGAATGCCTTTCACACGAAAACCATCGGGGAGAATCGTTGCCCCCTCAACAGGTTTGCCATCTTCGTCCTGAACCACGACCAGCACTTTTTTGAATTCAACTGAATATGTTTTGTGCTCCTTAATTTCTTTGATTGTGAGCGTCGTGGTTCCCGCCGCAAGCAAAACACCCACGCCGACGGCAACCGCCGTTTTCGCTTTTGTCCATGCCATAATTTTCAATGCTCCTTTGATGAGGGTTAAGGTTGAACCGGTGGCTGCCGCCCCTTTGGCAATCGCCACGACAGTGACGGATTTTGCCAGCGCCACTGGCGCGGCTTGAACGGAATTGGCGGCCATCGTTCCGGCAATGATGGCCGTGGTTGAGCCCACCCCGCGTTTCGTGAAAAATATCCGCAGTTTTTCCAGCGCGCGGTTCACGCGCATCTTCGCCGCGTCTTCGCTCGCGCCCAATGCCGCGCCGACTTCCTTGAAATTTCGGCCTTCAAAAAATCGCAGCACGACGGCATCGTGATCTTTCTTTCCAAGTTTTTCCATCGCTCCATCCAGCAACGGAGCGATTTGATTCCAGGTTTCCGCCGGTTCGTTCGCGGCTTCATTCAAGATGGATTGCATGTGCGCCTCCTGTTCGCGGCGTTGCCGCCGTCGTTGAATGGTCAGCGCATTGGCGCTCGCGTAACGCGCCGTGCGGCAGAGCCAGCCGGGCAAAATGGTCTTCGGGCTGAGCGCCGTCGCCTTGCGCGCCAGAATGATGAAAACCGCCTGCGTGATTTCCTCGGCCAGATGCGGGTCGCGCACCTGCCGCAACGCCACGGAATAAACGAGATTGACGTGGTGCGAGACGAGCGCGGCGAACGCTTCCTCAGAATTGCGCCCGCCTTGCTCGCGCGCCGTCGCGGCAGGCCGGGCATATTCTCGCAGCAGGGTCAGGTCGTCATTCAGCATTTCACTCATATCATTTACGCCGGTGCGAAAAGGTAACAGATTATTTTTGCGGCAGCGGTTTTATCCAGCCAAACCAAACCGGGGAAATCAGTGGTCGCGGAGCGACCTGCTGAAGGTAGCCGTGGACTTCAAGTCCACGGTTTGCCAGCCCGTGTGGGTGCGTCGCGGAGCGACGGTTGAACCAAACGCGCTCAAGCGTCGCTACGCGACGCCTCCCATGGCCGGTGTGGCCCGTGGGCTGAAGCCCACGTCTACATTCGACACATCGCTCTGCGATGCCGGAAAAACCAGGTGTCCCATCGAAAATATTGAGGAATCCCAAAATCATTTATTGCGCAACAGCAATAATTATGTCAAGAATAAGAGAACAAAAGGCGACAATCGCCAAGCGATGACCAGTAAAACAACGCAGCGACCTAACAACCCGGCGCGGGCGCCAGGCGCCGCGCCGTTGAAACAAGGTCTTTACGATCCGCGCTTCGAGCATGAAGCGTGTGGCGTGGGCTTTGTGGTCAACATCAAGGGCAAAAAGTCGCACACCATCGTCCAGCAGGCGTTGCAGGTGTTGCGCAGCCTTCAGCACCGCGGCGCGTGCGGTTCCGAGGCGAACACCGGCGACGGGGCGGGCATCCTGATGCAGGTGCCCCACGCGTTCCTGGAGGAGGCGTGCCGCGAAGTGAAGATCGCCCTGCCCGGACCGGGCGAATACGGCGTCGGCATGGTCTTTCTGCCGCCGCATCCCACGGAACGCTACAAGTGCGAGGTGCTCTTCGAGGATATCGTCGCCACGGAAGGTCTGCGCCTGTTGGGCTGGCGGACCGTGCCCACCGAACACGGTTCGTTGGGTCAAACCGCGATTGCATCCGAACCAGTGGTGCGCCAGGTATTCATCGCGCGTCCCGACGGCTTGGGCGACGACCTGGCGTTCGAGCGCAAGCTCTACGTCATCCGCAAACTGGCGGAGCGGGGCATCCGCGCATCGGGCATTCAGGGCGGCGACAAGTTTTACGTCTGCAGCCTGTCTTGCAAAACGATGATCTACAAGGGCATGCTGATGCCGGAACAGGTGGAAAAATATTATCCGGACCTCACGGACCCGGCGCTGGCCAGCGCGCTGTGCCTCGTGCATTCGCGTTTCAGCACGAACACGTTTCCCACCTGGGAACGCGCGCATCCCTACCGTTACGTGGCGCACAACGGCGAAATCAACAC
>PMOA01000151.1:34471-61854 GCA_003161635.1 Limisphaerales bacterium
TGATGATGATGATTCCCGAGCCGTGGGAAAATCACGAGAGCATGAACGCGGAAAAACGGGCGTTCTACGAATACCATTCCTGCCTGCAGGAACCGTGGGACGGCCCCGCCTCCATCGCGTTCACCGACGGCGTGCGCATTGGCGCGGTGCTCGACCGCAACGGCCTGCGCCCCTCGCGGTACTACGTGACGAAGGACGACCGCGTCATCATGGCCAGCGAAGTCGGCGTGCTCGACATTCCGCCGGAAATGATCGTCCAGAAAGGCCGCCTGCAGCCCGGCCGGATGTTCCTGATTGATACCGAGCAGGGCCGCATCGTGGCGGACGAGGAGCTGAAGAACAAGGTTGCCACGGAGCATCCGTATCAGGTCTGGCTCAACCGGAACCACGTGCTGCTTGAAGATTTGCCCGAGCCGCCGCACGTTCACGAACCGGATCACCGGACCGTGCTCCAGCGCCAGCAGGCGTTCGGCTACACGTTCGAGGACCTGCGGCTTATTCTCGGCCCCATGGCCAACGACAGCGTGCAGCCGCTCGGCTCGATGGGCACGGACACGCCGCTCGCGGTGCTCTCGAACAAGCCGCAACTGCTCTACAACTATTTCAAACAGCTCTTCGCGCAGGTCACCAACCCGCCGATCGACCCCATCCGCGAGGAAATCATCACCTCCACGGAAACGATGATCGGCTCGGAGGGCAACCTGCTTGAGCCCACCCCCAAAAGCTGCCGCATGATCAGGCTGGAGCATCCCATCCTTGCGGACGAGGATCTGGAAAAGCTCCGGCACGTGGACCGNNGAGGCTCGAACATCATCATTCTTTCCGACCGTGGCATCAGCGCCGAAAACGCGCCGATTCCCGCCTTGCTCGCCTTGTCCGGCCTGCATCATCATTTGATCCGGCAAGGCACGCGCACGCGCGTCGGGCTCGTGCTCGAATCGGGCGAGCCGCGCGAAGTTCACCATTTTGCGTTGCTCATCGGCTACGGTTGCAGCGCCATCAATCCCTACCTCGCGTTCGAGTCGCTCGACGACATGATCCGCGAGGGATTGCTCGTGGACATGGACCACAAGACCGCCATAAAAAAATACATCAAGGCGGTGGTCAAAGGCGTGGTAAAAACGATGGCCAAGATGGGCATCTCCACCATCCAGAGCTATCGTGGCGCGCAGATTTTCGAGGCCATCGGGTTGAACCACACTGTCATTGACCGGTACTTCACCTGGACGGTGTCGCGCATCGAAGGTGTCGGCCTGGAGGTGCTGGCCGAAGAGGCGCTGGCCCGCCACCGCCAGGCGTTTCCCGATCGCCCGGTCAATCCCGACTCGTCGGGGCTTGACCCCGGTGGCCAGTACCAGTGGCGCAGCGACGGCGAATTCCACCTGTTCAACCCGCAATCCATCCACAAGCTGCAAATCGCCTGCCGCCTCGGCAGCTACAAGCTGTTCAAGGAATACGCGGAATTGATCAACCACCAGGCGCAAAACCTCTGCACGCTGCGCGGACTGCTCGATTTCAGTTGGGCGGAGAAACCCGTGCCCATCGAAGAGGTTGAGCCGGTCGAAGAAATCGTGAAACGGTTCAAGACCGGCGCGATGAGTTACGGCTCGATCAGCCAGGAAACGCACGAGGCGCTCGCCATCGCCATGAACCGCCTCGGCGGCAAAAGCAACACCGGCGAAGGCGGCGAAGACCCCGAGCGCTACGTTCCGTTGCCCAACGGTGACTCGAAAAACAGCGCGATCAAGCAGGTCGCATCCGGCCGCTTCGGCGTGACGAGCCAGTACCTCGTCAACGCGAAGGAGCTTCAGATCAAGATGGCCCAGGGCGCGAAGCCGGGCGAAGGCGGCGAACTGCCCGGCCGCAAGGTTTATCCGTGGATCGCCAAAACGCGGCTTACCACGCCGGGCGTCGGTCTGATTTCGCCGCCGCCGCACCACGACATTTATTCCATCGAAGATCTCGCCCAGTTGATCCACGACTTGAAGAACGCGAACCGCAACGCGCGCGTGAGCGTGAAGCTGGTCGCGGAGGTCGGCGTGGGCACCGTCGCCGTAGGCGTCGCCAAGGCGCACGCCGACGTGGTGCTCATCAGCGGTTACGACGGCGGCACGGGCGCGTCCCCCCTCTCTTCAATCAAGCATTCGGGCATTCCGTGGGAACTGGGCCTGGCCGAGACGCACCAGACGCTCGTGCTCAACAATCTCCGCAGCCGCATTTATGTCGAGGCCGACGGCCAGCTCAAGACGGGCCGCGACGTGGCGGTCGCCGCGCTGCTCGGCGCGGAGGAATTTGGTTTCGCGACCGCGCCGCTCGTTGCGCTCGGCTGCCTCATGATGCGTGTGTGCCATTTGAACACCTGCCCGGTGGGCGTGGCCACCCAGGACCCGCAGCTCCGCAAATTCTTCACGGGCAGCCCGGACCACGTGGTCAATTTCATGCGGTTCGTTGCCGGGGAATTGCGCGAGATCATGGCGAAACTTGGCTTCCGGACGGTGAACGAAATGATCGGCCGCACGGACAAGCTGGCCCCGCGGAAGGCGATTGAGCATTGGAAGGCGAAGGGCCTCGACTTCACAAGCATTTTGCATCGGCCGGATGTCTGGCCGGAGGTCGTGCGCTACCGGCAGATTGACCAGGATCACGGCATTAAAAAGTCGCTCGACGTGACACGGTTGCTGGACATCTGCGAGCCGGCCATCGAACGCAGCGAGCGCGTCCACGCCGACCTGCCCATCCGCAACGTCAACCGCGTCGTCGGCACCATCACCGGCAGCGAGGTGACGAAGAAGTGGGGTCCAAACGGCCTGCCGGAGGACACGATTAATCTCAAGTTCACCGGCAGCGCGGGTCAGAGCTTCGGCGCGTTCATTCCCAAGGGCATGACGCTCGAACTCGAAGGCGACGCGAACGATTATTTGGGCAAGGGTCTCAGCGGCGGCAAAATCATCGTCTATCCCCCGAAGGGTTCGACCTTTGTCGCCGGGGAAAACATCATCATTGGCAACGTGGCATTCTATGGAGCCACGAGCGGCGAGGCATTCGTGCGCGGCATGGCGGGCGAACGTTTCGGCGTGCGGAACAGCGGCGTGAACGCCGTCGTCGAGGCCATCGGCGATCATGGCTGCGAATACATGACCGGCGGCCGCGTGATTGTGCTGGGCCGGACCGGGCGCAACTTCGCCGCGGGCATGTCCGGCGGCATTGCCTACGTGCTGGATGAAGCCGGCGATTTCCCGGCGCATTGCAACCAGGAAATGGTCAGCCTCGAAACCTTGAAGGACGCCGACGAAATCGAGATCATCTGGAAATTGATCCAGCGCCACCAGGCCTACACGAAGAGCGAGCGCGCGGCGAAGGTGCTGGCGGACTGGCGGAAGCTCGTGCCGAAGTTCGTCAAGGTGATGCCGAAGGACTACCAGCGCGTGCTCGAATCCATGAAGAAGGTGAAGGAACAGGGCCTGACCGGCGACGAAGCCATTATGGCCGCGTTCGAGGAAAACGTCCGCGACGTCGCGCGCGTCGGCGGCGGGTAATGGGTGGATGAAATTCAACGCAAAGACGCCAGGATGAAAAACCCGGAAAATAATTTGATTTTCTTTGCGAGCTTTGCTTCTTTGCACTGCTATCCGTCAGAATCTTCGAAAACCGCGAGGATTTTGGACTGCGGTGGCAGAGCGCAGCGGCGACACCGCTTTTCGACTGCGGACAGAGCTTCCAAAGCGGCGTGGCNNCCAAAAAGATTTGGTTGCGGCTTTGCCGTGCTGCCCCTTTGCGTTAAAATTGGAACTTAAATGGGTAAACCCACGGGATTCATCGAGTATCTGCGCGAACTGCCGGCGGACCGTTCGGCCATCGAACGTATCCGCGACTGGAATGAATTTCACCTGCACCTGCCGGAGGCCGGCCTGCGCAAACAAGGCGCGCGCTGCATGGACTGCGGCATTCCCTTTTGCCACACCGGCGTGCTCCTCAGCGGCATGGCCAGCGGCTGCCCCATCCACAACCTCATCCCGGAATGGAACGACCTCGTCTATCGCGGCCTGTGGAAGGAGGCGCTCGAACGGCTCCACAAGACGAACAATTTTCCCGAATTCACCGGCCGCGTCTGCCCCGCGCCGTGCGAAGGTTCGTGCGTGCTCGGCATCAACGCCCCGCCCGTCACCATCAAAAACATCGAGTGCGCCCTCATTGACAAGGGCTGGGACGAAGGCTGGGTCACTGCCGAACCGCCGAAGCAGCGCACCGGCAAAAAGGTCGCCGTGGTCGGCTCCGGCCCGGCGGGACTCTGCGCCGCCGCGCAACTGAACAAGGCCGGTCACACCGTCACCGTTTTCGAGCGTGCCGACCGTCCCGGTGGGCTGCTCATGTACGGCATCCCGAACATGAAGCTCGACAAGGAAGAGGTCGTGATGCGCCGCATCCGGCAGCTCGAAGCCGAAGGCATCCAGTTCGTCTGCAACACCGACGTGGGCGGAAATTATCCGGCGGAAAAACTGCTCAAGGAATTCGACGCCATCATTCTCGCCACGGGCGCCACCAGGCCGCGTGATTTGCCGGTGGAAGACCGGAACCTCAAAGGCGTCCATTTTGCGATGGAATTTCTCACCGCGAACACGAGGAGCATTCTCGACGGCAAAAAGAACGGCAGTTTTATTTCCGCCGCCGGCAAGGACATCGTCGTCATTGGCGGTGGCGACACCGGCACGGACTGCGTGGGCACTTCGATGCGTCACGCCTGCCGGAGCCTGGTGCAGCTTGAGATTTTGCCCAAGCCGTCGCTGGAGCGCGCAGCGGACAATCCGTGGCCCGAATGGCCGAAGATTTATCTCATGGACTACGGCCAGGTGGAAGCCGCCGCGAAATTCGGCGCCGACCCGCGCGTTTATCTCACCACCGCGACGAAGTTTGAAGGCGATGCGAACGGCCAGGTCAAGGCCGTCCACACCGTGCAGGTGAAATGGGAGAAAAACGACAAGGGCCAGTACATTCCGAAGAACGTGCCCGGCACGGAAAAGGTTTTGCCCGCGCAACTGGTGCTGCTGGCGATGGGCTTTCTCGGACCGGAACAGCCGCTGCTCGACGCGCTCAAGCTCGAACGCGACCCGCGCACGAACGTGAAGGCCGAATTCGAGAAATACTCGACGAACCTCAAGGGCGTCTTCGCCTGCGGCGACTGCCGTCGCGGCCAAAGCCTGGTCGTGTGGGCGTTCAACGAAGGCCGCGGCGCCGCGCGTGAATGCGACCGCTTCCTGATGGGTGAGACGGATTTGCCTTAATTTCCCCCCGCATGCTTCGCGGTGTGTCGGCGGACACCTGGGAAAAATGCTTCGCCAAACTTGGAGTTTGATTGTCGAGACCATAGGTGTTAATATTTTCTACAGTCAAACTTGCGCCTGAGAATTTATGAGGTTCGTGGCATCAGCAATTCAAAGGATTTTAAAATATGAGATACAGAATTGTCGTAACAGCTTTTTTGATTCTTCTAGTAAAATTTTCTCTACGGGCAAATGTTCTCACCGTGACATCGCTGGCGGACAACGGCCCCGGCTCCTTGCGCGACCTGGTCGCGGCGAGCGTCTCCGGCGACACCATTCAATTTGCCGTCAGCGGCACAATCCTGCTCAACTCGGCCATTAACATACCCCACACACTCTACGTGTATGGACCGGGGGCTTCAGCGCTGGTCGTGGATGCCAACCACGTTGACCGTGCCTTCATCACCGGCGGCAACCCGGTCGTTCTTTCCGGGATGACAATCACAAACGGTTATGTGGTCGGTGCAAAAGGTTTGGACGGTGGCAATGGCCAGAACGGAATGGCCGGAGGCAGCGCCCATGGCGGAGCCATTTTGAACGATTCCAATAGTGACTGGTTGGATCTCTCAAATTGCTGGATCACCCACAACACGGTTCGAGGTGGCCAAGGTGGTCGAGGAGGGGACAATCCTTTCGGCGATACCTTCACACCGGGCAACGGCGGCGATGGCGGTGTGGGAGAAGGTGGGGCACTCTATGCCACAGGCAAAGTGTTCATAGTTAACTGCACGTTTTCCGATAACCGCACTATCGGCGGCGACGGGGGTGCCGGCGGAACCAACTATAATCCTGCCACAGGGGTCATTGGTGGGGCGGGCGGTAGTGGTGGTGGCGGGCAAGGGGGTGCTATCAACCTCTCTGGAACCGCAGCTCTGCATGGTCGCCAGCTCCAAAACTCCACCCTTTCCGGTAACCGGGTTGGGGGCGGCTTGGGAGGCAAGGGAGGCGATAATGTCAATGGTTCCGGTGGCCCAGGCGGTGATGGCGCTTCGGGAGCAGGTGGGGCAATCGCGACCCTCCTCGCCGATTTCTACTGTGACACCATCGTTTCCAACTCGGCGTTTGGCGGAATTGGTGGTTTGGGCGGAAATGGTGCGCCTCCTGGGGCCAGCGGCAATTCAAGCTCCGGAACCGCCGGCGGAGTTATTGGTTACGCAATCACTTGCCAATCCTCTATTGGCAACACGATTCTCGCGGACAATTTTTCCAGCGGCCACGACTCAAACTATTTCATAGGCTTCATTGACGAAGGAGCCAACTATATTGGTTCCGACGACCCAATGTTTTGCGCAGGTAATAATCCTACAACCAGGGTCGGAACAGTTCCCTCTCCGCTGCACCCGCAACTCGGCCCGCTGGCTCAAAACGGCGGGGGTCTTCCGACGCATGCAACCACGCTGACCAGTCTGGTGACCGATGCCGGTCTCAGCTTCGGCTTGACCACGGACGAGCGGGGTGCCCCGCGCCCTTATGACTTCATTTCCATTCCGAACTACATGGGAGGCGATGGCAGTGACATCGGCGCATTCGAGTTGGGCAATCCGGATTTGAGTCTCGGCCAAGGCAGGAACAGCGTCGTGATCTCATGGCCCGCTTATTATGGGGATTTCACACTTCAATCCACGACGAATCTGCTTTTGCCGGATAACTGGAACAGTATGACTGATTTGCCAGTCTTGGTCGGAAATGTATTCGCGGTTACGAATAGCCCGGTCGGAGCGAACCGATTTTATCGGCTGATAAGCCGTTGATTCTTCGGTTCTGAATGGATTATGGTCAGGAGGAAGGCCGCGGCGCCGCGCGTGAATACGACCGGTATTTGATGGGCCACACCGACCTGCCGCAGGGTAGGCAGTGCGTCCCGGCTGCTGTGTTCGGTGACCCGACGAACGCTTTTCTTTCAATCGCGAACTACGCGGAACACGCATGACCGGCCGGCAAATCCGAATCCTCCTTCACGGCGTTCAGCTTGGTGATCTTGACCCGGACTTCATCCGGTTGTTTGACCAGATAATCCCAGCCGAATGCTCCCGGCCATGAGGTGGAAATCTGGTCGTACAAATGCACCGGGTCACGGCCGTTCAGCAAAATAAAATGGCCGCCGACCGGCAGTTCCAGACAGGTGCGCAGGATCAGTCCGTGTTTGATGGAGCACGGGATTTCCCGGACGTCCATGACTTTATCCGGGCCAATCAGATTTTCAGCGGGAGTGGTGGGTATCGTTGTATTCATGTTTTGTTTTATGGTGTCGTGATTAAAAGTTGCCGGCGTGAGCAGCTTCATTGTTCAGCGGCGGAGCCTTGCGGAAACCATCCAACCAGTGCCGGAGGCTCAAAATCGGGTGATGCCCGAGCATGCGGGGGCCGGCATATCGCATGACTGTTTTTACCTGGTCGCGCCGGTTGCGCTGATAACAATGAACCGGACAATGGGCGCAGGTTGGTTTCCCGGCCCCAAACCGGCAGCGGTCCAGCCGCAGAGTGGCATAGTCCAACAGTCCCCGGCATTCCGGGCAAAGGCCGGCCGTTGTCTCGTGGTGATCGTGGCAATAACACCGGACCATCGCGGCCATCGTTTTCCACTCCCGCACCAGACGCCGGCTGACGGATTTATTCAGGGGCAATTGGAGCTTGGTGCCGGTCACGGACTGTTCTTTTGCTTCCACGCCCATTGTTTCCAAAACCGGTTTCACACCATCAGCATCCCTGAAAACGACGGGTCTGGCTTTGACGCAGGTCAAGTATTCAGCCAGTTCATTTATCAACGGCAGGACCGGCCCGCCTCAACTTTGGGAAACCCCTGAAAACTTGACGCCGGTCAATTGATTCACCCTATTAACTTGTTGCCGATACCCGCAGGGGAAAACATGCCTGCACCAGGACCGTGGCCGGTGCGACCGGCAGTTCCGCAGACCCTTAATCCGGCTGTGGACATTGCAAAAAATTTGTCCAGGGAGATGGAGATTAAATCTGCATTTTGTGCGATCATAAAAAACCAAATGAGGCAAAACCATGAATGAATCATCGAAGCAAAGTTTGTTGGTTTCCAAAGGATGGATCCAGGCGGTGGGTCTGGTCATGCTCTTTGGTTTCTTTGTGCTCGGACTGCTCGCGTATCGGACCTACACGGACGAGCCGCCGATTCCGGCCCGGGTGGTTGACCCGGATGGAAATGTGCTTTTTACCGGGACGGACGTCACGGCGGGCCAGGAAATTTTTCTCAAAAACGGGTTGATGGAGTATGGCTCGATTTTTGGCCACGGCGCGTATCTGGGGCCTGATTTTACCGCCGATTATTTGCATCGCGCGGCGGAGATGGCGATTGATTACCATGGCGGGTCCGCTTCGGATTCGGCCCGGCAGCAAACCATCGCCGACTTCAAAACGAACCACTATGACAGCGTGACCGGCATATTGGCCTACAGCGCGGCGCAGACGGACGCGTTCCAAAAGCTCGAAAAATACTACGCCGATTTTTTTGGAACGCCCACGACCAAATATGGATTGCGCCCCGGCGCCATCACCGATCCGGAACAAATCCGGCAACTCACGGCTTTCTTCAGTTGGTCGGCGTGGGCGGCTTCGGCCCTGCGCCCAAACCGGGATCATTCCTACACGAATAATTGGCCGCCCGAATCCCTCGTCGGCAATCATGCCACGGCGGACACCGTTCTTTGGAGCGTGCTTTCCCTGGTCGCCTTGCTGGGCGGCATCGGCCTGTTGCTGGCCGCTTTTGGCCGGTGGAATTTTCTCGGCTGGCACGGACGCGAGAAGCAGCGCATCGCGTTCCGGCCGCCCGATGAGGTGCTGCTGACGCCGGCGCAGCGGTCATGCGCATGGTTCTTCCTCGTCATGTCGTTGCTGTTTCTGCTGCAAGCCCTCACGGGCGGTGCGACCCAGCATTACCGCGCCGAGATTGGGAATTTTTTCGGTTTCGCCCTGGCGCGCGTCCTGCCGTTCAACCTCGCCCGCACCTGGCACGTGCAACTCTCGATTTTCTGGGTGGCCACGTCGTTTCTGGCGGCGGGCATCTTTCTCGTCCCGATGATCACGGGGCGGGAACCGCGCCGGCAGAGCTGGCTTTCCTATTCGCTGCTCGGCGCGCTGGCGATCGTCGTCTTCGGCAGCCTGGGCGGAGAATACGCGGGCATTCACGGATGGATTCAGAAGGGTTGGTCGTGGTTTGGCAATCAGGGTTTTGAATACCTCGACCTGGGGCGCTTCTGGCAGATTTTGTTGACCGTGGGCCTGTCCTTTTGGGTCGTGATTCTTTTTCGGGGACTGCGGGGCCGGCTGCGCGTTGAACACGCGGGAAACATGCCCTGGCTGTTTTTCTTTTCCGCGCTGGCCATTCCCGCGTTTTACGCCGTCGGTTTGCTTGCCCGGACGGATTCCAATTTTACGACGACGGATTTCTGGCGGTTCTGGGTGGTGCATTTGTGGGTGGAGGATTTCCTTGAATTGTTCACGACGGTCATGGTCGCCTACATTTTTGTGCTCATCGGCGTGGTGCACCAGCGCGTGGCCTTGCGTTTGATTTACCTGGATGTGCTGCTCTATTCGGCGGGCGGTGTCATTGGCACGATGCACCATCTCTACTTCTCGGGCGAACCGGCCATGCACATGGCCCTGGGCGCGTTTTTCTCGGCGGCGGAGGTGATNNCCGTTTCCTCATTTCTGGGCCGTCATGTTCCTGGCGTCCGTCGGATTCTGGAATTTTCTCGGCGCGGGAATTTTCGGTTTTCTGATCAATCTTCCCATCGTTTCCTATTACGAAATCGGCACGGCACTCACCGCCAATCATGCCCACGCAGCCATGATGGGCGTCTATGGCATGCTCGCCGTCGGGCTGGCGCTCTTCTGCCTGCGTTACATGATCCCGGAAAAATTGTGGAGCGACCGCGCGGCGAAGTTGAGTTTCTGGTCGCTCAATCTCGGGCTGGCCTGGATGACTTTCGCTTCGTTGTTCCCGCTGGGGCTGCTGCAGCTCTATCACTCGGTCAGCGCGGGATACTTCGACGCCCGGTCCCTGACGTTTCTCTCCGATCGCACGAATGCCCTGCTGGAGTGGCTGCGACTGCCCGGTGACGTGCTGTTCATTGTGGGCGGAACGCTGCCGGTCCTTTACCTCGCCTGGCTCGGTGTGCGCCACCTGAAAGCCCGGCCGCCGCGGGAGGAACCGGACGGCGTGCTCTTCACTGACATTCAGGAATCGGAAAAATTCGGCCAATGATTCACGGGATCCACATCGAAGTTGTTCTGGCCGGTGTTTACGCGCTCTTCCTGGTTGGCGTGACGGTGATCTTGGAATACCTGGCCCGTCATTCCCACCGTCGCTCGGAGCATTATCGAAACTCCGGGTTCGTCTATAAACGAAAGCTCGACGTGTGGGAATGTCCCACCGGCCACCACTTGTCGCGGGCCCATACGGACTTCGAACGGCGCATCGCGCATTACCGGGCGCCGGCCCACAAGTGCAATTGCTGCCAGATCAAGAAAAACTGCACCGACTCCAACGACGGACGCCTTTTGGAAAGCCGGGTGGATTCCTGGCTGGAATCGGAACTTCGCCGCTTTCATCGGGGCATTTCCCTGGCCCTGCTGCTGCTGGCGATGATCATCCTCGCGGCGGAAATAATGCGGCAAAGCGAAATGCGCGAATGGATGATTCTCGGGGCGCTGCTGGCTCCCATCAGTTATGCCGGGTCGAAACTCTCGGTTTCATTTTGGGAACGGGAGCGGAAAAATTGATTGCGGGGAGGAGCCGGCACGAACGGAAACGGCCAGGTCCGGTTAAATCAAGCCAGCCTGCAATGGTAGGACGGTGCTACCGCGCCGCCCCGATTGTTTTGGGCTGCGCGGCAGCGCAGCCCTACCGAATCACAGCGACAATTTTTCGCGGTGCGGCAGGTGGCCGCGCGGCAACGCGGCCCTGCCGTCCGGGGAATATGATGATCATCGCTGAGGAATGGCATTATTCTCCCAGGTTCCGCCGGAGCAATGCGCTCAGCCGGGACGGCGAAAGAACCGTGACGGTCCTGCCCTTGACGGCGATGAGTTTCTGCGCGCGGAATTTGGCCAGCGTGCGGGAAAAGGTTTCACCGACCGTTCCCAGTTCCGCCGCCAGCACGCGTTTGGTCATGGTCAATTCGACCTTGACCGGCGATTCGCCTTGCGGATTGGGACAGCGCTTGACCAGCCAGTTGGCCAGGCGCGTTTCCACGTCCTTGAGCGTCAGGTCTTCGATCTGCCCTATCAGCACCCGCAAATGACCGCTCATCGAGCCGAGCATCCGCAGCCCGAGTTCCGGCTGGCGCTTGAGCAGTTCCAAAATCCCCGCTTTTTGCAGCAGCAAAACCTGCGTGGGTTCAAGGGCGCGCGCGTCGGCGGGATAACCGGTCGGTGTCGCCAGCGCCGCTTCGGCGAACGATTCGCCGGCGCGAAAGACGTGGATGATCTGCTCCTTGCCGGCGGCGTTGACGCGATGGATGTTCACCGCGCCGCGCTGGATGACATAAAAGCCGGTGGCCACGTCGCCTTCATGAAAGAGGTAATCGCCCTTTTCCAGCGATTTTACCACCGAGACCGCCGCGATTTTTTCAAGGTCCGGTTGGGGCAATCCGGTGAAAAGCTGGCAGCTCCGCAATGAATTGGTAATGGCGGTCTTTTTGAGTTCGGCCAGTGTTGTGGACATGATTTCATTCAAGCAGCCTCGCGCCAAAAGTAAACCATCCAATCCGTCCCCCCTGCCGCGTGAGGCTGAAGGCCTTTTACGCGGCTTGCCGCGCCGGCTTGCCGCTTCGTTCCAATTCGAGGTTCGATGCGGCTTTCAGAAGCCGTCCCGCGTTTTCCGGGATTCGACGTTGAATGTTGAATGTTGAATGTTGAATGCCTGCTCGCGACGCAAGTCGGAGTTGAGTGTTGAATGTTTCCCGCCGCGTGAGGCGAAGCCTTTTACGCGGCCATCTGCCAACTTCCCAACCGCGTGGCGTAGCTTTACGCGGTTTTGTATTTGCGAAAGCTCCGCCGCGGCTTACGATGCTCGCCACGTGAGACGGAAGTCTTTTACGCGGTTACGTGGCCTGCCACGTGAGGCTGAAAGCTCCGTAAAGGGGCGTGGCCCCCACGGGGTTTGGCCTTTTACGTGGCCTGCCACGTGAGGCCGAAGGCCTTTTACGTGGGGTCTGGGGATCGATCTGGAATCAGAACACGAATGTCAACATTGCCAATACCTCTCTGTCTGATGATCCTGACCGCGACCGGCCTCGTCTCACCCCGACCGGCGGTTGCGGCCGACGACCCTTTTGCTCCCGCCCGGCAGCGCATGGTGGCCGAACTTGCCAGCCTCGGACGCGGCATCACCAATGCCCGGGTCCTGGCCGCCATGGGCAAGGTGCCGCGCCACGAGTTTGTGCCCGAACATCTGAGTTCCCAGGCCTACCAGGACCGTCCGCTCCCCATCGGCCACGGCCAACCCATCTCGGAACCTTATGTTGTCGCCTTCATGACCGAGCAGCTCGAGCCAAAGCCGGCGGATCGCGTGCTCGAAATTGGCACCGGCTCCGGCTACCAGGCAGCCGTGCTCGCCGAACTGACCGCGGAGGTCTATACCATCGAAATCATCAAGGACCTGGCCAACCAGGCCGCCGCCAGCCTCAAACGGCTCGGTTACACCAATGTCCACACGCGCGCGGGTGACGGCTACAAAGGCTGGCCCGAAGCCGCGCCGTTCGACGCCATCATTGTCACCTGCGCGCCGGGGAAGGTGCCCCAACCGTTGATTGACCAGCTCAAAGACGGTGGCCGGATGATTATTCCGGTCGGGTCGTCGTCGAAACAGAAACTGGTGCTGCTGCGGAAGCACGACGGCAAACTGGACCGGCAGGCGGTCCTGCCGATCCATTTCGTGCCCATGACCGGCCAGGCGCAGGGCTCCGGCGTCAAAACCGGAAAGCACATTATTATAATCCACTAACTGCGCGATTTGCGCAGATTCCATTCATTCGATGTTCCTGTCACCGCGTGAGGCCCCGTAAAGTGGCGTGGCCACCACGGGGCTGAGAGTAAATAAAGGGACGTGGTCCGCGCGGCGCGGCTTTACGCGTGCCCACCGCGTGAGACGAAGTCTTTTACGCGGTTACGCGTGCCCGCCGCGTGAGGCAACGCCTTTTACGCGGCATGGGTATGGGAAAAGAACTACGGCAATGTCCACCGACCTGACATTCATCACGAACGACCCCGGCAAGAGCTTATCATTCTTGGTTGAAGTTTGGGCTTCTCCCGCGTTGCGGAATCCGCCCTCCGAAAATTTGCGTTTATTGCGCCTGACAATCCCCGCCCAGTAAGCTAAATTTCCTCCGTGAGCGCGACCGAAATCATCAAGGAATTGCCGGGGCTTTCCGAAGCCGACCGGCGGGCCATTCGGGAAGTGCTCCTGGATATCGCCAATGCAGATCCTGACATTGCGCTTTGCAACCAGACTGCGCTGGAAGGGGCGATGATGTTGGATCGCATGAGCGTATGAAGACTCTTACAATTACCGAGGGGCGCGGGCGGCTCGGCTACTGGCTCAAAAAAGCGACGCAAGGAGAAGACGTTGGCTTTATGTTTGAGGGCAAGATTGTGGCGTTGCGTCCCGTGAAAGTGGTTTCCACGGATTATGCGCTTCAGGAATACGGTTTGACGCCGGAAGAAATGGCGGCGGCGGAAAAACGCATTGGCGCGGAACTCAAAGCCGCGCGGAAGCGCGGTGAGTTGACATTCTTTGGCAAGTGACTTCACCATCTGTTGTCTAACCGTTTGGCGTTTAGCGTTTGTCGGGATGTTCTGACTTGAAAGGATTCTCCTTTTTTTCACGTTCTCGCGTTTCTTCATCAAACTGGCGCATAATTCTCTTTAGCTCCTCGCGCTCGTTATGCTTGTAAAGCTGAATGCAGATAATAGCCAGCGCAACAGCAACCCACAAATGCCACAAAATGGTAATTAATATACCCACACCGGGATGCTCCATCAGCCATTGAAGAGCGGGATTTTCATACAGGTTCATAATTCGCAAAGTTATTCATTTTTCACTAAAAGAACAACTTTTTACTAATTGAACAAATTGAAACGATTCTTGCTATGGCTGACTGGTAGTTATGATTGCCGCCGTCTGTCTCAATACGTGTTTTAGATTTAGGCATAGGAATTCTACAAGGAGCCTTCGTCGAAAAAACGGGTCGGTTCTTGATTTTGACATATTTCTCTCCTGACCGGTTGGGAGTTGTTGATGGTTGAGGGTTGAAAGTTGAGGGTTGAAGGCGGTGGAAAAACGTGGTGGCCAGGTCGCACTTGCATTTTGAGCGGAAAGCGAAGATAGTTTTCACATGAGCAGCCGGGAAATGGTCATTGACCTCGTTACCAAACTGCCGGAGGACGCGTCCCTGGCGGAAATTGCGCGCGAGATCGAACTGCTGGCGGGCATCCAGCGGGCGCGGGAGCAGGCACGCCGGGGTGAAGGCGTTCCCGCCGAGGAGGCGCGCAAATTGGTGGCGGCATGGACTTCAAAGTAATCCTCACTCCGCAGGCACAGGACGATTTGCGGGAGATTGTCTCTTTCATCGCGCGGAACAATTCCAGTCGCGCGCGGACGTTTGGCAACGAACTCATTGACCAGGCGCTTTCGCTGGCTTCGTTGCCGGAACGAGGGCGTGTCGTGCCGGAAATTGCAGAGTCTTCCGTGAGGGAAATGGTCCACGGTTCGTATCGAATCATCTACGAAATATTTCGCGAACCGGCGACGGTGTACGTGCTTCGTTTCTGGCACGCGGCCAGAGGAGAGCCGGAAATCAAAAAATAACCCCGCCGGTGAAAATATGTCAAAATGCGGGACTGACCCCTTGGTGACCCCTTGGTGGCCGGTGTTCAAAGTTGAGCGTTGAGTGTTGAATGTTTTCCACCGCGTGAGACGGCCTGTCCACCATCTTGTCCCGGCGTAGCAGTGCGAAGACGGAAGCCAGGCGACGGTGGAAGTCTTTTACGCGCCCGCCGCGTGAGGCTGAAGGCCTTTTACGCGGCCTTTCTGCCAATGTGCCGCGACGTGGAATTCTGAATCCACACGCAAAGAGCGTGAAGCCGAAAGCGGACTTGTCGCACTGGGGAGAAATGTGTCAAGGTTAGGAACCGACCCCTTCGGCAAAAATGCAGGTTGACAAGGGTGGGAAATCCCACCATGGTAGAGCCATGCCAACATCGTCACTTGAACGCCCCAGACAGAAACACCGCCTCACGATTGTGGAGGATTACGACGTCGCCGCCGATGCGAAAAAGCGAATCAGCCTGCGCCGGGCCCGGACGAAATATTTTCACGTCAAAGCACTGTCGAACGGCTGCTATTTGCTGGAGCCGCGCGTGCTGGTATCGCCCCGGGCCATTTCCGCCCGTTCCCTGAAAATGCTGGACCGGTCGGTGGCCAATTTGAAGAAGGGGCTGGCTTCGGCGCCCATTGACCTGTCTGCATTCATCGAGGCTTGAGGGGATTCAATGGCCTTCAACATCCGCATGGGATTGCCGGAGATGGCAGCGCTGTGGAACGATCTCTCGACCCGCAAGCAGCAGGGGAGACTGGACAAGGACGAAGAAAAGTTTTTCAAGAAGCTGGTCAAAGCGCTCGGTTACCTCGGTCAGAATCCCCGGCACAACAGCCTGGCCTCACACGAAATTGACGATCTGACCCGCAAATATGGATTGAAAATTTTCCAGTCGTATCTCGAAAATAACACGCCGTCAGCGGGGCGGA
Source organism: Limisphaerales bacterium (assembly GCA_003161635.1). GTDB lineage: Bacteria > Verrucomicrobiota > Verrucomicrobiia > Limisphaerales > UBA11358 > UBA11358. The sequence goes on from PMOA01000151.1 coordinate 50,566, forward strand.
TGTTTTGGGCCTACGGGCTGGATCAGGGGGACATCACGGTGCTGGCCATCGAGCCGCACCCGGAGGACCAAAAACGCGGAGCTTACCAGCGGATCAAGTTGTCATCCTTACCGTCGGCAAAGGCAAAGCCGGAGGAAAAGCGAGCGGGCGATAAAAAATAAATCTGGCCCGCAATTTACCTGAGCACCTTTTACATTTCAGCCTTTGCTGTTTTAGCCCTTCCTGCCCACCATAGTCCCGCAGCACGGGACGACGGCGGGAGCCTTTCTTGCCGCGCCGTAACCAGGTGAAGGCGGGAGCCTTCAGAATTTCTTGCCGCGCCGAAATCCGATGAAGGCGGGAGCCTTTGATTTTTAGCCTTTGTTTCGCCTCCTTCGCGGCTTACGCTGCCTGCCACGTGCTCGCGATTTATCGGAGTTTACGCGGCTTATGGGAAACAGCCGATTCTGGGGCGCACTGCCCAATAAAAAATGAAACGAATCCGATTTTCCAAACACGCCCTGGGTTATGCCGCTTCACGCGGTTTCACCGTGGCGGAAGTGGAAGAAGCCATCCGCACTTGCGCGTGGGGCGCCGCCGCATAAGGAATGAAATTTGAACTGACCAAACACGCGAAGAAGGTTTTGGCCGAACGGGAAATCCCCCTCGAATGGATGGAACGCACATTAGTTGAACCGGAGTTGCGTCAACCAGACCCGGATGATGCGGCGGTGGAGCGGCGTTTCCGGAGGATACCTGAATTTGGCAACCGGGTGTTGCGCGTGGCCATCAACACGGCGGTTGAACCGAACCGGGTGGTGAGTGTATTCTTTGACCGGCAGATGAAAGGCAAATTATGAGATTGCACGTGGACAAAGAAGCCGATGCGCTTTACCTGCGGCTGGATGATTCCAAGATCATCGAGTCCGAGGAGATCGCGCCGGGCGTCATTGTGGATTACGACCGGAAGAATGCGGTCGTGGGCGTGGAAGTACTCCATCTTTCCCGACGCGCGCCAAAGTCCAAGGCGCGAAAGTATCCTGCCACCCGCACTACCACCGCGCTGGTATTGCACGAAAAACCAGCGAAGAAATACGGCTCTTAGCCATGTTTAATTGCCATGTCTGCGGCCACAATGCCGCGAAATCGGAACTGGTCAGCGAGGTCTTCAACGTCGAAGGCCGGCGCGTGCTGGTGGAAAAAATTCCCGCGCTGGTGTGCGAGCATTGCGGGGAAGCAACTTTCTCGCGTGAAACGACAGAACACATCCGCCGGATGGTTCATGGTGCAGGCCACCCGGTCAAAACCGTGCCGATGGATGTCTTCGCGATGGTGTGATACATATCCGCACCTGTGAAAATCAGCTACGATGCCGCAGTGGATGCGTTGAGCATCACGTTCCGCGAAACCACGGTCTGACCACTTCGTGTTTGTTGAATGTTGAGTGTTGAGCGTTGAATGTTCGATGTTCGATGTTTTTCCGCCACGTGCTCGCGATCAACTCGCGATTCATCGGAGTTTATCGGAGTTTACGCAACCAGTAAATCTGCATGGCTTATGAGAATCCAGGGCGCACCGCCCACTGAAAAATGAAATTGCCAAATCCAGACAAGCTGGTGGTCGAACGCGAGAAGGTCGCGGATTATCTGCTCAACCCGACGCATCGTTTCGGCGCGAGCAAGGCGCGGTTTTTCACGCATTTCGGCTTTCGCGTGGAGGCGTGGGAACAACTGGCGCAGGCGTTGCGCGAACACGGGCAGAAACATGACGTGACGAAGATGCGGGAGACGGGATTCGGCCCGCGCTACGAGGTGGAAGGCAGATTGAATTGTCCCAATGGCCGGCGTCCGCGTGTGCGGAGCGTGTGGCAACTGGATGAAGGCGCAGTTGCGCCGCGCCTGTTGACCGCGTATCCTTTGGAGGTTGAATGAAAATCAAAGAACATGATTGCGTGGTGCTGACGAAGAACCTGCCGGAAGAAAATCTGGAAGCGGGCGATGTGGGCACGGTCGTGCATATTCATAAAGATGGTGCGGCATACGAGGTGGAATTCGTCACGCTTGCTGGCAGAACCGTGGCGGTGGCAACCGTTGAGACGTCCGATTTGCGTCCCGTTGGCAAGCGGGACATCAGCCATGTGCGGGAATTGCAGGCGGCCTGACCGGCAAACCGAAAGCCGGAGAAGATTTATGGCCGATAAAATAAAAGTCTGGTTTAATGCGGAGGCGGATCTGGTCGCCGCTTGAGCCAGCCCATTCGACGTTGAATGTTGAATGTTGAGCGTTGAGTGTTCAATTTCCCCTTTTTCATTCAGCATTTAGCCTTTCTTTGACCTCCGCCGCGGCTTACGATGGCGACCAATCCGCATGGCGATTAGCGCATGGAAACCATTTACATCGAAACAACCATCGTCAGCTACCTTGTGGCGAAGCCAAGCCGGGATTTGATTCTGGCAGCCCATCAGAAAATCACGCAGGAATGGTGGCGTGAAGAGCGGGAAAATTATCGGTGCGTGACTTCCGAGGAAGTGCTCCGGGAAGTTTCGCTGGGTGATCCGGCCATGAGCCGACGCCGGGTGGAGACGCTGGCGGAAATTGCGGTGCTGCGGGTGGATGACGCAGTGCGGTTGCTGGCGAAGGAACTGGTGCAGGAACAATTGTTGCCGCCCGCCGCAGTCTCGGACGCGCTGCATGCGGCGGTGGCCACGTTGCATCAGGTGGACTACCTGTTGACCTGGAACTGCCGGCATCTGGCCAACCCGCATTTGCAAAAAGGGCTGCGGACATTCATGGCCGGGCACAAGTTGGTGTTGCCGGAAATTTGCACGCCCATTGACCTTGCGGTAGATTAAACCTGTGAAAGCGAACCCAATCCTCGAAGAAGTCTGGCGAACCAAAGATCAACTGGCGGCCGAGGCGGGTTATGACGTGGACCGATTCTTCGCCCAATTGCAAACGTGGTCGGAGGCGCATCCCCACGCCGGTCCGGTCGTGCGCAATGCCGAAGAACTTCGGCGTCTGGCCGCCGAAAAATCGGCCCTGGCCTTGAATGACAAACCGCCGCGCAAGCGTTGATGCCGCGCCGGTCTTTGGCGTGTTTTGCGGTTCCCTCCTCCATCCTCAATCTTCCATCTTCCCAACCGCGTGAGGCAACGCCTTTTACGCAGCCTGCCGCGTGAGGCTGAAGGCCTTTTACGCGGCCTTTCTTCCAACGTGCCGCGACGTGGAATTCTGAATCCAACTTCCCACCACCGCGTGGCGGCTCCGCCGCTTTTCGCGGTTTTCTGTTTGCCTAAACTCCGCCGCGGCTTACGATGCCGTGGAATCCGCTTGGGCTGGGATCGAACCGGGACCATCCGACAATATGAAGCCAAAGAAACCGATTGAAACCCTGATTTTGAACATTCGCAATCAGAAGGTGATTCTGGATGCCGACCTGGCGGAGCTTTACGGTGTGCCGACCTATCGTTTCAACGAAGCGTTCAAACGCAACCGGGAGCGATTTCCCGATGATTTCGCGTTTCAGCTTACGGCAAAAGAATTTGCCGGCTTGAGGTCGCAAATGACTGCTGCGAACTCATCGCAAATTGCGATGAGTTCGTCACAAGTTGTTGAAAGCGAAGGTTCTGTGCCGAACCGGTCACAATTTGTGACCAGTTCTCAAAAGCATCGGGGCGCTGCTTATCGTCCTTGGGCTTTCACCGAGCACGGAGCGATCATGGCGGCGACGGTGTTGAACAGTCCCGAAGCCGTGGCGATGAGCGTATTTGTGGTGCGGGCGTTCATGCAAATGCCGAGCAACTGGCGGCCAACGCGGCCATCCTCAAACGGCTGGCGGAAATTGACAAGACGCTGCTGGAACACGATTCGGCGTTGCGCGTCATCTGGACCAAGCTGCAACCGCTGCTCGCGCCGCCGCCCGAACCGCCGAGGCACCGCATCGGTTTTAATCAAGACCAGGAATAATTCATTGGTGAGGGAACGTCTTTTACGCGGCCTGCCGCGTGGCGAAGCTTTACGCGGTTTTAGCCTTCAGCCTTCAGAATTTCTTGCCGCGTCGAAATGCAGTGCAGACGGATTGCCACACCGGGTAGAAAAGTGTCAACACCAGGAACCGGACTCCTTTCCGGTCCCAACACCACCAACCCACGGAAAACTTCTTGCCATGTAGCCACAACAGGGCTACATTCGTTCCATGAGCAAAACCGCCACCATTCGTGCCCGGGTGGAGCCCGGCCTCAAGAGCGAGGTTGAAGACATCCTCGACCATCTGGGGCTGACGGCTTCCGAAACGGTGCATCTGCTTTACCGGCAGATCAAACTGCAACGCGGCCTGCCTTTCGATGTGCGGATCCCGAACGCGCTCACCACCCGCACGCTCCACGCGAGCAAGGCGGGCCGGGGGGTGAAGCGTTTTGGCAGCAAAAAGGAACTCTACGCCGATTTGGGCATGTGAGAACCTTCAGCCGCACCAATCAATTCAAAAAGGATGTCAAGCTTGCCGGAAAACGCGGCAAGGATCTGGCCCGACTTAAAGCCGTCCTCGATCTTCTGATTGACGGTGAACCATTGCCGCTGCAATACAAAGACCATCCTCTGCGCGGCAACTTTGCCGGCAGCCGCGACTGTCATGTTGAATCGGACTGGGTTCTGATCTACACGCTCACGGAAAACGGCGGCCATGTCCGGTTTGAACGCACTGGCACGCACAGCGATTTGTTTCGCTGAATCCCCGCCACCGCGTGAGGCAACGTCTTTTACGCGGCCTGCCGCGTGGCGAAGCTTTACGCGGTTTCAGCCTTTAGCCTTCAGCCTTTAGCCTTCGTGTTGTGTGGCATAACGAGAACAAATTTCGGAGATGAACCCAAAAGCTTGATCCTGGAATTCTGAATCCACCGCACAAAGCGTGTGAAACCTAAAGTGGACTTACAGCGCCGTAGCTTTAGGCGTCCTCCGCAGAGCCGAAGAATTTCCCATGGATTAAATATTTCTCCATTTGACAAACGTATCTTTTTTGATACACTACTTTGCGGATGAAAGCCGAACGCCCGCTCAAAGTCGTCTTTTTCAAGGCCGAGACGGGCAATGAACCGGTGCGGGAATGGCTGAAAGGATTGTCGAAAGAGGACTGCAAGGTCATCGGCACGGACATTCTGACGGTACAATATGCGTGGCCGGTCGGGAAGCCGTTGGTTGACAATTTGGGTGACGGCATTTGGGAGGTCCGTTCGCGGTTGGACAACCGCATCGCGCGGACGCTGTTTGCGATGGTGGATCAGGAAATTGTGCTGCTGCACGGTTTCATCAAGAAACAGCAAAAGACGCCGCCAGACGAACTGGAATTGGCGAAGAAACGTAAAAAACAATATTTGCAAAACCTATGAGCAAAAAAAAACATCGCGGAAGCGACTTCCGGGATTTCCTGAATGAACAAGGCATCCTGGGCGAAGTTGAGGCCCGCGCGCTGAAGCAGGCGTTGAGCCTTCAATTGAATCGCCTCTTGAAAGAGAAGGAACTGACCAAGACGCAAATGGCGGCCCGGATGAAAACCAGCCGCGCGGCGGTGGACCGGTTGCTGGATGCTTCCAATACCTCGGTCACACTGAACACCTTGGGCAAGGCGGCGCGTGCCTTGGGACGCAAGGTCAAGATCGTGTTGGAACCAGCATAAAAGCTTTTGTTTTAGCCTTTCCCCTGTCGCGTCAAAGAGAAACGGAGACGGATTGTCGCGCCGAAATCCAATGAAGGCGGATCAACCGTTTTCTGTTTGCCTAAAATCCGCCGCGGTTTACGATGCGCGGCAATCTGCATGGGTATGGGTATGGGAAACACTCAAAAATCACCCGGTCACCTGATACACCAAAATTGGTGTTGAAACTCTATGGAGTTTGAAGTAGAATTCTACAAAACTGTGAATGGCCATTCGCCGGTGCGGGAGTTTCTTTTGGAACTCAAGGCCAGTGACCCCGATGACTTCGCAGCCGTGACGGCAGGGCTGGAGAAATTGCGTTATCGTCAGTGTCACCGCGAGCCGCTGACCAAAGCGCTCAACGATGGGCTGTTTGAACTCCGCCATGTGGGCAAGTTGAACACGCGCGTGCTGTGGTTCTTTATGAAAGGCCGGCGCATCATCGCCGTCCACGGCATCCGCAACAAAGGCCAGGCCATCCCGGCCCGCGACCTCGACACCGCGCGGGAACGGATGAGTGACTGGAAGGAAAGAAATGAGCCATGAGCAAGACGAACTTTGATCTGTTTCTCGAAGAGCAACTCCGCGACCCGGATTTCGCGGAGCGGTTCAAACGTGCGGGTGAAGCGTGGGACGTGGCGTTGCAGATTTCGGCGTTGCGTGAGAAGGCCGGCCTTTCCCAAAAAGACCTCGCCCGCAAACTCAAGACTTCACAGCAGCAGATCAGCCGCCTCGAATCCCCGTCTTACGAAGGCCATTCGTTGAGCATGTTGCGCCGCGTTGCGAACGTTCTCGGGGCAACCGTTCGCGTCACCCTTGCGCCCAAGGGCGAAACCGAACCCATGATCCTGTCGGAATCCAAAATCCCCTACCGCACGGGCGGACGAGGGAAGAAATAAAAGTGCAAAAGAAACCCCGCCGGGGAAAAATGTGTCAAAGTGCGGGACTGACCCCTTCGTGACCCCTTTACCTGCCATTCGACGTTCAGCGTTCGATGTTCGATGTTCCCAACGCGTGAGGCAACGCCTTTTACGCGGTCTGACTTTGGATGTTGAGTGTTGAATGTTTTCCACCGCGTGAGACGGAGTCTTTTACGCGGTTTCAGCCTTCAGCCTTCAGCATTCAGCCTTTGATTTTTTGGCCTTTCTTCCAACGTGCCTCGACGTGGAATTCTAAATCCATCGCATCAATAAAACATTTGCGAAAGCTCTCCCACGGCTTACGATACTCGCCGCGTGAGGCAACGCCTTTTACGCGGCATGGGTATGGGAAACAGCCGAATCTGGGGCGCACCGCCCACTGAAAATGAAATTGCCGAATTCAGACAAGCTGGTGGTCGGGCGCGGCAAGATCGCGGATTATCTGCTCAATCCGGCGCATCCCGACAACGGCGGCAAGGCGGAGTTTTTCGGGAAGCTGGGTTTCCGGCGCAAGGAATGGGAAAATCTGGCGGTGGCTTTTCGGGTTCTGGCGCAGACAACGGAGGTGACCAGCCATGCGGAGTCGCCACATGGAAGAAAATATGTTATCGTTGGGCAGATTAAATCTCCGGTTGGAAAGCCGGTGACAGTGAAGACGATTTGGATAGTGGACAAAGGATTGGATGTGGCTAGATTGGTCACGGCCTATCCGCGCAAAGTATGAGAGACGTTATGATCAAAGAACATGAACGAGTGGTGTTGACCGTTGCCGTGCCTGCCGAAGGATTGGAGGCGGGCGACGTGGGGACGGTCGTGCATATTTATCGTGACGGCCTTGCCTACGAAATCGAGTTCACGACGTTGGAAGGGAACACCGCCGCGGTGGTGACGGTGGAAGCCCGGCAAGTTCGCCCTGTTAACAAACGAGAGATCACCCACGCGCGGGAATTGCAAGCGGCCTGACCGGCAAACCAAAAGCTGGAGAAGATTGCCATCCTCAATCTTCCACCTTCGCCCTTTTTTTGCTGCGGCGGGAGGATGAAAAACTGGAAGCGCCTTTTAATCTGGCCTTTAGCCTTTAGCCTTCAGCATTCAGCCTTTGTTATTTGGCCTGCCGCGTGAGGCTGAAGGCCTTTTACGCGGCCTTTCTTCCAACGTGCCGCGACGTGGAATTTTGAATCCAACTCGCAACCCCGCGTAACATTTTGCGTTTGCCTAAAATCCACCGCGGCTTACGATGCTCGCCAATCTGCATGGCGAAACGACACCACACGACGACGGAAAAAAGACTAATGGAGGTTGCATGACTTCCTATCAGGTGGAAATCGCGGCTGAATCGCTCGTGGCATCGCTGTTGTCGCAGGCTGGCTATGATGTTTCCGTGCAATATGGAACAAACCAACCCGGATACGACTTGGTAGCGGTTAAACCGGGACGCAAATTGCTGGTTTCTGTGAAGGGCACTCAAGAAGCGGGATGGATATTTTCAGCCGGGTTTCTCACCAAAGGAAAAGGCGGGACCGACAAATACCACAAAGCCGCTGATGCATGGCTGCAAAAGCACGGACCGGATTTGGTCTTTGCATATGTCCAGTTCCTTGGGGTAACTATTGGTCAAATGCCGGAAGTCTATGTGGCGCGCGCTCATGAAGTTGCCGCGCATGTCAGAACAGGCAAACGTGGAACCGGTGACACGACTCTGCGTTGGAAACACACTTGGAAATCTGGCATGGCAGAAGGAATCACGGATACAGTCCCCGAAAATTGGACGTTTACGCAGAAACGAATTGATACAGTGTAAAAATGAAAAACCCAAACGAGGCGAACACGAATTGACGCTGACAGGTTTCCCACACAAACTGCTTCAAACTAAATCATGGCAACGCCACTCGAAAAATTTCAATCGCTTCTCAGGGAACTCTTCCAGTTTGAACAAGCCGACCTCGACTTTGGCGTGTATCGCATCATGAACTTGCGCAGGGAGCGCATGAAGAAATGGCTGAATGAAGAGCTTCCGGCCCGTGCCCGCGCCATTCTCAAGCAAGGGGGCACCACGGCTGACGATGACCTCAGCAATCGGCTGGAAGCACTCAAAGCCGCACTCTTGGAGTTGGAACCCGGCGGGGTCGATGAAGATGGCAATATCACCAAAGACTTCCTGAAGGAATCCACGAAGGGAAAAGAATACCTGAAACTCAAGGCGCAGCATGATCGTGCCCCAGTCCGCACGGCTGCCAATCTGGAGCCGCTCGTTTACAACCACCTCTACGACTTCTTCTCCCGTTACTACGACACCGGCGATTTCATTCCGAAGCGCCGCCGCTCATTTGCTCCCGACGGGCGCGACACCTATGCCATTCCGTGGGATGGAGAGGAAGTCGTCCTGCACTGGGCAAACAAGGACCAGTATTACATCAAAACCGGCGAGCGCTTCACTCACTACCGCTGGCAGGCCGATGCCGGCGGACGGGCGATCACAATTGAGTTCCGCCTCACCGATGCCGACCTCCCGGCCAATAACAACAAGGACGCCAAAAAGAAGTTCAACTTGCTGGTGCCGGAAAAAGTGGAATGGCTGGAGGACAAGGCCACGCTCATCCTGCCTTTCCACTACCGTGGACTGACGCCGGAGGAAGAAGCGCAACTCATCGGTACGCAGGAGGCGAAACTGCGGGAAAGCATCATCACGCGGACAGTGGACACGTTGCGCGAGTTACCCGCCGTTTCGGGCGTCCAGCATCTCGCCACCGCGCTCATGGCTTCCAAGCGTGATGCCGCCGGTCAGGAGAAACGCGACACAGCCGGAAACGCCGTACCGCTCCTTCCGTTTCACCTGAACCGCTGGGCGGTGAAGAATGAGTCGGACTTTTTCATCCACAAAGACCTGCGCCGCTTCCTGTCGGGCGAACTGGATTACTTCCTCAAGAGCGTGGTGCTCAATCTCGACAACCTGCTCGCCGCCGGGGAGCAGCGCGCCGAACCGAACTTTCGGCTGCTGGATGCTGTGAAACGCCTCGGCACCGAGATCATTGATTTCGTCAGCCAGCTTGAGGATTTCCAGAAGGCGCTTTTCGAGAAGAAGAAATTCGTCCTCGAAACTTCGTGGTGCCTTACGCTCGACCGCATCCCGTCCAGCGTGAAAGAGGAAGTGTATGCCGCCATCCTTGCCAACGACCGGCAGTGGAAAGAATGGGAAACCCTCTACAAGATTTCAAAATGGCCTGCTGATCTCGCAACAATCGCCCCGCGCACACGCGAGTTCCTGGACGCGAATCCGTGCTTGATGCTGGATACTGGCCTGAAAACGATTGATGGATTGCCAACTTACAATTCAGCATTGGTGGAGCAGATTCTTGGCGGAATTGAGGACCTCGGCGAGCAAACGGACGGACTAATCACGCACTCGGAGAATTTTCAGGCGCTTAATTTGCTCGCTGCTCGCTATCTCGGAGCCGTTCAGGGTGTCTACATTGACCCGCCTTACAACACGGATGCCGAGCCGATCTGCTACAAGAACGGGCTCAGGAGTTCGAGTTGGGTGGCCATGTTGAGGCAGAGCCTGAGCATTACTCGGGCGTTCTGCGCTCCCAAGGGGGTGTTGTGCGCTACCATCGACGACTACCAACAGAAGGAATTGCATTTCCTCATAGGTGAAGCCTTCGGCTCTGAAGGATATGCTGTCCATGCGTTGCTCAATGCGCAAACGCACGAGCTGCTGGTGCAGGCGGATGCGGAGTTTCACCTGTCTGATTCTTGGTCAGCGCGTCGCCGTTGGGAAGATACCGTCTTTGATTTGCTGAAGGGAGCTTTCGACCGGATTTACCGACGCGCCCAGCAAACGTGGGAGACGCAAAACATGACGCTGCCAGTGCTCCGGGAGGATCACCCGAATTACAAATTCACCTACAAGGTGCGCGTGTCGCAGAAGCTGGCGTCCACTTCCCCGCAATTCATCCGCGACCTCCAAACGCTCATAGCCCAATGTCCGAAGCAAAACTGGACGGGACAAGAGGCGGTCATGGCGGTGGCGAATTTCGGCGAGCATCTTTATCAGCCGCTCGTCTTGGATGCGGAGAATCCAAATAACCTTGCAACGCCGAACGCGGCGGAAAAGCAGCAACTTACGATCACTCCGCCTTCGCTCACGGCCAGTGAACAGGAGTTTGTCGAAATGCTTCGCGACTATCGGATACGATCAACGGCCTACTGGGGCAAATGGCAAGAAGCGTTAAAGTTGGGATCGCAAGCTTCTGCATTCGCAAGACGGGGCGACGCCCAGCGAGCGATTGCGCTTTACGACAAGGCGCAGACGCTCAACGAGGAGCTAGGTGATAGGCAAGGACTGGCCTCAAGCTTGGGCGGGATCGCGGCGGCGCACGCGTCGAAAGGCGACGCCGACAAGGCCATCGAGTTTTACGACAAGGCACAGGCTCTCAACGGGGAGATCGGCGACAAGCGCGGGCAGGCCTCGGCCCTCGGCGGGATCGCGGCGGCGCACGCGAGGAAAGGCGACGCCGATAAGGCCATCGAGTTTTTCGAGAGGGGTCTGGCCCTCAGAGTTGAGATCGGAGACAAGCGCGGCCAAGCCTCGACGCTGGGCGGGCTCGCGGCAGCACACGCGCTGAAAGGCGACGTCGACAGGGCCATCGAGTTTCAACAGAAGGCACTTGCCCTGAGCGTTGAGATTGGGGACAAGCGCGGG
>PMOA01000151.1:61883-62094 GCA_003161635.1 Limisphaerales bacterium
GAAAGGCGACGCCGACAAGGCCATCGAGTTTAACGAGAGGGGACTCGCCCTCAGCGTTGAGATTGGGGACAAGCGCGGGCAGGCCTCGGCCCTGGGTGGAATGGCGGCAGCCCACGCGAATAGAGGCGACGCCGATAAGGCCATCAAGTTTTACGACCGAGCACAGGTGCTCAACGGTGAAATTGGGGACAAGCACGGGCAGGCCTCGGCC
>PMOA01000100.1:0-116648 GCA_003161635.1 Limisphaerales bacterium
CCGGTCAGGGGGCGTTTTCAGGGCGAAAGCACCCGAATACCGGTCGTGAGCAAGGTTTTGCGAAGATGCGCCAAAATAGAGTGCAACAAATTGCAACACTTGGATTGCATGATTGAGCACATTATCGGCAAACCCACGAAATTGCTGATATTGCAGTTAAATGTTGTGTTCGTGCGGTAAGTTGCCATTAAGTGTCGCAATCGCGAAACGCCATCAGCGGTTTCCTAAACCGTTGATCCCAGTTCAATTCCGGGTGGGGGTACCATTCAACCCATCGCGCCGCAAATCTTCGCGCGACGGGAACATTCTCCGCAACTAATGCATCAAAGTTATGTTATACTCTCTAGCGGTCCAAATTGACAACAGCCTGATTATGAAAATCGAATTCTTCAAAAGGTGTGTTTTGGGGACGGCGACTGTGGTTCTATGTTTGATGGGCGTCCGTTCACCATTTAATTCCCCGGCGCAAGCGCAACCAGCTCCACCCCCGCCGGACAGTGCAACGGAATCAAGCGCGTTGCCACCGAACGTTTATCCGACCAGCCCGCTGGCACAGGTCATCCGGCTCACACAGGCCGGCGTGGATGAAAGCGTCATCATGACTTTCGTCACGAATTCCGGCAGCACGTTCAATCTCGATTCGGACAAAATCATTTATTTAAAGGACATTGGCCTGCCGAACGAAGTCGTCACCGTCATGATGCAGCGCGACCAGCAGTTGCAGCAGCAAATGGCCGCGTCGGCGTATCAACCCCCGGCTCAACCCGCTCCCGCTCCCGACACAACCTATCAGCCGGAAACCGCGCCGCCGCCGCAGCCGGTGGAGCAACCGGCGGAAGTCACGGTGAACTCTTTTTATGACACGCTTGCGCCGTATGGCAGTTGGGTGGACGTGGACGGCTATGGACGGTGCTGGCGGCCAAGCGTGGTGGTTTACAACTCCGGCTGGCAGCCGTATTGCGATCACGGACATTGGGTTTATACCGACTGCGGCTGGTATTGGTCTTCGGATTATTCGTGGGGCTGGGCGCCGTTTCATTATGGCCGCTGGTTTCAAATCCCGCGCTGGGGCTGGTGCTGGACGCCGGACACCGTTTGGGGGCCATCGTGGGTGACCTGGCGGTATTCGAACGAGTACTGCGGCTGGGCGCCGTTGCCGCCATTTGCGGTGTATCGGGAAGGCGCCGGCTTCTTTTACCGGGGCCTCAACGTCAGTTTTGGATTCGACTTTGGTTTGGGCATAAATTGTTTCACGTTCGTGCCGATCGGTCATTTTTGTGACCCGCACCCACGCCGCTTTCGCGCCACTCCAACGCAGGTAACGCAGATTTACAACCACACCACGGTCATCAACAATTTCAACGGTCACGGTCGCAACCTGGCCAACCGGGGGATTGATCCGGAACACATCACCGCCGTCACCCACACACCCATCCGTCCCGTCGCCATCCGGGACACCACCGCGCCGTCCGGACATGGCCCGCGCGCCGACCAGCTCAGTCGTGATGGCAGCACGCTGATCGTAGGCCGCCCAGGCTCCATGAACAATCCAGCATCGGGTGGACACCAAAACAACCATTCATTGCCATCCGTGTCCCCGGCACAAAACCATTCTCCGCAGCCGAACAATAATTGGCCGGCGTCTCCAACACAGCCAGCCCCGCAGCCACACGTTCCCATCGTCACCACCCACGGCCCCCAGGAAGGCAACGCAATTCACATCCCAACGCAACACCCATCATCACCGGCCAATTACAATTCAGCACCGCCATCGGCGCCGACCGCACCAAACAACAATGGGACTTACTCTCCCCGAGGATGGGAGCAGATCCATCCATCGCCATCGCCGCGACCCAACACGTATAATCCCGTGATACGTGCGGTCACCCCGGCCCCCGGCCAGGGACAATCCAGCGCACCTGAAGCCAACCACCACAACGCACCCGCCGCCGCACCGGCCCAACCCCAACCGCAGCACAACCAACCGGCTTCGGCCCCGGCGGCGTCATCGTCGCAAAGATCGTCGGACCAGAATCAGAATCAAAGTGGTCCTGGCAACAGCTCCGGCAACGGTCCGGGTAATAGTCCAGGCAATGGCCCGAGACATTGACTGGCGTTGGTTTTGTTAGTCAAACGCCGTGGCGTGCAAGTCGCGCCCGGCGTTTTTGCTTTTGCAACCTCTCCGCCGCTGGCAAAATCCGCTCGTGGGCATCACGCGGCGGCAATTCGAACAAATGCAGGAACGCCTCGGTGGCGCTTCCCCGCATACGATCTCTCCGGTTTTCGCATCGGCGTTGCGCGCCGCGCCCGGCGCTCATCGCATCATTCTCGGCGTGGACCCGTCCCTGCGCGGCACGGGCTTCGGCATCATCAAACTGGCGAAGCCGCTTCCCGAAACTTTGGCGCACGGCACGATTTCCTGCCCGGCCGGCTGGGAACGCTCGCGCTGCCTGGCAAAAATTTCCCAATCTCTGCGCGAAGCCATTCAAAAACATCGCCCGACCGTTTGCGTCATTGAAGGACTTTTTTACGCGCAAAACCTGCAAACCGCGCTCATCATGGGCGAAGCGCGGGGTGCGGCAATCGCGGCCATTGCCGAAGCCGGCCTGGAAATCTTTGAAATCGCCCCGCGCAAGGTAAAACAGGCCATCGTCGGCTACGGCGCGGCACAAAAATCCGCCGTCGCCAAAATGGTCCAGCGCCTGTTGAATTTGCCGAAACCGCCCGCGCCGGACGCGGCGGACGCGCTGGCGCTGGCACTCGCGCACGCGCAGGAAAACAGCCGGTACAATCTGACGCCGCTGAAAAAAATTTAGATTTATGGAATTTCGTTGCCCTTATTGCCAAGCTCCAATTTACAGCCGCAAAAACAAAATTTGCGGCGTGTGCGAGAAGCCTTTGCCCGAAGAGCTTCTTTTCTCTGACCAGCAGGTTGCCGAATTGAAAAAGCAAATGGATGCAGAAGAAAAGCGGACCAAAGAATTCGAGCAACAAATTGATGATTTTGGTGACCATTCAAAACACGTCATGTAAATCGTGATTACTTTTCTCCAAGGCAAACTCATCGAGGCGCTGCCCACACAGGTCATCGTGGACGTCAACGGCGTCGGTTATGAAGCGCTCATTCCGCTGTCGTCGTTCGACAAGCTGCCGCAGCCGGGCGGGACGGTGAAACTGCTCACGCAACTGGTCATCCGCGAAGACGCGCACACGCTTTACGGTTTCATGACGGCGGCGGAACGCGATTTGTTCCGGCTGCTCGTCAATACCGTTTCCGGCATCGGGCCGAAGATCGCGCTGAACATTTTGAGCGGCATCAGCGTGACAGCATTTCGCGGCGCGGTGGCCGGTGGCGACGTAAAGGCGCTTTCGCAAATTTCCGGTGTCGGCAAAAAGACCGCCGAGCGCATCATCGTCGAACTGCGCGACAAAATCGGTCCCGCCAGTGCGGGATGGGAGGCGGCGAGCGCCCGGCGGGCGTTGTCGCCGGAAGACCAGAAACTCAACGACGCCGTGCTCGCGCTGATGGCGCTGGGCTTCAAACAGATTGACGCGCACGACGCCGTTCGCACCGCATCCCGCAGTGCGGGACTTGGCGCGAAGGCGACGGTCGAAGATTTGGTGCGCGCATGCCTGAAAAAGGGAGCGTGATGCAGGACGCTGGCCCACAATCCGGCTTGCCGCGTCGTAGCACAGCGAAGACGGGCGTGATCGTGCCGCATCCGCCGAAATGGCATCAGCGGCTCGGCGTATGGGTCCTTTGGGTCGTGTTTCGTCTGGTCTCGGCGACATTGCGTTACCGCATCAACGACCCGCACGGATTCATGACGCGCAAGGACATTGCCCAGGTGGTTTTTTGCACCTGGCACAACCGGCTGGCGCTGTCCATGAAGTTGCATTCTGCCTTCAGGCGCAGACACCACCAGACGGCCGGTCTCGCGGGACTCGTCAGCGCCAGCCGCGACGGCGCGTTTCTCGCGGCCATCCTTGAACGTTTCGGCATCCAACCGGTGCGTGGTTCGTCGAGCCGGCGCGGGCCGCAGGCGTTGCTCGAATTGACGACATGGGCGGAGCGCGGTTACGACCTCGCCATCACGCCCGACGGTCCGCGCGGCCCGCGCTACGTCGTGCAGGACGGCGCGATGGCGCTGGCGCAAGTCACCGGATTGCCAATCGTTCCCGCGTCGTATCATCTACAGTGGAAAATCCAGTTGAAAAGCTGGGACCGATTTCAAATCCCGCTGCCGTTTTCGCGTTGCGAAATCATCATCGGCCAAGTCATGCGCGTGCCGCGCGAGGCATCGGACGCCGAACGCGAATCGCTGCGGCAACAGCTTGAAATCGAGATGCGCGCCATCTCGCAGGACTGAAATTCGGAGAGGCGAGCTCTGCGAGTCCCAAACTTCACTTTTGGGAAAATCAGGGACTCGTGCAACTCATCACTCCAAAAATGGGTTCTGGCAGCGCATCCTTGACACTCAACTCTCAACTCTCAACCCTCAACTCCGCATGATTGCCCGCGTCAGTCTCGAAATCGCGCTCCGCAAGGAGTTCGATTATTTGATCCCGCCCGGACTGGCCGGACAAATCGAGGTCGGCAGCCGCGTGCAGGTGCCGTTCGGCCCGCGAAAAATTCTTGGTTGCGTCACCGCCCTCGCCGAAGAATCCGCGCACGCCAATCTCAAACCAATTCTGAAAGTCATCGGCGCCCAGACGCTCGTCACGCCGAAGGTCCTGAAGCTCGCGCGCTGGATTGCCGATTACTACTGCTGCGCGCCGGAAACCGCGCTGAAATCCGTTCTGCCCGAAGCCGTGCGCAAGGAAGAATCCGGCTGGCGCGAGCGATTGTTCGTCCGCGCGCTGGCGGTGAGCGGCGAATTTCCGAAACTGCCCAAACGCCAGCAGGAAGTTTGGAACATCATTGAAGAACGGCGCGAGTTGCCGTTGCAGGAGTTGGTCGAGCTGGCCGAAACCACCGCCGCCACCGTCCGCAAACTCGAAGATCGCGGCCTGGTTGAGATCGCTCCCCAAATTTCCGAACGTGATCCGTATGCCCGTGAGCACATTTTGCCGTCGCAGCCGCTGGCATTGAATCCGGCACAGGAAAAAGCGCTGAAGGAAATCACGGCGGCGATGGACAAACCACTCTCAACTCTCAACCCTCAACCCTCAACTTTTCTTCTCCACGGCGTCACCGGCTCCGGCAAGACGGAGGTCTACCTCCAGGCCCTTGCCCACGCGCTCGAACAGGGCCAGGGCGCGATTGTGCTCGTGCCGGAAATTTCGCTCACGCCGCAGACGGTCGAGCGATTCAAAGCACGGTTCAGTTCCGGCAAATTGCAAACGCTCGTCGCCGTCCTGCACAGCCATTTATCCGCCGGCGAACGTCACGATGAATGGCACAAAATCCGCCAGGGCCGTGCGCGCATCGTCATCGGCGCGCGTTCGGCAATTTTTGCGCCGGTCGAACCGCTCGGCCTCATCATCGTGGACGAGGAACACGAGCACTCTTACAAGCAGGAGGAGGCCCCGCGCTACCACGCGCGCGACGTCGCCATCATGCGCGGCCAGATGGAAAACGCCGTCGTCGTGCTCGGATCGGCCACGCCGTCGCTGGAAAGCTATTACAACTGCAAAAAGGGCAAATACGCGCTGCTCGAACTGCCGGAACGCGTGGACGACCAGAAAATGCCTCACGTTCGCGTTGTGGACATGCGCCAGGCTGCGTCCCACCAGCGCGGGAAAGAAGGCATCCCGATTTTTTCGCCGCAGCTCAAGGAAGCCATCACGCAACGGCTCGAAAAGCACGAGCAGACGATTTTGTTTTTGAACCGGCGCGGTTATTCGACTTCGCTCCAATGCCCGAAATGCGGCCGCGTCATGCAGTGCCCGAATTGCAGCCTGCCGCTCACCTACCATCGCATCGAACAAAAACTCTCCTGCCACATCTGCGGTCACAACGAAAAGGTCCCGTCGGTTTGCCCCAACGAAAAATGCAAAAATCCCGCGATTCGTTTTGCCGGCACGGGCACGCAGAGGGTCGAGGAAACGCTCGCCAAACTTTTTCCGCACGCGCGCGTCAAACGCATTGACGCCGACACGATGAAGCGCAAGGACGATTACCGGAAGGTCCTCGGCGATTTCCGCGCGGGCAAGACCGACATTCTCGTCGGCACCCAGATGATTGCAAAGGGCCTGCATTTCCCGAATGTCACACTCGTCGGCATCATTTACGCCGACCTCGCGCTGCATCAGCCGGATTTTCGCGCGGGCGAGCGCACCTTCCAACTCCTCACGCAGGTCGCCGGCCGGGCCGGTCGCGGCGACGTTGAGGGCGAAGTGTTCGTGCAGGCATTCGCGCCGTTTCATCCGGCGATTCAATACGCGCGCCGCCACGATTTCCCCGGCTTTTACGAACAGGAAATCGAGTTCCGCGAACAACTGAAATATCCGCCCGTCAGCCGTGTGGCGTTGCTCACGCTCAAAGGCCGCAACGAGGACAAGGTGAAGTTCAGCGCCGAACATTTGAAACGCGAGCTGGAGAAAACAATTGGAAATGTAGCCGCGGACGTGAGTCCGCGCAGATCAATTTTCAACCAGTCAGCGCCGACTAACGTCGGCGGCTACGATGCAAACACACCAACCACAAAGTCACCCGCTTTCAAAGATTTGATCATTGCCGGGCCGGCACCGGCGCCGTTGCTGCGCGCGGAAACTTTTTACCGCTACCAAATCATGCTGCGCACGCGCGCGATGAGCAAACTGAGTCAGACACTGGCGAAAATCATCGAAACGCTCGCATTACCCGAAGACGTGACACTCATGGTGGATATTGATCCGGTGAATTTGGGTTAACGTGCTGCCAGCGTCTCGCGGACAGATCAAGCTCTTGGGATGAAGTTAGTCCTGCCGGCAGGATGCCGGCAGCATGTTGAAGCGCCATGGGCGCGACATATTTGTAGAAAATTTCCGCGAATGATTTTTAGCTCCGTCAGGAGCGACATCGATTTATGCCGCTCCTGACGGAGCTTGTTCGCGATGGGAAACGGAAGGCTACAAAGATGTCGTGCCTACGGCGCTAAACTGTGGAAAACTTGTGACTCATGGAGCATCATATGTTTTCCACACCCAAACATCTACTAACCGATTGCTGCTATCGAATCCCCAAAACGCTGTCACATTCATGAGCCAATAATCGCCCAGATTTCCTTCGATAGAAGTAACACCAACTACTTCAGAAGGTGCGCCAGTTTCTTATTTTAGAAAACCAGTATTGCCGACGTAATTCCTGACAAGCCATCCGTGTTTGTCAACAAACTCACGAACATCCACCGAATTACTCCCTAACGGCATTTGTTTAAGTAAGGATGCTCGAATGCTCGCCTCTGACCTAAAAAGTGAATGCGAATAAAACCACGCACCTATCGCAACAATTACCAAACCAAACGCCTTGATAATCAATTTTCGTTTTGCAAACATACATTTCAATTTTGCAATTTGAGTCTGGAACAGAAAAATTTAGCGTCAAGGCGGATTTATATGCCGATTTTTTTTATTCCCCGCTGCCACAAATCGAAATGATACAGCGCGACGACGACGAGTGAGTGACCGATTTTTTCGTCGGCCACGAGTTTCGGAATTTCCGCGACCGGCACAAGGTGCGTCACCAAATCCTCGCCATGATCGAATTGGACGCCGTGTTTGAGGCGGCAGTTTTCCACGAGCACGGTGAAACAGGTGTTGGTCAAAATGGCCGGGTTGGCGTGGATGCGCCCGAGCAGGCGCGCGTTTTCACCTTCGTAGCCGGTTTCCTCGCGCAATTCGCGCACGGCGGTCGCCACCGGGTCGGTCTCGCCCGCGTCCATCATGCCGCCGGGGATTTCGAGTTCCACCGTGTTCGAGCCGTGGCGGTATTGCTCGACCATCACCAGTTGTTGGTCGGGCGTGACGGCGACGACATTGACCCAGTTGACGCTGTCGAGGACGTAAAAATCGTGTTCCTTGCCGGTGCGCGGCGAAATTTTCACGTCCGAGCGCAGCTTGAAGATGCGAAAATCGCCGATGGGCGTCGAACGGACTTTTTTCCAAGGCCTGATCATTTACGATTTACAATTTTGGATTTACGAGCCGGCTTTGACTGCCGGCAATTGATTCATGGCGTCAATCGTAAATCGTAAATCGCAAATTCAAAGTCCTTTTCCCTGCGCCGACCAGCCTTGTTTCATCAAATTCAGCAGGTGCCGGAGCGCGTCGTCGTAGCTGCGGCCCTTTTGTTCAGCGAGCTGGCGCGCGCGCTTGTCCAGTTGCGCGGCCATCCCGGCGGATTTTTCGGACGGACAGCCGAGCGTGGTCAACAGTTTTGCCAGTTCAGAAATTTCCATGATCCTCGGGCAGGGCGGCGTTGCTGCCCGGCTACGATGCTTCGATCGCCTCGCGCACCTTTTTGGCCAAATTCAAAGGATTAAAAGGTTTTTGCAGAAAGAACGTCCCGGGTCTCGACATGGCGTCCCGGACCGCGTTGTTGTTGATGTAACCTGAAATGAAAAGAACCCGGACCGCGGGATTTACCTGCCCCAGCCATTCGGCGAGCGTTTTGCCGCTCAGTCCGGGCATGATCACGTCGGTGAGCAAAAGCTGGATTTTAGCGCCGTTCGCTTGCGCCAAAGCGAGGGCTTCATGACCATCGGCCGCTTCCAACACGGTGTAGCCTTGGGTCCGCAACACTCGAGCCATGAGTTGCCGCAGCGACGGTTCATCTTCGGCGAGCAGGATTGTTTCTGTGCCTTGCGGCAAACTGACCGGGACCTCGCGACTTGAAATGGAATCCTCCACCCCCCGAACGCGGGGCAGGTAAATCTTAAACTGCGTTCCTTTGTCCACCTGGCTGTCGGAGTGAATATGACCGTTGCTTTGCTGGATGATGCCAAAACAGGTGGCCAGTCCCAAACCAGTGCCTTTGCCTTGTTCTTTGGTGGTAAAAAAAGGTTCAAAGATGTGTTGTTTGACTTCGTCAGTCATGCCCACACCGGTGTCGCTAACACTGACCATGACATAGTCGCCGGGAGTGACGAGGTGCCGGCGCGCATAGTCTTCGTCAAGGGTCACATTGTCCGTGTGGATGGTCAGGGTGCCGCCTTCGGGCATGGCATCGCGGGCGTTGACAACCAGGTTCAGCAGCACCTGCTCGATCTGGCCGGGATCGGCCTTGATTTGCCCCAGGTCAGGCGCGGCTTGCGTCACCAGTTTAATATCCTCGCCAATCAAGCGATGCAGCATCTTGTTCAGATTGACAATCAGTTCGTTCAGGTTGATCCGGCGGGGCTCGATGACCTGCCGGCGGGCAAAAGCCAGCAGTTGACGGGTGAGGTTCGCCGCGCGTTCGGCGCTCTCCTGGATGCACTCGAGATTGGAACGCAAAGGGGCGTCGGGTGACAATTGCGCGAGCGCCAGATCCGTGTGGCCGCAAATGACCGCGAGGATATTGTTGAAGTCATGGGCTACGCCGCCGGCCAGCCGGCCGATGCTGTCGATCTTTTGTGTCTGGCGGTATTGAACTTCCAGTTCTAGTTCATGAGAGATGTCACGCTTGATGGCAATGTAGTTCGTGACGGTGCCTTTCTCGTCGCGAACGGGAGCAATGACAGCGTCTTCAGTGAAAAGCGCGCCATCCTTCTTCTTGTTGATGAAACGCCCGCGCCACACCTCGCCGGCACTGATTTTGGCCCACAGTTCCCGATAAAAGGCGCTGTCTTGTCTGTTGCTCTTGAGCAGCCGCGGGTTTTGGCCGATGACTTCGGCCCGGCTGTAACCCGTGACCCGTTCAAAGACCGGATTGACGTAAAGAATGCGTCCCTTGGTGTCGGTGATGACGACGCTTTCCGGGGTTTGCTCAATGGCGGTCATCAGGCGGTTGAGCTCTGCTTCCGCCTGCTTGCGCGTGTCCTCATTGCCGATGGCGGAGGCGATAATTCCGAGGATTCGACGGTCATCGTCGGTGGGCCGGTAATCCGTGCCGTAAACCACGCAGAGCGACCCTACGGCCTTGCCTTCGCATTTGACCGCGCACCCCAGATAGGTTCGCAAGCCATACGCGCGCACATTGGGATCAGACTCGGCGTAAGATGTCTGGGGCAAATTGGTGATAACCACCGCGTCGTCCCGGTTGTCGCGCAGGACATCGTAGCAAATGTGTCCCGCTGCAGAATCCTTTGACTTGAAGCCCGGCGGTGTCTGCCACTGGCCTATGGAGCAAAGCAAATCGCCTTGAAGACGATTATACAGAGCGCAAGTTGCTCCGAGCAGTTCACCGCAGAGGGCGGTCAGCCGGTTGATGTTCGAGTCATGGTCGTTGCCGAGCGCCAAAAGACAGCCATTGATCCTCTTCAGCCGGTCGCTGGTCTTTTCCCGGGCGTTTTCCGCAAGCCTGCGTTCGGTGGTATCGGTGAATACCGCCGCAAACTGATCCCTGATGGGGCTGAAGATCCAGGCATCGTAAAACCTGCCCTCCACATCTGAAAAGTTCTGCCACGCGATCGGTTGGCCGGTTTGTGCCACCAAGCCAAACGCGTCAATCATGTCTTGTTCCACCGCTGGATTTACTTCCCTGCCCGTTTTGCCCAGCACGGCTGATGCTGGAACGCCCGTCAGCTTCTCAAAGGCGGGATTGACTTCAAGATAACGGAAGTCAATGGGCCGTCTTTGTTCGTCGTAGATCATTTCATGCAGCGCAAAACCAACGGTCAAATTTTCGAAAAGCAGGCGGTATTTGCGTTCACTCTGGCCCAGCGCTTCCTCCGCCAGCTTGCGTTCGGTGATGTCCCGGCAGAGGGTCAGGATTTGGACCCCTTGCCCGCTCTTGGCCACCGTCGCGTTGATTTCAACCGGAGTGACCTGCCCCGCTTGCTTCACGTAATCAATTTCCAGATCTTTGATGAAGCCCTGCTGCAAGCACTTCTTGATCCCTGCGGCATTCCGCTCACGGTCGTGCGCCGCCGTCCATTCGAGCACGCTTTTGCCGATGATTTCCGCCAGCGTGTTATGCCCGGTGAGCTGGACATACTCCTGGTTGGCCCCGCGGACTTTGCCTTCCGAATCCAGAATGACATAGCCCGTGTCCGTCGTTTCGATCAGCGCGCGGTATTTCTCCTCGCTTGCCAGTTGCGAAAAGCGCGCGTGCCGCAATCGCGAGACCAGCCGGTAAATCAGCACAAACAGCAGCGAGCCGGTGACCAGTACGAAGAGCAGCCCTTTGAGAGTGGACATTTCGTTCCAGGCTTTCGGATTCGCACCGATCGCCGCGACAAACTTGTCCGTGCAGAAAATCCAAAGCCCCGCGATCAGGACGTACCAAAAAACGATTTTGCCAGCGCTCCGGAATGGCGGTATCGGGGGGATCTCAGCAGGCTGTAATCCTTCGCGTGGGGTTCCGGCTTTTTCGCAACCCAAATTTGAGCGGCCAAGTTGTTCAACGTTCATAAAAACCCTGACGCACGCTTGACGCCAGAAGCTATTTCACAGGTTCCTCAAAACGAGATTTGCGAGGAACCTCGAAGGGAACATCATCTCATTGTCGGTCAGACCACAGGTATGTGTAACAGATGACAAAGCCGCCGGCAAGGTTTCAATGGCTGGATGAATTCTTATTCACGACCAGTCTTTGGAAGTCATGACCGTCGAAGCGGAGAAGTAAGGAGAACTCGCACAAGTGATTGCGCGAGCGAGGCGATCGAAGTTCGTAACGCCCTGAAAGAACGAAGCCGGGTGTATCGCCCGGCTCGTTGAATACTCGTCGCTGGAAAACGCTCAACCCAGCGCCGGCTCGGTGCCGTCAATCATTTTCACCTGGTTGTGCTCGAAGTATTCCTTCGTCAACGCCTTCACGGCTTTGGCGCGCTGATCGTAGAGTCGCTTCAGCTTGCGCGGCTTGTGCCGGGCCAGCGCGTAGCTCGTGATGATCGGCATGGCGATGGTCGTGTCGGTGTAGCAGACGACGGCATCGGGCAAACGATCCGGGTCCACCTTGCCCCAGCTCACGGCTTCGCTCGGCGTGGCGCCGGAGAGGCCGCCGGTGTCGGGCCGCGCATCGGTGATTTGAAGGAAGTAATCCTGGCCGTATTCCTTGATGCGCAGCACTTCCTGGATTTGCGGCTCGGTCTGGAGCATGAAGTTTTTTGGACTGCCGCCGCCCCAGAGCACCACGGCGCTCTTGCCGCCGGCCCGCTTGGCGGCGAGGACGATGGCGGTGGTTTCATTCACGTCAATCGAGGGGTTCATGCGCAGTTTGTTGCCGCGCAATTCCACACCCGCCACGTTCATGCCAATGGTCGAGTCGCCGGGCGAACTAGTGTAGCATGGCACCCCGGCACGATAGGCGGCGGCGAGCACGGACACGTCCTTGAGGCCGGCCTTGCGTTCCCATTCGGCGCAGTATTTGCCGATGAGATGGTGCAGTTCGGCGGTGCCCATTTCCTTCTGAAACTCGGGCTGGATGAGAATGTCGCGGAGGATTTCGTCGGTGGCCATCAGGCAATCGCTGTAGCCGAGCAACACGTCATAGACGCGGACGATGTCGTTCTCGCGCAACTCGGTGTCGTCAAACTTGAAGTTGCCGACGCGCACCGGATAATTCAGCGCGAAGTGCATGTCGTGATAGAGATTGGCGCCGGTGGCCACAATCCAGTCCACGAAACCGGCCTTGATGAGCGGCACGATGGACGAACAACCCATGCCCGCTGGCGTGAGCGCGCCGGAGAGGCTCATGCCGATGGTGACATCCGCTCCGAGCATTTTCTCCGTGAAGAGCTGGCAGCTTTCCTTGAGCCGCGCGCCGTTGTAGGCGAGAAAGGTTTCGTCCACCAGGTCGGCGAGCTTTTCCTTGCCGGTGATGTTCTTGGGTAGGATGCGCTTGCCGGACATGAATTTGTCCCGGTTCGGGCATTTCTTTTTCTTCAGCCATTCCGGCGTGTCCAAAAGGTCTTCGCGATAACGTGAGGTTCGTTGTGTCTTGGCCATAAATTTATGGAAAATTTGTACCGCATACGATACAAATGTTCTCAAGTTTGCCAACTCTTAAAAATTTGGTGCTGGCAGGCAGTGGAACTTCCGGTTTCGTTCTGGCCTGTGTTGTCCTTTGCTCTTGCGGTTCAAGCCGCAGTGCCGCCGCCCATTTGCAGGCGGCTTTGCATACAAGACCAAGCGGTCATCAACTCTTTGACTCAAACCAAATCACGAATGCAGTTCAAGAGTTTGGCGAAAATCGCGAAGCCGCTTTCACCGTTCTCAAAGCAGCCAGCAACGAGACCAATACGCTTGTTAACGCCGGCCGGATAATTGATACCAATAAATTTGTTCGTGCCGGTGCAATTTATGGAATTGGCCAATTGGGCAAATCGGTTCCTGAAGTCACGCCGTTTCTCTGGGATGTCATTTACTCTCCATCAAGAAACAGGCTTGATCGTTGGATGGCTTTTCGCTCTCTTCAAAACATTGGATTCCAAGCACAGGACATTCCGGTATTGGCTAAATTGCTTTCTGCCCCGGCAAGCAATCAGAACATTTTAACCAAGGTTGTGCCTGAAACCATTTCCGGGCTGATTGAGACCAATCCGCCAGCGGCAAGGCCATATTTTTCTTCGGTGGAAAATTTGCTGGATGATTCGAATCCGGACACCCAATTCCGCGCGGCGCTGGCGTTAGTCAAAAGTGAAGGCGCAAACAATCCCAAAATTTTCTCCGCGCTGCACGCGCTTTTCGAGCGTCCGAATGACCGTGACAGTGGATACTTCAAAAGCATAGCAGCGCAAATTCTCGGTGAAGCCGGGCCGCCAGCCAAACCGCTTGTGCCGGACTTGTTGGAATTCGCCAAATTGCCGGACGAAGATTACATTTATCAACTCGTCGCCAGGATTGAACCGGAGTTGGGTTCGCAAATTCCCGAGGTGGCGCAAGCGCTCAAAGACCAAAAGCGCGCGCAAATGTGGGCGGAAAAATGGAAATCGGGTTCATACACGCTGGACGATCTACGCTCCGCCTTGAAGGAGGAGGATCAGGCGCTGATTGCGGCAAAACATCTGGCCGAAATGGGTGCCACCGCAAAAGCTGCCGTGCCGGACATGATTCAAGCTTTGTGGGGAAAGGATGAAGATACACGAGACGCAATCCTGGCCGGCCTTCACAAAGTGGATCCGCAAGTGGTGGTTGCCAAAATTTACGTGACCAATATTCCGGTTGCCTTTGGCGGTGCGTATTCGATTTTGGAGAAAATGCCTGCTTCACAACAAAACAAAGCGCTGACGGATTCCTGCTTTCGGATGATGTTCATGGATGGGTGGGTTTTGCCCGACGAACTGGCCGCCCTGACAAATAACCTGGCAGTTCAAGCCCCGGACGCATACCGCGCGTTTGTCGAAGGGCTGAAGCCAGCAACCTGCTCGAAACCGACGAATTAACCGCCTCAGTCCTTGGGAACCATTAGCTGCAAGATTTCCGGGAGTTGTTTTCTATGTTTTCCAAAGCTCATCGACCGGCGCGGCGGGAAAATTAATTTTCCGCACAACTTTCGCGTCGCAACCCAAAGGAAAGACTAGCGCACGGTCACCAAATCCGGCTGGACCAGTGAGAATCCGCCCTGGACATTATCGTGAAATTGGGCTGCAACGATGATATTGTTGGTGCAGGTGGTGTTATTCACCCGGAAGGCCGCGCTGCCGCAGTTGCTGGTGATCAGGTTGGTGAAGGAGTTGTGCGCGCATTCGGTCTGGGGAACAGGCTGCCAGCCGCCTTCAGTCTGTTTCTCGGTGTGCGCCATGAAAACACCGTAATGGCGGCTGTTGCGGATGGAAATATTGTGAAATTGATTGTCGCAGCTCTCGCGCATGAAGATGCCCAGGTCGTTTACGGTCAGAACGGCATTGCTGATGACGTTGTGATTGAAAGCCAGGTCGAGCGAAATGCCGGCACCGGGATTGTCGTGGAGGTAAAGTTCCGTGAACAGGCAATCCGCCGTTTGATAACAGGCCAAACCGTCGAACTCGTTGTCAAACGCGGTCAAATCCCGCACCGTCAGCCGCCGCACGTCCCGCGTGGTGACCAAGCCGCCGGAACGGCAGCGGGCACAGGTCACATGTTCCACTGTCGAATCGCTCACATTTTGAATGGTAATTCCATTGTTGCGGACCTCCGAGCTTTCGCCCTGAAGCTGCCAGAGTTCGCGTTGCTGGTGGTAACGGTTTCCGTCAATAAAAAGGTCGCTGACGCGCAGGTCTTTGACAGTTGAATGTGGATTGTTGACTGGTTCACCCAGGATGATAACCGGGCAATTGGCGCCATCCGCCAGGCGCAGGACTGTCGCATCCGCGAAACCGCGCAAGGTCTGATGATCGCGCTGCAACACGATGGGCTGGCGGACTTCAAAAGTTCCGGGTGGCAGCACCACTTCCCCGCCACTTTCGGGCAGGATGTCCAGCGCTTGTTGGATTTCGGCGCTGGTCACGCCGGCGGGCAACATTGCGGCCTCCGGTGCCACGCCGGCGGGCAACATTGCGGCCTCCGGTGCCTCGCCAAGTATTTGGGGAGCAATCCCGTGACTCACCGGAAAGGTCAACAACCCCACGCATAAGGCATGCTTTACGACCGCCAAACTTTTGATTTGATGCAAGCTCATTTTCATAAGCGCGGTACAATTGTTAGCAAACGCTGTTCCTGTTTTAAAACTCGCTCAAGGCAGATGAATTTTCAACAATTAATTTTGAAATTTAGCAAATGTTTTAGTTGAACGAATGAACAAAGCAGCCGATGGTAAGCGTTGAGGGGTTTGGCGGTCTTGGTTGCGTTGTTTTTCCCGGTGTTGAATTTCGTTTCGGGATTTCCCAGAGGCCGTGAA
Source organism: Limisphaerales bacterium (assembly GCA_003161635.1). Taxonomy (GTDB): domain Bacteria; phylum Verrucomicrobiota; class Verrucomicrobiia; order Limisphaerales; family UBA11358; genus UBA11358. Next base: position 15,881 of record PMOA01000100.1, read on the forward strand.
GCCGTTATGCTCTGCTCGAATTTTATGGCAAACCTGCAATCGGTGAATACATCAACACCCGCCGAACTCGGCTATGCCATGCCGGCGGAGTGGGAGCCGCATGAAGCCACCTGGCTGGGCTGGCCGCACAACGAAACCGACTGGCCGGACAAGATTGACACCATCCGCTGGGTTTATGGCGAAATGGTGCGGAAAATTTCGATGGGCGAACTCGTGCGGATTCTCGTCCGGCACCGGGCCGAACAGAAACTTGCCACCAGCTATTTGAAACGTGCAGGCTGCGATTTGAAGCGGGTTGAATTTGTCGTACATCCGACCAATCGCGGCTGGACGCGCGACAGCGGACCGATTTTTGTGAAACAAGGTAGGGACGCGCTGCCGCGCGTCCAGGCTGACCAGCAGGTCAGCCCTACCACGGAGACCGCCATCGTCCATTTCCATTTCAATGCGTGGGCAAAATACAACGATTGGCAAAAGGACACCAAGGTCCCGGAAACCGCCGCGGAACTTTTGAAGAAATCGCTTTTCAACGCGCAAGTCAACGGAAGGAATTTCATCATCGAAGGCGGGGGCATTGAGGTGAACGGTCACGGCACGCTGCTGACCACCGAGGAATGCTACCTTCATCCCAAAATCCAAGTGCGAAATCCCGGCATGACGAAGGCGCAATACGACGAGACGTTCAGGAAATATCTCGGCGTCAAATACGTCCTGTGGCTGCTCAACGGCCCGGTCGGCGATGACACGCACGGGCACATTGACGACATCTGCCGCTTCGTGAATCCGAAAACGCTCGTGCTCATCCGGGAGACGAACCAGAAAGACATTAATTACCGTCCACTGGCTGGGAATTGGGAGCGCGTGCAGGATTTCCGGCTCGAAGACGGTTCAAAACCCGAAGTGGTGCCGCTGCCGATGCCCGCGCCAATTTTCTACGACGGCTATCGCCTGCCCGCGAGTTACGCGAATTTTTACATCTGCAACGCCTGCGTCATCGTCCCGACCTTCAACGATCCGAACGACCGGGTGGCGCTGGGCACGCTCGGCGAGTTGTTCAAAGACCGTCCGGTGGTCGGCATCCACGCCGTTGACCTCGTCCTAGGATTTGGTTCGCTGCATTGCCTGACCCAGCAGCAACCGATGTGAGTTTCAATTCGGATAATGCTCGACACGAGCCTGAATACAGGCTATATTCAGCCTATGAAAATTGCCAGCCGTCCCCGTTTCCGAAAACTGAAGATCAATTTGCAATCGCAAATGTTCACGTTGAGCAATGCCAAAACGTATTTGGGGCGCTTGATGGAAAAAGCCGGCCGGGGTGAAACGGTTTATATCGTCAAGGGACGGCAGCGGTTCATTTTGCAGGAAGTTCCTGAAATCGAGCCTGTCCCCATCCGTCCGCCGAATTATTTCGCCAACGCCTACAGCCAGGCTGAAATTCAAGAGGACAATCGTCTAGCCAAAGCCTCGGTGATTCGCGCCCCCAAAGACCTTGAATAAAAAAGGAACGCCATGAGACAATGGGACATCTTCATGTTTCCGTTCAGCAAAGAAAGGCGGCATCCCGCCGTCATCATTTCCAATGATGAAACGTGCCAGAATCCTGATATTGAAGAGGTCAATGCCCTGCTATGCACCTCGGCCAAGGTGAACCGGAGCGCGAAGTCCACCGAAGAAGCATTGGACGAGGCCGACGGGCTGGATTGGAAAACCATGGTCCGTTGCGACAAAATTCATCTACTGCCCAAAGCGCGCTTCGACGACCAGAAGAGCCAGGTCACCGAAGAACGCCGGCACCTGATTGCCCGGAAAATGGTGGAAGTGTTGCGGCTTCCCATTCACCGCCGGTAGCCATAAAAGCAAAGCGCCGTAGGCGCGGCATATTTGTAGCTTTTCGTTTCATAGAAATCACAAGCTCCGTAGGAGCGACATCGTCCGGTGGACGGGCGGAATATGCCGCTCCTGACGGAGCTTGGAAATTTTTTGGGATGCGATTTCTACAAATATGTCGCCCCTGAACGGGGCTTGGTTTGTTGCCGGCTTGCTGCACAGCCTCACGCAGCACCCACCGGTGTGATTTTTTCTGGGCAAAATTTTCGCCGGGCGCAAAGTCAAAATTGTGAAACCAAACAAAATCTGGCCGGTTCTTCGAGATGTTATCATCGTGACTGTGTTGACTGGCCTGGGAGGGTTTATTGTTGGCTTTGCATCAACCGAACACAACTCTCCGCTTTATATTTACAGTTTAGCAATATCAAACAGTTTGTTTTGCATCATCGGTTTTGCCATCAGTGGTTGTCTGGCCGTTGGAAACCGCTGGCGTCACTTGGCAATTGTTGCAGCTATTGCTTGGACGGTCAGTATCTTCAACGTGATATTTTTTGGAGTAACAATTATCCAGTGAGCAGCGTCAGCTATCGCGGTTGCAATTTTTGCTCTCATCGGCGGCGGCATCTCATTGCTGTTTAAAAGAAAAAATCAGATGGAAATATCCTCCAATACCGGAGACGATAAATTTTACGAGGAGGTTGCGCGTGAGTTACAGGAAAAACCAATGGTTCCCGGACTCTGGACAAAAGCTTATGCCGAAATGGGCGGTGACGATGCCAAAGCTCGTGCGCTATACATAAAATATCGCGTCGCTCAATTGTCAGAGGCTAGTCGGCAGCAACTTGAAGAAGCCCAGCTTGCAAAGCACCAACAAGAAAAACAACGACGAGATGCAATCGAGACAGCAAAATGGCAGGCGCGATCAACTTCACACCGGGTAGCTCATACCTTTCTCTTTATCATCTGTTTACTGTTAGTCCTCCTCTTTGGCCTCACCGGCGTTTGTGTCATTTTTCTCCCATTCACCGAAGGTTCGAATTCTGGCGATTCTTTAGCTGGAGTAATCGGAGGCGCAATTTTTTCATTGTTAATTGCCTTTTGTTTCGGTTTAGCCACGAAACATTGCTATAAAGAAATGCAGTGACACCTGCGTCAGTTTTTATACCTTTTGTTTTACCGCTTCAACGCAACGGCCACAAATCGTCGGATGCTCTGGATTTTTTCCAATGTCTGTTTCCCAATGCCAGCACCGCTCGCACTTCTGGCCGTCGGCTTTGGAAACTGAATGTGAAATTGGTCCGCCAACTTTCATTTTCAATTCCGAAACATTCAAAAGCTCACGCAATAAATCTCGATCAGAAAATTGGTTTTGAACCTGCGGAATGACGATTTCGACTTTTGCTTCCAGAGCTTTGCCAATGGTTTTGGCTTGGCGTGCCTTCTCCAATTCCGGCAAAAGTGTTTCGCGCCACAGTTTGAGCCAGTCCCATGTCCCGATTTCATCAGGGTCTAATGTGAAGGTGCTTTGTTTGAATTCACTTTCGTGAACCGAACTTGTTTTCTTCCCCGGCACAAACTCCCATGCTTCATCCGTCGTGAAGGCCAGAATCGGCGCGAGCATCTGGCACAGGCTGGTCACCAGCCGGTGCAGCGCGGTCTGGGTCGAGCGGCGGCGATGTGAATTGGCCGGGTCGGTGTAAAGCCGGTCTTTGATGACGTCGTGGTAGATCGAGGACAGCTCCACGGCCACAAACTGGCTGACTTTTTGATAAACGACGTGGAATTCGTAGTCGTCGTAGGCCTTGATGACTTCCTGCTCCAGTTTCGAGAATTCGCCAAGAATCCAACGATCGAGGCCAGTCAGGTCGTCGTCTCTGACTTTATGCTTCGCCGGATCGAAGTCGTAAAGGTTCGAAAGCTGGTAGCGCAGGGCGTTGCGGATGCCGCGGTAGGTCTCCGCCACCTTGGTGATGCGTTCCTCGCTTACGATGATGTCGTTGCGGTAATCCTGCGACGCGACCCACAGGCGGACGATGTCCGCGCCGTGTTTCTTCACGTAAGCCTCGGCGGTCTGCGGTTTTTCGTAACCGCCCTGACTTTGTTTGCTCTTGGAAATTTTCTCGCGGTCGGCGTCCACCATGAAGCCGTGGGTGAGCACGGTCTTGAACGGCGCTGCGCCGTTGCCGGCCAGCGAAAGCAACAGCGATGATTGAAACCAGCCGCGATGCTGGTCAGAGCCTTCGAGATAGACGTCCGCTTGCCATTTTTCGGTAGGGCCGCGCTGCTGCGCGGCCTCGGATGTCTGGGACGAGCAGCAGCTCGTCCCTACCAAATGTTGCAATTCGCTTCGCCGCATCAACACCGTGCGCGAGGACGAACCGGAATCAATCCACACGTCGAGCGTGTCGTTGGACTTGTTAACGGCTTCCGCGCCTTTCCAATCCTTCGGCTTCACGAGCGACCAAAGTTCGGCGGCGGATTTTTCGAACCACACGTTCGAACCGTGTTTTTCAATCAGGTCGGCGGTATTGCGGACGATTTGGGCATCGAGGATCGGCTCGCCTTTCGCGTCGTAAAACGCCGGAATCGGCACGCCCCAAGTGCGTTGGCGCGAGATGCACCAGTCGGGACGGGTTTGCACCGCGCTTTTGATGCGGTTGACGCCCCAGTCCGGCACCCATTTGACGCGGTCAATTTCGGCGAGAGCGGCGGCGCGGAAGGTAGGGCCGCGCTGCTGCGCGGCCTCGGATGTTTGGGACGAGCGGCAACTCGTCCCTACCACGTGATCAATGCGAATAAACCACTGGTCCATCGCCCGGAAAATGACGGGCGTCTTGCTGCGCCAGCAATGCGGATAGCTGTGGTGATAATTCTCCTGGTGCAGCAGCGCCTTGCAAACGCGCAGTTCGTGCAGGACCGCTTCGTTGGCGTCACTTTTGCCGTGTTTCTCGAGAATGGATTTGCCAACCATCCCGGCCGGCATCTGTTGCTCGATGGGCAAATCGCTCGTGTGCGCGAAACGACCGTCGTCGTCCACTGGCGAGTAAATCGGCAAACCGTTTTGCGAGCCGAGGCCGTAGTCTTCGAGACCGTGTCCCGGTGCGATGTGAACGAACCCGGTGCCGGTGTCGCTGGTGACGAACCCGGCAGAATAGAGCTTGCCGGTGCGATTGCAAAACGGGTGCTGAAACTGCAATGCGGCAAGCTTTTCGGTTGGGAACGGTTGTTCGCTGTAATTGCTCCAGCCGCACTTCTCCGCAATGGCAGGCAGCAAACCGCGGAACAAAATGTATTTTTCGCCGCCGACTTCGACCTGGACGTATTGGAATTTGCTGTTGTAAGCAACGGCGAGGTTGGCGGGCAGCGTCCACGGTGTCGTCGTCCAAATCAGCACAAACGTGTCCGGCTGGCCGACGATGGGGAACTTCACGAAAATGCTCTGGCTGACATGGTCCTGGTATTCGACCTCAGCTTCGGCGAGCGCGGTGCGGCAAGGGATGCTCCAATAGACCGGTTTTTTGCCGCGATAAACAAAGCCTTTCCCGACGATGTCCGCGAACAGGCGCAGTTCGTCGGCTTCGTATTCCTTGTTCAGCGTGAGATACGGATTATCCCAGTCGCCGAGGACGCCAAGTCGTTTGAATTGCGTGCGCTGGATATCAATGTATTTGCGGGCGTAGGCTTCGCAGGCTTTGCGGATGGTGGCGGCGCTTTCCGAAGGTGCTTCCGGCATCTTGCCGGAAGATCCAATTTCATTTGGATTGCCAGTACTAGTTGAGGAAGATGGATCTGCCGGCGGGACGCCGGCAGCACGTTGCTTGCGCATCTCCTGAGAAACCTTGAATTCGATGGGCAATCCATGGCAATCCCAGCCCGGCACATACGGCGCGCTGAAACCCCGGAGGGTTTTATATTTGATGATGATGTCCTTGAGAATCTTGTTCAGCGCCGTGCCGATGTGGACGTCGCCGTTGGCAAAGGGCGGGCCGTCGTGCAGGATAAATTTTTCCGCGTTTGCGCGCGCCGCCTGAATTTTTGTGTATAGCCCGGTTTCCTGCCATTTTTTGAGCCGTTCCGGTTCCCGCGCGACGAGGTCGGCTTTCATGGGAAAGCCGGTTCGCGGCAGGTTGAGCGTGTTTTTGTAGTCCGTCGCCATTTTTCGGAGCGCGAACGGTAACAGCGGCGAAAAGCGGTGTCAACGAACGCAGGGAGTTTGAAATTTGCCAGACACATCAAATTGGGGAAGAAAAACCGGGTCAATCAGTCAGAGGATGACCGAGAGACCCGGGGAATTTTGATGAGTACAACGTAAGCTCATGTAGAAATCTCGAATCTGAGTTTGTACCGGAACCCAGATCGAAAACTGTTAAAATCAAAGAGCGCCTTATAACCGCCTTGCACTGGAGTCAATTAATCACAATTGCTAATTTTTGTCAAACATGGTTTGAAAAGTATCAGTATTTATTAACATCATGCCCCGTCTGATTAGAGGCGTGTCCCGACCGGTTATTTTGCGGGTTTTATGTCCACCCGAACCGGTGTCGGCAAAGATTCCTGTTTACAGTGTGGCTTCGATTGTTAACATCCGTTCAGAGAAACAAACGCATGGCAAACGCATGAAAAAAATCGAGGCCATCATCAAGCCGTTCAAACTTGAGGAAGTAAAATCTGCCTTGGCCGCTCTGGGTGTTCAGGGGATGACGGTTGCGGAGGTAAAAGGATTCGGTCGCCAAAAAGGACACACGGAAATTTATCGTGGCAGTGAATACACGGTGGATTTTCTGCCCAAGGTGAAAATTGAGGTTGTGCTGGCTGATGCACAGGCCGCTTCCGCAGTGGACGCGATTGTCAAAGCGGCCAAGACGGGCAAGATCGGTGATGGAAAAATTTTTGTGAGTGCCGTCGAGAGCATCGTTCGCATTCGTACTGGTGAAACGGGCGAGCAAGCGGTCTGAATCAAATATTGCGCGTCAGAAAACAACGGAAAGCAAGGGAAACCTTGATTTAACCCCCTGTGAATAACTCGTGAACAAAAGTTAATATGTTATCCTAGATACTTTCGTTCCAATTGCATAAAAAGCTCCTGTTAATTGAAGTTGTTTGGGGCGTCTTATCATTTTTACCAGACATGTGATGGTGATGTGGATTTTGTTTTTCGTAAGATGTTGATAACAAGCAGTTTGTTTCGATTGAAAAATAAAGCTTTTGGCGGTAGAGTTGAATGCATGTCTGCTTTCTCAGGGTCATGGCTCTTTGCCAACGCGAATATCGGTGAAAACCGGCAGCCAATCCCAAGTTGGGGGCTAGGTGAATAAACCACTTTAAAAACGGGCTTTTTGACAAAGTGCAAACACAAATTTCGGCTGAAAAAATTTGGAATTCTGCGCGGGAACATCTCCGTTCCAAGCTGAATAACGAAACCTACAACATGTGGTTCGCGCCGCTGCGAGCCTGCGCGATTGACGGCAACAACGTGACACTGGAGGCGGCCAACGAATTCAGCGGAGTCTGGCTCAAGGACAATTACCTCAGCCTGTTGCAGGATGCCTTTGCCGTCGCCGCCGGTCGCCAATTGCAGGTCAAATTCAAAATTGCCACGGGAAATGCGCCGGCTCCGTCCGCATCCGCACCAGCGTCGGTCAAAACAAAAGCTCCCGAATCCGCTCACGAGCGCCAAGCCAACAGCGATCTGCATTTCAATCCTAAAAACACCTTTGAATCATTCGTCGTCGGCAACAACAATAATTTTGCCTATGCCGCCGCGCTCGCCGTCGCCCAGGCGCCCGGCAAATCCTACAACCCGCTTTTTCTTTACGGCGGCGTCGGACTCGGCAAGACACATTTGCTTCACGCCATTGGCCAGCACGTTTCGGGAAACAAAAAGGGCGCGCGCGTCGCCTACCTTTCATCCGAGAAATTCACGAACGAATACATTGACGGAATCCAAAACAACCAGCTTGCCAAATTCCGCAAAAAATACCGCCAGACCGATGTGTTGTTGATTGACGACATTCAATTTCTCGCCGGCAAGGAACGCATCCAGGAGGAATTTTTCCACACCTTCAACGCGCTGCATGAGTCGCACAAGCAGATCGTGCTCACGTGCGACCGGCCGGCCAGCGAAATTCAGGGGCTCGAACACCGCCTCGTCTCGCGGTTCGAATGGGGTCTGGTCACCGACCTTCAACCGCCGGACGTTGAAATGCGCCTGGCCATTCTCCAAAAGAAGGCGCAGATCATGGGCGTGACGCTGTCGGACGACATCATGAATTTCCTGGCCAATCGCATCCGCACCAACGTCCGCCGGCTTGAAGGCGCGCTCATCCGCGTGGTGTCCTACGCCTCGCTCACCGGCAAGAAACTCACCATCGAAGTCGTCGAAGGCTTGCTGCGTGAAATTCTTCACGAAGAAGGCCGTTTTTCCGTCAACATCGAAGTTATTCAGAAGAAGGTCGCGGAACATTTTGACATTCGCCTTGCCGACATGACCAGCAAGCGCCGCCCGGAAAACATCGCCTTCCCGCGCCAGATCGCCATGTATCTTTCGCGCCAGATGACTGAAAGTTCGCTTAATACCATCGGCGAAGCCTACGGCGGACGCGATCACGGCACGGTGCTGCACGCCTGCCGCCTTGTCAAAGACCGCATGGAAGTGGACGCCAATGTCCGCCAGGTCGTCCATTATCTGGAAAAGCAGTTGATGCGCTAAACTTGATTGCGAATTAAATCCGCAGTCGGCAATCTGCAATTCGCAATCGTTTATGGCCGTCATTGAAGTCAGCGGTCTCACCAAGACCTTTCGCACCTACAAAAAGCAGCCGGGGTTTGGCGGCGCAATCAAAGGGCTGTTTCATCGCCAATACGAACAAACCATCGCCGTCAACGATGTGAGTTTCAAGATTGAACCCGGCGAACTCGTCGGTTTTCTCGGCCCGAACGGCGCGGGCAAGACCACCACGCTCAAGATGCTCGCCGGTCTGCTTTATCCCACCGGCGGCTCGGCACGCGTGCTCGGTTACGTCCCGTGGGAACGCGCCGACGGCTACCGCCGCCAGTTCGCGCTCGTGCTCGGCCAGAAAAACCAGCTTTGGTGGGATTTGCCCGCGCGTGAATCGCTCGAACTGAACGCTAAAATTTACGGCATTCCCGCCGACCGCTTCGAGCGCACCGTCACCGAAATGAGCGAAATGCTCAACGTCCGCGACAAGCTCAACATCAGTGTTCGCGAGCTTTCCCTCGGCGAGCGCATGAAGATGGAATTGATCGCCTCGTTGCTGCACCAGCCCAAGGTGTTGTTCCTCGACGAACCGACCATTGGCCTCGACGTGGTTTCCCAAAAGATCGTCCGTGAATTCATCCTCCGCCACAACACCGGGCAAAAGACGACGATTTTGCTCACGAGCCATTACATGGCCGACATCCAGGCGCTTTGTGACCGTGTCATCATCATTGACCGCGGGAAAATTTTCTTCGACGGCAAGTTGAGCGAAATCGTGGATCGCTTCGCTGATTTCAAACTCGTCACCATTCAATGCGAAAAAGTGAACGATTATCCGGCGGAAAATCTGGCGTGCTACGGTGAAGTCGTTGAAAAAAACGCCGGCTCCATCAAGTTTAAGGTCAAACGCGACCGCGTCATCGCCGTCTGCAAATCGCTGCTCGATGATTTGCCGGTAAGTGACATTGACATTCAGGAAGTGCCCATCGAAGACGTGATCCGCCAGATTTTTGCGCGATAGGTAGGGCCGCGCTGCCGCGCGGCCTCGGACGACCAGCAGGTCGTCCCTATCTTGTTATTCCTCCAAAAAGATGTTTCAATCCGCGTGTGGATGTTTTCCTGCAAGCGGCGATTGAGGAAGCCAAGAAAGGTTTGGCTGAAGGAGGAATTCCCATCGGTTCGGTGCTCGTGCTGGACGGCAAGATCATCGGGCGGGGCCACAACCAGCGGGTGCAACACGGCAGCGTCATTCACCACGCAGAAATGAACTGCCTCGAAAACACCGGACGGCTCAAGGCTTCGATTTACCAGCGCTGCATTCTTTATTCGACGCTTTCGCCGTGCCCGATGTGCAGCGGCGCGGCGTTGCTTTACAAAATCCCGCGTATCGTCATCGGCGAAAATATGACGTTCCAAGGCCCGGAAGCATACGTCCGCTCGCAAGGCGTGCAGGTGGAAGTGCTGCAAGACCCGGCGTGCATTCAGCTAATGAAGGATTTCATCGCCGCCAAGCCGGAACTTTGGAATGAAGATATTGGCGTGTGAACGCAGCGTTGCAATTGTGCAAACGGTTCAAGTATTCTCGCCTGAATGAAATGTCCAAAGTGCAATGTTGATCTTCAAACCCAAAATGATCGTGGTGTAGAAGTCGAGGCTTGTCCGAATTGTCAGGGAATGTGGCTCACGCCTGCCGAATTGGATGAACTGGAAAATGAAGCTTTCAATAATGAGGCGAACAAAGGTTCACTTTATCTCGTCAGCCACGATACAGAACTTAAATGTCCGGTTTGCTCCGCACCGCTCAAACGATTCGATTATCGGTTCTTCGATTTGCAACTTGATTGCTGCCCTGAACATGGTTTCTGGTTGGACAAAAACGAGGACAGTCAGATTTTGGAGTTGATGCAGGGCGAAGAAGCGCGAATTGAAAGAAAATTTGGAACGGAAGATTCTTGGGCAAAATACATCAACCATTTGCGCTCGCCTTCGTTTTTCACAAAGGTCAAAGGTTTGTTTCACCGATAAGACTACGCCGCCGCTTGGTCCTGCTTGCGCCGCACAATTGGTTTGCTTTCGCCCAGCACCACCGGCCGGGTGATTTTGACGTGAATGATGCTGCCGTTGTCCGGCGCTTCATACATCAAATCGAGCATTAATTTCTCAATCAACCCGCGCAAGGCCCGCGCGCCTGTGCCTTTTTTCAGCGCCTGCGTTGCCAGTTCATGCAGTGCGTCCGGGGTAAATTCCAGTTCCGCGCCTTCCATGGCCATGAGTTTGGCGTACTGTTTCGTCAGCGCGTTTTTCGGCTCGGTGAGAATTGCCACCAGCTCCTCCCCGGTCAATTCGGCCAGCGTCGTCACGACCGGCAGCCGGCCCACAAATTCGGGAATGAAACCGTAATTGAGCAAATCCTCCGGTTCGGCGTGTTGGAGAATTTCATTGCGCACCGCGCCGGCGTTTTTTTGCGCTTCCCCAATTGCGCCAAAACCAATCACGTGCCGGCCCAGCCGCCGGTGAATGACTTTCTCCAACCCGATGAACGCGCCACCGCAAATGAACAAAATGTCCGTCGTATCCACGCGGATGTATTCCTGCTGCGGATGTTTGCGTCCGCCCTGGGACGGGACGTTGCAGACCGTGCCTTCGAGGATTTTCAGGAGCGCCTGCTGCACACCTTCACCTGAAACGTCGCGGGTGATGGACGGGCCTTCCGCCTTGCGCGCGATCTTGTCAATCTCGTCAATGTAAACGATGCCGCGCTGGGCGCGCTTCACGTCGTAGTCGGCGTTCTGGAGCAGACGCAAAATAATGTTCTCCACATCCTCGCCGACATACCCGGCCTCGGTGAGCGTCGTGGCATCGGCGATGGCAAAGGGCACGTCGAGAATTTTGGCGAGCGTCCGGGCCAGCAGCGTTTTGCCTGAGCCGGTCGGCCCGATCATCAAAATGTTGCTCTTCTCGATTTCAACGTCGGCGTGCTTGGTGGCTGCGCCGCCCTCGGCGCAACTCCCGCCTTCCGCCGGAGTTTTCGGCTGGATCCGCTTGTAATGATTATGCACCGCCACGGCCAGGATTTTTTTTGCGTGTTCCTGGCCGACGCAATAAAGGTCAAGCTGCCGTTTGATGACCGCCGGTTTGGGGATGGTGAACTTCGGCTGCTGCTTTTTGGTGGCGGCCGCGAATTCCCGGTCGAGAACGTTTTTGCAGAGAAGGATGCAGTTGTCGCAAATATAAACGTCCGGTCCTGCGATGAGCTTGCGCACTTCCGCGTGCGACTTGCCGCAGAAACTGCACATGGTGATGTTGTTCGGACGGGCCACTTGGAATTTACGATTTACGATTGCCAACGGCGAATGGCGCGGCGCATTTAGAATTACAGCGAACATCCGAACGCTTCTCCCTCGCCCTTTCGGAAAGGAAGAGGGCCGGGGTGAAGATTCGCTTTGAGTTCATGCGACGTTTGAGATTATCTTGTTCACACAACCACCGAACTTTTCTCCATGGCTCCCGGGATTTCCTTGCGGGATTGCACCACCTGGTCCACCAGGCCGTAATTTTTGGCTTCTTCGGCGGACATGAAGTTGTCGCGGTCGCAATCCTTCTCCACCTGTTCCACGGTGCGGCCGGTGTGCTTGGCGAGAATGCTGTTCAATCGCTGCTTGAGCTTGAGCATATATTTGACGCGGATTTCCACGTCGCTGGCCTGGCCCTCCGCGCCGCCCAGCACCTGATGGATCATGATGTTCGCGTTCGGCAGCGCGAAGCGTTTGCCCTTTGTGCCCGCTGCCAGCAACACCGCGCCCATGCTCGCCGCCTGCCCGACGCAGTACGTGTTCACGTCGCAGGTGAGATATTGCATCGTGTCGTAAATCGCCAGTCCTGACGTGACGCTGCCGCCGGGTGAATTGATGTAAAGATGGACGTCCTTTTTCGGATCGGACATTTGCAGGAACAAAAGCTGCGCGATGATGATGTTTGCGATCGTGTCATCCATCGGGGTGCCAAGAAAAATGATGCGGTCCACGAGCAGGCGCGAATAAATGTCCCAGCTGCGCTCGCCGCGCCCGGTCTGCTCAACCACAATCGGAACCAGAAAATCTTGCATGGCTAAATAACTACTCCATTTTTGCCGCAAGTAAAGGCGCGAAACGTTTTTGGACTGCGGCGGCAAGCGGAGCGCGACGCCGCTTTCGCAGAAGGTAAAATTCCACAATCGCCGGTTTTCAAAGCGCTGTCGCCGCTGCGCTCTGCCAGCGCAGTCCAAAATGTGCGGCTCTGTGGTGGCTTAATTTCTCTGCGCTCTCCGCGGCGCCTCTGCGTTTAATTTCACCCAAATCAGCCGGAATGCGCTCGCGAAATCTCCCGGTTTCTCCGCGATCCAGCGTGTGATTTTTTCCGGCGCGAACCACCCGCCACTCTCAATCTCGTCGGGGTGCAGTTGAAACGGACCTTCCGCTTCGCAGCGGTAAACCCGGCAAAACTCCCAGCCCGTTTCCTTGCAGGCGTCAATTTTGAAAAGCCGCCGCGAACATGATTTCACTTCCAGCCCAATTTCCTCGCGCAACTCGCGCACCGCGCACGCATCGTAATCCTCACCCGAATCCACGTGACCCGACGATGACGAATCCCACAAACCGGCGGCGGTATCTTTCTTCATGGAGCGTTTTTGCAGAAAAACCTCGCCGCGCGAATTGAACACCAGCACATGCACCGCGCGATGCTTCAAGCCGAGCCGATGCACCGCGCGGCGCGGCTGGCGGTCAATCACCTCGTCGCGCTCGTTGACGACGTCGAAAATTTCCTCGCTCATGGATTCATGTTCCGTATTGTGTGTGGCGTCAAGCAACGGGAAGCGCAGGCACAATACTTGACGTAATCTGCATCACGCAACACGTTGTGCCAACGCCACGAACTGTTCCAAACTCACCGCTTCCGCGCGGATTTGTGGAGAAAGCTGCAGTTTTTCAAATGCCCGCTCCAATTTTTCCGCCGGCCAATCTTTGCGCAGCAGTTTCAACATCATTTTTCGCCGTTGCGAGAACGCCCGTTTGACGATTTTCGCGAACATCACGCGCTGGTGGTCCGACAAAGGCGGTTGGGCGCGACGAATCAAAACCACGCAGGCCGAATCCACGTCCGGCTCCGGGAAAAAGCAGCTTGCCGGAATCTTGAACCAATCGCGCAGCTCGTAGTCGAGTTGAAGCAGCAGCGTCAGCACACCGTAATCTTCGTCACCGGCTTTGGCCATGAGCCGGCGGGCAACTTCGAGTTGCAATGTCGCGACCATCCGTTCCGGTCGTTGGGGCGATTGCGCCAATTCCACAAAAATGGTTGAAGCGACGGAGTAGGGCAAATTCGCCACGAGCTTCCAGTCGCCCCAATCGTGCGACTCGCGGCGGAGAAATTCCAGCGCGTCGGCGTGGATTAGATGTAGCGCAGGCGTCCCGCCTGCCTTGAGCAAAGTGGTCGAATTGTGCAGGCGGGACGCCTGCGCTACGTTAAACCGCTCGCGCAAAAATTCCACCAGTCGCAAATCTTTTTCGATGGCCAGAACTTCCCCCGCTTTCTCCAGCAACCATTCCGTCAGCGGACCCAACCCCGGCCCAATTTCCAGAATTTTGTCCGCTTTTTCCAGTTCCGCCGCCTCGACGATGCGGCGGAGTTGGTTGGCGTCGTGCAAAAAATTTTGGCCGAGGGATTTCGTCAACTGAATCCCGCGCGTGGCCAGCAGTTCCCGCATTTCCGAAAGCTTCACCGGGAAGGATTAAACCACGGCTTGTCGCGCTGAAGCAAAGCGAAAGCGGAATGAACACGGCGTAAAGCCGCGTGGCGGCCACGCCGCTATACGCGGATGGGCACGGATAAAAACGACGCGCGGAATATGTTCTGTTCCCCTCGCCCCGCCCAGCGGGGAGAGGGATAGGGTGAGGGGATTTGAGTTTTCTACGCACCACCTCACCCCGCCCTCTCCCCCAACTCCGTTGGCGGAGAGGGAGAAAACGCAGTCGCGCACTTCGGTGTTCAATCCATGTTTATCTGTGTTCATTCGTGGCTCAAAACTTCCGCGAGCGCGATGACGGCTTTGGCCAATTGCGCTTTGGTAATCGTAAGCGGGGGCGTGAAGCTGATGACGTTACCATATTCCCCTTCGGGCAACAGAATGAAGCCGCGCTGCAACATGGTTTTAATGGCCTGCATGGCCGCGTCAGTGGCTGGCCTGCCGTCGGACAAGTGCAGTTCGACGCCAGTCATCAAACCCAAACCGCGCACAGCGATTTGAAATTTCGGATTTGAAATCTTCGATTGCAGTTCACCAAGCAGAAATTCGCCAAGTTCCGCGCTGCTTTTGGACAAATCCAAGTTTTCAATTTCTTTGATTTGTGCCAGCGCCATCGCGCAGCCAACGGGATGGCCGAGGAAGGTGCTGGTGTGAATCGCCTCTCCGCGCGATGCCGGCCACGCGGTATCCATCAGGTCGGCGCGGCCAATGCAGGCCGAGAGCGGGAAACCGCCGGTGAGTGCCTTGCCCAGGCAGATAAGGTCGGGCATGACGCCGGTGTGTTCGCAGGCAAACCATTTTCCGGTGCGGCCAAAGCCGGTGTAAATTTCATCAAGAATCAGCAGCGCACCGTGTTCGTCGCAAAGTTTTCGCAGCAGCGGCAGAAATTCCTTTGGCGGAATATTGATGCCGCCGCGTGCTTGCACCGGTTCGACGAGAATCGCGCCAATCCATTCGCGGCGGAAAAAATGGCGGATGGACCATTCGACAGCGGCGAGGTCGTTGGATTTGTTTGGAAATGGCACGAAGTTTGCAAACTCGCGAAGCTGAAAGTGAAACGGGTTGCGGAAAAAATTGCGGTGGGTGGCGTTGAGCGCGCCGTAGCCGAGGCCATGATACGCGCCCTCGAAGGCAATTACACCGCGTTTGCCAGTGGCCAGCATCGCGGTTTTGAACGCGGACTCAACGGCTTCAAAACCGGAATTGCTGAAAATGACTTTGCCCGATTTTTTGCCGTTGCTCCAACGTTCAAATGTGATTCGGCTCAAGTCGCGGGCGAGTTCCGCTTTGCGCGCGTGCGGATGCACATCGCCCATGGCGTGCAAAAGCCGGGACATTTGTTTTTGCCCGGCCTTGACGACGTGCAGGTTTGCGTGACCGGCGGCGGCGACACCAAACGCGGCGGTCAAATCGAGATATTTTTTCCCGTCAGCGTCCCAAACGTAAACGTCTTTGGCGCGTTCCCAAACGATGGGCCAGGAGCCGTCCGGCTCCATGAACACAATGTTGCGCGACTCGTAATCACGCAGCAGGTCAAGAATTTGACGGTTCTTGCTCACTAAACTCCCCGTTGTTCCGGCGGCCAGATGATTTTGTGCATCTGAACTTGAAACCGCACCGGCAGCGCGTCGGCGATGATTCTTTCCGCCAATTCGCGCCGCGAAACCGGCGTCTGGCCGGCGGGAACCTTTTTCAATGATTTATTTTGTTGCTCCGGCGCAAGCGGATGCACCCACGAAAAGAGCAGGGGGCATACCATGTTTGGCCGGTGTTCGGCGATTTGCTGCCTGGCCCACTCATAATCTTCAACCGTGCCGATGACGAATTTGATTTCGTCGGTCGCTTTCAGGAGTTTGAGATTTGCCCAGCGATTGCCTTCGGCCTCGCCGCTGCTGGGACATTTCAAATCCATGATGCGCCGAACGCGCGGGTCAACCGGCGAAATGTCATGCGCGCCGCTGGTTTCAAGCAACACGGTGAACCCATCGTCGCAAAGTTGCTTCATCAACGGCAGGGAATTTTTCTGGAGCAACGGTTCGCCGCCCGTAAGTTCGACCAAGGGCACGGAGTTAAGGGTTGAGCCGTCTCCGCTCCGCTTCGCCGCGCCAAGGGGTTGAGGGTTGAGGGGCGGGCGGAATGACGCGGCCAGCCGCCGGACTTCCGTGCAAATTTCTTCGAGTGATTTTTTTTTGCCTTCGGTAAAGGCGTAGGCGGTGTCGCAATACGAGCAGCGCAAATCGCAGGCGGTGAGCCGGATAAAAACGCACGGCAGCCCGGCGAAGGTGCTTTCGCCTTGCAAGCTCAAATAGATTTCGTTGACAACCAGTGTGTCGGACACGCTGGCAATGTAGCGTTCCGGCGTTAAAAGGAAATGGCTGTGATTTGCTTTAGCACGATTCGCGGCTATCTTCTGGATAATCTGCAATTATCCGCGCTTCAGGTGTGGAATTGGTGTTCGGGCATAGAACTTGCAGCAGAAATTGAAAATTCATGAATAAGTTGCGCGGCGCACAATTCCTCCTAGCCTTCGTTTTCTTAGGGCAAATGGCCGCCCGCGCATCGAATCTCGACACCATCGGCGTTACGCTGTTGCAAGCGGTGACGACCAACGTCAACGGTGCGGGCATCCCCGTGGGGCAGGCGGAGGCGGGGAACGGGGCGACGACCAACTGGCAGGTAAATCCCAGCACGGTCGGACAGCCGATCAACCTGTTTACTTACTACTCCAGCGGCGGTTCGGCGACAACCTTTCCCAATGCCTTGGGC
Source organism: Limisphaerales bacterium (assembly GCA_003161635.1). Lineage (GTDB taxonomy): Bacteria > Verrucomicrobiota > Verrucomicrobiia > Limisphaerales > UBA11358 > UBA11358. Next base: position 32,974 of record PMOA01000100.1, read on the forward strand.
GCCGAGTCTGGACACGCGGACGCGGTGGCAGGAAATTTTTACGGCGTGCCGCTCGGTGTGGCCACGAACGTCGCGCACGTGGACAATTACGACACGAGTTATTTTTACAACTCGATCATCGCGGCGACTGTCCCTCCCAACATCAATGATGCGGTGGTGAACCAAAGTTTTAACTTTACCGGAACCACCGTTGCCCAACAACAGGCCATTGACTCGAACTACGACGATTACGCCGCGCAATTCAAAACTCTTTTCGTTTCCGGCGCGGGCAACGGCGGGCCGGTGTATCCGCCGTCAACGTGTTACAATGGCATCAGCGTGGCGGTGGACAATGGCAGTTCAAGCATCGGGCCGACGGTGGACAATGGCCGCGCCAAACCGGACATCACCGCGCCGGGTTATCCCGCGGGGCTCACGAGTTTTTCCACGCCTTATGTTTCCGGCGCGGCGGCGGTGCTCATGCAGGCGGGATTGCGCAGTGACGGCGGCAGCGACACCAATTCCGCCGCCGACATCCGCACGGTGAAGGCGCTGCTGTTGAACGGCGCCATCAAGCCCGCCGATTGGACAAACAACGCCTCTTCGCCGCTGGACACGCGCTACGGCGCAGGGGTGCTGAACGTTTTCAATTCCTATAAACAACTCATCGGCGGCAAGCGCGGTTATATTGTTTCCACCAGCGTTTCCATCGACACTCCGCATCCGCCCACCGGCGCAACCGGAACAGTCGGCGTGTTGAGCGGCTGGGATTTCAACACCAACACCAGCGTCGTGCATCCGGCGGCGCTCGATGCCGTGAACCATTATTATTTCAACGTCACCAATTCCAGCAGCAACGCCGCGTTCACCGCCACCGCCACGCTGGTTTGGAACCGCCAGCAAAGCCAGACGGGCATCAACAATCTCAATTTGTTTCTTTACAACGCCGCCAACAGCAATCTCGTCGCGTGCAGCACAAGCCTGGTGGACAATGTGGAGCACATCTTCATGTCGAAATTGCCGCAGGGCCGTTACGATTTGCAGGTCTGGAAAGCCGGCGGCTCCGGCATCGTCAGCACTTCCGAAGCCTACGCGCTGGCGTTTGAATTTTTCTCGATGTCGCTGAACGTTGCTAAATCCGGCACCAACGTTGTCCTCAAATGGCCGGTTTATCCAACGGGTTTTATTCTCGAATCCACGACCAATTTGATATCGCCAATTCTTTGGAGCACAAACAACCCGGCTCCCGCCGTGACCAATAATCAAAATTGCGTTACGCTTGGCGCGACGAATGGCAGCCAGTTTTTCCGGCTGCGGCGACCGTGAAAATTTCGCGCGCTCAGGCAAAATGTCCGAGCGCGGAATGTTTCCCGATGCGATAACTCCGCGTGATGGCTGTGGTCACGTGGCGTTTGCCGATTTCAACCGCGTGCGGTAAATCATGGTTCAACGCCAGCGCCGCCACGATGGCCGCCGAATACGTGCAGCCGGTGCCGTGAGTCGAGACGCCTTTGATAAACGGCGCGCTCAACAGCAATTCCGTCCGGCCGTCAAAAAAAATGTCCACCGCATCGCGCACGCCGCGCAAATGGCCGCCTTTGACCAGCGCGGCGCAGCCGAACCGCATGTGGATTTCCCGCGCCGCCACACGCATATTTTCAACGGACGCAATTTTGCGTCCGATCAAAATCCCGGTTTCGTCGAGGTTGGGTGTGACAAGAATTGCGAGCGGCAGCAATTGTTCCCGCAAAATTTTAATCGCCGCTGGTTTCAGCAATGCCGCGCCGCTGGTTGAAATCATGACCGGATCAACCACGAGCGGCGGGCACTTTTGCTTTTTGAAAGAATCAGCGACGACACGAATGATTTCCGCTGAAAACAACATTCCGGTTTTCACCGCCACCGGCCGCAATTCCTCGAACACGGCTTTCATTTGCTGCCGCACGATTTCAGGCGAACACGGTTCGACGGCGAGAACGCGCCGGGGATTTTGTGCGGTGAGGCAGGTGATGACACTCGCGCCGTGAACGCCAAGCGCGGCGAAGGTTTTCAAATCGGCCTGAATGCCGGCGCCGCCGCCGCTGTCGGAGCCGGCAATGGTAAGCGCCACCGGCCATTTCACGATCCGTGACATGAGTTTGAACTTACCGGCATTCGCACAAAACGGCACGGAAAAAGACCGGCCGGCGGGGACTTGGGTTGCCCGGACCGTCTCAAGCGAGGCGTTTGTCCGACGCAGTAATCCGGAGAAGCAGGTCGTTCAGTTCCTGCATGCGCGGCGGTTTGCCGATAACGGCGTCCACTTCTGAAGCGGTTTCTCCCTCTTCCCTCATTATCGTGCCCCAGCCGGTCATCATGATGATGGGTGTGTTGGGGGACTCCGCTTTGATGGTTCGGGCCACTTGGTGTCCATCCATCTTTGGCATGCCCAGATCCGTAATGACCACTTCGTAGGGCTGGTTTTTCAGCATGGCTGTGCGGAACAATTCCATTCCGTGCTCCCCGCCGGAGGCAACCATCACCCGATGATTGAAGTGAGTGAGACAATCGTCCAGGAGTTGCCGGACCTGCGCGTCGTCATCAATACAGAGGATGTGAAGGGAGCGCTTCGGTTTGACTTGTGGCGAGGTGCCCCGCACGGTTTGCGGAGGTTTTTCCTGAATGGGGAAAATAAGCCGGACACAGGTGCCGCGGCCGGGAGCGCTGTCAATCTCAATAATGCCGTCATGGCGTTGCACCATTCCATAGACCATCGCCAGACCGAGTCCGGTGCCGCCGCGCTGGGCCTTGGTGGAAAAGAATGGTTCCAGACAATGTTGCCGTGTTTTCTCATCCATGCCGAAGCCGTTGTCCTTCACTTCGACCTGAAGCTGCCGCTCGGAGGTCCCACTCTCTTCCGAAACGGGACCACTAATGGAACGAGTGGCAAAGGTGATGGTGCCGCCTTGCGGCATGGCGTCCACCGCATTGAAGACCAGGTTGATCAACGCTTCCCGGAGTTCACCGGCATCGCTGTGCAGCAAGGATGGCTCCGGTTCCAGTTCACATTGGACGTTAATGGAGATCCCTTGGCGTTGCGAAAGGTCACGCCAACGAGGGCGGGTGAGTTCGATCACCTCCTCAATGACTTTATTGATGTTCACTTGGGTCAATTGCTCCTCGTCAGAGCGGCGGCGATAGAACTCCCGCATGCGGGCGACGATTTGAGCTATGTCCCCGCCCGCCTGGTTGATGGTTTGCAGGTAATGCTTTGAGACCTCCGGCAAATCCGGCAGCGTACTTAGCAGCAGTTCCGAATAGGCGACAATGGGAGATAGCGCGTTGTTGACATCGTGTGCAACACCGCTGGCCATTTGTCCCAAGGCACGGAGGCGCTCCTGCTGCACCACCACATGCTGGGTCCGGCGCAACTCTTCGTAAGCCTTTTGAAGTCCATCGGTGAGGCGCACTTGATCATAAAGGCTGCGGCATTGTTCCTCGGTGGAGAGAACTTTGACCTGCAAGGCTTCCTTCTCCGAACGAACTGCCGCGATTTCGGCAAGGACCTGCTCATTTTTGTATCGGACCTCCTCCAAGACGAGCACAATCATGCTGACGGCGATGAAAAGCTGCAACACTGCGGCCACAAAAAATCCGGTGCTAACCAGGTTGTCGTATTGCTGCGCAAGCGGATAACTTCCCAAATAAAAACCCCACAGCAAAAAGCCCAACGCCAGCATGCCCGCACCCACGAACGGCATTTTCTTCCGCGACTGGTAGAAACAAAACCCGGCAAAAATACTGCCGGAACCAAGCAGAATAAAGACCGGCAACTGAATTTCCAATGTACTTGAGAGGATTTGCGGACTGACGATGGTCCAAACCACCAGGAACACCATGAACAGACCAAACAACGTCTGCCGAACGGGGAGGTTGAGAAAACGCAAGCTGCCCCACAAAAGAAAGACCGCCGAAATCGCCACACAACACTGCTTGAGCATGAAAAAGACGCTCTCAGGCGGAGAATTTTGCGTTGGGAGGCTTAACGTCAGCCACAGGGCATAAAATAACCACGCCGCCGTCCACACGGTGAAATATTCCCGTTTGGTATAACGATTCAGGTAGTAAAAAAGCCCCACCAGCACCCACACGCTTAACAGCGACACCATCAACGCCGCCTGCATATATTCCCGGGAAAATATCAAATCCATACCTTTAAGTCCTATAATTTCATTTCCGGCTGCACTTTAATCAACCTGTCAACTTGGCAGCTTTGATTATTAAACCTTCAGATTGTTGCATAAGCCTTTCCGAACAAATCAGATATATCTAATCATAAAATCAGATTCTGTCAATCTTTCTGCCATGCGGTTTAGGAAGCATTTTCCGGGCCGGGAAGGAACTTACGCCTTCACCTACTTTCTCTTTGGAACCCGTCCTTATACGCTTATACTCAAGCGCATGGACAAAGAGCAAGTCGCGGAAATTTTAGCCGAAATCGGCACACTGCTGGAATTAAAGGGCGAAAATCCGTTCAAGACGCGTGCCTACGCGAATGCCGCGCGAACGATTGAAAGTCTAAGCGAGCCGCTGACAAAAATTGTCGCCGAAAATCGGCTCGGCGAAATCAAAGGTGTCGGCGAAGCGCTCACGAAAAAAATCACCGAATTTGTCACAACCGGCAAATTGAAGTATTACGATGAGTTGAAGGCTTCGATTCCACCCGGTTTGATCGAGATGCTGGAAATTCCCGGGCTGGGGCCGAAGAAAATCCAGGCGCTCAACCAAAAACTCGGCGTGGATTCGGTCGAGAAACTCGAAGCTGCCTGCAATGCTGGCAAAGTGGCCGAACTCGACGGCTTTGGTGAAAAAACGCAGTCGAATTTGCTCGAAGGCATTGCGCGCCGCCGTACTTACGCTTCGAAACATTTGTTGAGCGAAGCGTTGCGCGCCGCCGAACCGTTACTCGACGGTTTGCGCGGGTATTCTGACGTCATCCGATGTAGTGCTGCCGGCAGTTTGCGGCGGGTCAAGGAAGTCATCGGCGACATTGATTTGCTGGCATCGTCGAAAAAGCCGGCGGAGGTAATTGGGGGGTTTGTCGCGCAGCCGGGCATCATCAAAGTCACCGCCAAGGGTGAAACAAAGGCAAGCGTCATTCTGGACGGTGGCATTCAATGCGATTTGCGTGTGGTGAGCGACAAGGAATTCCCGTTTGCGCTTGCGTATTTCACCGGCAGCAAGGAGCACAACATCGTCATGCGCCAGCGGGCGATTCAGCGCGGCCTGCGGCTCAACGAATACGGCTTGTTCAAATCGAAGGAAGAGACGCGCGACTCAAAGCTGCTTGTGCCGTGCCGGGACGAAACGGAAATTTTTACGAAACTGGATTTGCCGTTTGTGCCGCCTGAACTGCGTGAAGATCACGGAGAATTTGCGGCGGGTGAAAAGAACGATTTGCCGCGGCTCATCGAATGGACGGATTTAAAAGGCGCGCTGCACAATCACTCGACGTGGAGTGACGGCCACAATCGGCTTGAGGAAATTGCCGAATACATGGAAGAACTTGGTTTGGCATACTGGGCGATCACCGACCATTCGAAGTCGTCGTTTCAGGCGAATGGTCTCGACGTAAAACGCGTTCGCGAGCAAATCAAGGAAATCAAAAAGATTAACGGGCAGCTTGCCGAACGCGGCAGCGATTTTTGTCTGCTCACCGGAACTGAAGTGGACATTTTGCGCGACCGGCTGGATTTCAACGACGAATTGCTCGCAGAACTGGACGTGGTGGTGGCAAGCTTGCATGTTCCAGCCAGCGGCGAGGCGGAGAACACAAAACGTTTGATTCGGGCGGCGGAAAACAAATTTGTTCACATCATCGGCCACATGACCGGCCGGCTGCTTTTGGAACGCGAACCGTATCCAGTCAACGCGCAGGCGGTGATTGATGCGTGTGCTGAGACTGGAACATGGATCGAGTTGAACTGTAATCCGCACCGGTTTGACTTGGACTGGCGGTTGTGGCCTTACGCAAGAAGCAGGGGCGTGAAATGCGTCATCAACCCGGACGCGCACCGGAATGAACACGCTGATTTTCTCAGGCTGGGCGCGGGAATCGCGCGCAAGGGTTGGCTGGAACAAACAGACGTCGTCAACACTCTTACCTTAAAATCGCTGCGGAAGGAATTGAAACGCAAGCGCTTAAATGGTTGAGGCAGGCAAGATTTTAAGGGCTTTTTGCTGTCCAGATAAGCAAAAAAATGCTTTGACTGTGATAAGATTTTGTTGGTAGCTTTACTTGGTCGTTGGCTGTTTGCCCTTTTTTTGAATGTTAAAGGGCGTGAATGGTCTAAATAATGATCCGGGGTGATAACGATATGAACGATATGAAAAAGTTTTTTATCTCTGTGGGACTCATTGCTGCCGGGACGGCCAGCCTTCAGGCTGCCTATGCCCCTGACTGGAATTCCAAGTCGGCTTCTATGTGGAGTGTTTCGGGCACGCTGCGGGGGTTTTATGATGACAACTACGAAACGGCGCCAAATGGAGCCAAACAAGGCAGCTTCGGTTTTGAGTTTTCCCCCGAACTTGAGTTCAACATGCCACTGCAACAAACCGAGTTGGGGATGCGTTACATTTACGGTTTGTATTATTATCAGCAGCGGGAGAAGCTAGGCGAAAACCCGATTGACCAGACCCAGCAATTTGATTTGTGGGTGGATCACGCGTTCACCGACCGTTGGCAGGCAAGAGTGCAGGATTCGTTTATCATGGGGCAGGAGCCGGAATTGATTGATCCCAATACCTCCGTGACGCGCCGCGTTAATGGAAATAACATCAGCAACACTGGCACCCTAATTCTGAACACGGCTTGGACGCGGTTATTCAGCACCGCGTTGAACTATCAGAATTCATTCTTCGATTACCAGAACAGCGGCGCTACCACTGCTAATCTTGCGACTCAAGGCGCCAGCCTTGCCGGTTTGTTGAATCGCATTGAGCAATTGGTTTCGTTGGATTTTCAATGGCATGTCGCACCGGAAACCGTGGCCTTTTTTGGCGGTCAGCTTGGCGTAGTAAATTATATAGGGGATGAGCCGATTGCTCTCAATACTGTAGGGCCTCAACCATTTTATTATAGCGACGCTCGTGACAGCCGTTCGTACTATGGATATGTTGGGATTCAACGCAGTATGCTTGCGAATTTGAGCTTTACCGGCAAAATTGGAGCTCAATACACCGACAACTATAATGATAACACAACTTCGCTCAATCCCTATGCGGATCTTTCGTTGATTTATACCTACTTGCCGGGCAGTTACGCCCAAATTGGTTTTACTCAAACGCAGAACGCAACCGATCAAGTGACGCCCGACAGCAACGGTCACATCACCTTGTCTACGGAGAGTTCCACGGTTTACGCTTCCATCAACCACAAATTGACATCCAAGCTGCTGGGCACAGTCATTGGGCGCTGGCAACACTCGATATACAATCAGGGCCTTTACAATAATCAGGCGCTTGATTACTATAGTTTGGGTGTAAACCTGTCGTATAGTTTCAACCAGCATTTTTCAGTTGATGCCGGCTATAATCTTGATGATGTTGTCTCTAAAGTTCCGGGAAACAGTTATACGCGCAACCGCATTTATTTGGGAGTTACAGCCGCCTATTAGCCAGCCGTGTTAAACTAAATTGTTTTGAACGTTTAGACGGGAGCCGGGTCAATGGTCTGGCTTCCATTATTTTTTTCCGACATATGGATTCATTACAACATCAGCCGCAACAGGAAACCAGGCTGCACTTCCTGGACTACTGGCGCATCATCCGCATTCGCAAGGCCATCATCATCACTGTTTTTCTGATTACCGCCATCGTCGCCACAGCGGTAACATTCCTTTTGCCCGAATCCTACGCCAGCACGGCCCGAATCAGAATCGAACCCGACTCTATTGCAGACATTACGGGCGTTGGCAATCACGTGACCTACGCTTCTTATGATCCCTATTTCATTCAGACCGAATTTGAAATCATCCAGGACCGTGTTGTTTTGGGAAAAGTCATCGAAGCCCTGAACCTGAATGTCGAGTGGGGCAAAAAATACTTTGGCGGCGAAACACTCAAAACTCCCGAGACCATGGAGTTTCTCAAGAAACGAATGAGCCTGATGCCCGTGCGCAACACCAAGCTCATTGGAATCACCGTTTATAGCGAAGACAAAAACGACGCTGCGCGCCTCGCCAATGCCATTGCCGAAGCCTACCGCAATTACCGCCGCGATCTGCGCAATCAACTCACCCTGAATGGCATCAAGGTTTTGGAAGATCAGTTTAAGTCGGACCAAGAGCAAATCCAAGCCGTTCAAACCAATGTGGACAACCTGCGTCATGAATTGAGCGTCAATGACAGTGATCCCAACTCCATGATCCCCACGCCTACGCTCTCGCAGGAGCAATTGCGCAACTACAACGCCATGCGTCTCGAAGGCGAGACGCGCTACATGAAACTGGAGAAACAACTGACCCAACTTCAGGCCTTAAGCCCGGATAAAATGAGGGACGTTCTGCCCACGTTGATTCCAGATGTAGCACTGTCCGATTTGTTGAACAAACTGCATGAGTCTCAACAGGCATTCGTCACTTTGACAAACGACTATTCACCGGCCGATCTACATATCGCCCGTGTCCAATCCATGATTGACGAGTTGAATCCCCAGATTGACGCCCGGGTCACCGGCATCATGGCCAGCTTGGAAAACCAGGTTCAGTCAGAGAAAGCCGCCCTCGACTCACTCACCGCCAGTGTTGAGACAGCCAAAGAAAAAGATCAGTTGGATTTCAGTAAAGGCCAGCCCTACTGGGAGAAAAAGCGCGAACTGGGAGAAAAGATCGAATTCCACAAGCTGCTTGGCGTCAAAATCGCACAGGAAAGGCTCGACCTTGAAATTCCCAAAACTTCAATAGTGGAAATTACCGGCCCGGCCGAGCCTGGAGACAGCCCCGTCAAACCAAACAAGACATTGAACATCGTTCTCGGTGTTGTCATCGGCTTGATCATGGGGGTCGGTTTGGCCTTCTTCATTGAATATCTGGATACCAGCGTCAAGACGATTGACGAGGTGGAGCGTGCGTTCCAATCGCCGGTGCTTGGCGTTATCCCGCAAAACGTCGGCTACTTGGTGGACGAAGGTCTCGAAAGCCCGCACGCCGAGGCCTACCGTGTGCTGCGCACCAACATCCTGTTCTCACGCAAGGACGAAAAGCTCAAGACCGTTGTCGTCGTCAGCGCCGGTGCGGGAGAAGGCAAATCCATCACCGTCATAAACCTAGCCACGGTGTTTGCTCAAGCCGGCCAGCGCGTATTGGTCGTGGATTCCGACCTGCGCCGTCCGACACTGCATAAACTGTTGCACATCAGCAACAACATCGGCCTGACCAATTATCTGCTGAAACAAAACAAACTCGAAGAAATCATCCTGCCCACCAGCGTGCCGATGCTTGACTTCATGGCCAGCGGCAAACTGCCGAGCACTTCGATGAGCATTCTTGGTTCGGCGCAGATGAAGGAAATGGTCGCCGAATTGAAGCAGCGATACGATTTCATCTTCTTTGATTCGCCGCCCATTCTGGGTGTGAGCGACGCCTCGGTCTTGGCCAGTGAAGTGGACATGGTCATTCAGGTTATTCAATACCGCCGTTATCCACAGCCCATGAGCATCCGCGCCAAGCAATTGATCGAAAAAGTCGGCGGCAACCTCATCGGCATCCTCCTCAACAACATCAACATGTCGCAGGACGAAAGTTATTACTACTACACCGGCTACTCCCAGGGTAATTATTACTACTCGCGCAACGAAGACGCTCAGGAAACCCCCACCAAGGGAAAAGATTCCGACGACACCGACGTGATCGGGATTAAACAAAAGTATTGATTGTGCGCCCAGTTTCGTAAGGATTAGAGACAATGAAATTATTTTGGAAAGCGTCAAGTTTGGGATTCTTTGCCTGTGGCCTGCTGTTCACCAGTGTCATTTTCACTGGATGCCATTCGCCGGTAATGACCGGTTCGCCATCCACAGGCTATACTACAGCGGAGGTTGCCCGTTTTCACGTCGGCGATACCGTCATCGTGACTTTGTCCGGCCTTCCGTCTGATATTCTTCCGCATCAGGAACCCATCAAGGAAGACGGCACCATCACCATGCCTGATATCGGGCATGTTCAAGCTGCGGGCAAAACTGCGGGGGAACTTCAGAACGAAATATATAATCTCTATGTGCCGAAACTTTACCGCCATCTCACGGTCACCGTGAATACCGGAGATCGCGTCTACTACGTTACCGGTGAAGTCAAGCAACCCGCACGCCAGCTCTACTCCGGCCAAATGACCGTCACCAAGGCCATTACGACCGCGGGCGATTTCACTGACTTTGCCAATCACAAAAAAGTCTTGCTCACCCGCGCCAATGGGCAGCGCATAAAAGTGAATTGCGACAAAATTCAAGCCGGCAAGGCCGTAGATCCGTTCGTTTATCCCAACGACCAAATCCAGGTACCGCGTCGAATTTGGTGATGATTCAACTCAACATCCTTTCGGGAAGAAAGGCGGGCGCTCAATCGGCAGCCCGCCGTTTTCCTTTCCGCATCGGACGTGCGGCGGGAAACGAACTGCAACTCGACGATGACGGCATTTGGGATCAGCACCTCACACTGGAATTTAACCGGCAGAAAGGTTTCACGCTTGCAACCGCGCCAAACGCCCTGACCACCGTCAACGGCGAACCCGTTCAGACCGCGATTCTTCGGAACGGTGACATCATCACCCTCGGTTCCGCCAAACTCCAGTTCTGGCTTGCCGCCGCCCGCCAGCGCAGCCTGCATCTGCGTGAAGCATTCGTCTGGGTGTTGCTGGCGGCTGTCACTGCCGCCCAATTTGCATTGATTTACTGGCTCATCCGTTAATGCCGGAAGTGCCGCGTGCCGGTGAATGCCATTGCCATATTCCGTGCATTCGCCGCCGCAATCACTTCCGCGTCGCGCACCGAACCGCCCGGTTGAATCGCCGCCGTGGCACCCGCTTCCGCCGCCGCAATCAAACCGTCCGGGAACGGGAAAAACGCGTCGCTGCAAACCACGCTGCCCTTGAGCAAAAGCTTTGCTTCGCCCGCCTTCCAGACCGCAATCCGGCTTGCGTCCACGCGGCTCATTTGTCCTGCACCAATGCCCAGCGTCCGGTCGGCCGCCGCATAAACAATCGCGTTTGACTTCACGTGCTTGACCACGCGCCAGCCAAAAAGCATTGCGCGCAATTCATTGTCCGTCGGCTGCCGGCGGGTGACGATTTTCAAATTCGCGCGCGCCGCTGTTTTTAAATCGCGCTCCTGCAACAAAAACGAACTTGCCCCAACACTTCGCACGTCCAGCGACCGTGCGGCGAGCGGTGATTTTAAGACTTTGAGCAGCCGTAGATTTTTTTTCTTCTTCAAAATCATCAGGGCTTCCGCTGAAAAATCCGGCGCGACGATGACCTCGCTGAAAATTTCCGCGATGGCCTCCGCGCACGTGCCGTCAAGCGGACGGTTCACGGCGATGATGCCGCCGAACGGCGCCTGTTTGTCCGTCGCAAACGCCTTGTCCCACGCCTCACGCAAATTTGCGCCCTGGCCGACCCCGCACGGATTGGTGTGCTTCAAAAGCGCCAGCGTCGGCGGGTCGTCCGAAAATTCCGCAATCAAATTCGCCGCCGCCGTCAAATCCAGAATGTTGTTGTAGGAAAGTTCCTTGCCGTGCAGTTGCTGGAAAAATTCATTGAAGCCACCGTAAAGCGCAGCCGCTTGATGCGGATTTTCACCGTAACGCAGCGGCTGCGCCAGCGGCGCGAAAACATTGAGTGAAGATGGCAGGCTGGAAGCCTCCGCCACGTTGAATTCTTTTTGCAGATGCGCGGCAATTGCGCCGTCGTAGGCGGCAGTGCGCGCAAAAACTTTCGCTGCCAGTTTGCGTCGCAGTTCGAGTGTCGTATCGCCGTTGGCGGAAATTTGTTCCGCGACTTCCGCGTAATCCAGCGGATCAACGACCACCGTGACACTGTCGTGATTTTTTGCCGCGCTGCGGAGCATGGACGGCCCGCCGATGTCAATGTTCTCGATCGCGTCGTGCAGCGTCACGTTCGGTCTGGCGACGGTTTGCTCGAACGGATAAAGATTCACAACGACGAGATCAATCGGCTGAATGTTATGCGTGCGGACAGCGGCTTCGTGCGTTTCGTTGCCGCGAATGAAAAGCAAACCGCCGTGGACTTTCGGATGGAGCGTTTTGACGCGGCCATCGAGCATTTCGGGAAAGCCGGTGTGTTCGCTGACGTCTTTTACCATGAGCCCGGCCTCGCGCAGCGTTTTGGCAGTGCCACCGGTGGAAATAATTTCAATTCCGGCTTTTGCCAGAATTTGCGCGAACGGAATCAAGCCCGTTTTGTCCGAAACTGAAATCAGCGCCCGTTGAATTTTTGCCATAGCCCGACCAAAATCCCCCATGACTGCCGCTGCCGTCAACGGCAAATCATGGTTTTGACGGCGCGGGCTTTTGAATCATGTCCCCGCCGATGGCGCGTTCGAGCCTGGCGCGGGCGACGGCATAATCGTGCAACGCCTGGATTTGCGTCGTGCGCGCCTGCGTCAGTGAAGTCTCGGCGTCGAGCACGTCGAGTTGCGTGCTGGTGCCGGCGTCGGCGCGGGCGCGCGCCTCGCGCAGGGCTTCGTCGGCCTGCTCCTGCACTTTTTGCTGCGACTCCAGAACCTCACGCGCCTCGATGAAATCGGAATAGGCCGTGCGAACTTCGAGCTCAATTTGGCGTCCCTTGTCGTCCACGTCAGTCCTGGATTTTTCGTAAAGCGCCTTGGCTTGGACGACTTTGCCGCGCGTCAGCATCCCGTCAAAAATATCCCAGCTCAATTGTCCGCCGGCGTTCCAGCCGTGAATATCATGATCGAGTTCGACCGGCTGCGTAAATTGGGCGTTATACCAATTGTAACCGGCAAAAACCTGAACCGTCGGCTTGTAGCCGGCCTTGGCGTTGACGACATTGAGGCGCTGCAACTCCGCCGTTTTGCGCGCGGCGACAAGTTCGGTGCGTCTGGCCAGCGCCTGCTGGATGGCGGCGGGCAAATCCACCTGATACGGTGCGGCGTCGAGCGTATCCGTCAGGTTCAACGGAATATCGTCCCAAATTTCGCGCGGCAGATTGTAACCCAGCAGATTCGACAAATTATTTTTGGTGATGCGATAATTGTTTCGCGCCCGAATCAGAGCCGGACGCTCATTGGCGACAGCGACTTCGGCGCGCAACACGTTGAAGTGCGGCACGGTGCCCGCGTCGTAACGGCGTTGCTGGTCTTCGAGTTCCTTTTGGAGCAGGTTGACCGAGGCCTCATGCACGGTGATTTGCTGGGCGGCAAGCAGCACGTCGTAATACACCACTCGCGCACCAAGCAATGTGTCGGCAATCACGGCCTGATATTGCGCCAGCGCCTGCTGCTTCGTGACGCTGGCCGCGCGCAACGCCGCGACCATTTTTCCGCCCTCGTAAATGGATTGAACGATTTGAACGCCCGCATTCCAGTTTTGATGCGGTTGGCTGAAGCCAGGAAAGGATTCAATCGCGTTCGGATCGGTGTCCTTATATTGCCCGGTGGCTTGGACTTGCGGCAGGGCGACGGCGCGCGTCTGCACGACCACGCCATACTGCGCATCAAGATCGTTCCTGGCCTTGAGGATCGTGGCGTTTTGTGAGAGCGCGATATTGAGGCAGTCGGTCAGCGACAGCGGGCGCGTGATCCAGCCGGGTAAACTGGTATTTGTGTTTTGCGCTGTTATGTTCCAGACAAAACAAATGAGCACTCCTGCGCAGAATAACAACTTTTTCATACGGCCATGAATCTATCATTTGGGCAATTTAGCGCAAACTTGCAATTTTTTGCCGCATGGGCTTTCCTTTGCCCGATGTGGCGGCGAAGAATTTTTATTTTAACCTTCAGTTTTGCGCTTGCCGCGTTTTTTGTCGCTGGTTGTTCCTCGAATTCTTCGAACGTCTTTCAAGGCTACATCGAAGGCGAATACGTTTACGTGGCGTCGCCGCTCGGTGGCGCGCTGACAAATCTGGCCGTTGCGCGCGGTGATGAGGTGAAGACCGGGCAATTGTTGTTTGAGTTGGAACGCGGGTCGGAAGCCGCGACTGTCCAACAGGCGGAAAAAAATCTCGCACAGGCTCAATCCCAGTTGGACGATTTGAACAAAGGCAAGCGTCCGACGGAAATCGCCTCGCTCGAAGCGCAACTGGAGCGCGCACAGGCCAATTTGAAACTGTCCGCAGCCGATTTGGCCCGGCGTGAGCAACTCGGTGGCGCCGACGTGGTTTCCAAGGAAGAATTGGATCAGGCCCGAGCCCAGCGCGACGTCGATCAGGCGCAGGTTAACCAACTGATGGCAGATTTGGAAACGGCTCGGCTCGGCGGTCGGGAGGATGTTGTTCGCGCTGCCGAGGCCGGCGTCGAATCGCAGAAGGCTGCGTTGGACAAGACGCGCTGGTCGTTTGACCAGAAGGAGCAGTTCGCGCCGGCGAACGCGTTTGTGCATGACACATTGTTCCGCCTCGGCGAATGGGTTGCGTCGGGTAATCCGATCGTCGAGCTGTTGCCGCCAGGCAATGTGAAAGTGCGTTTCTTCGTGCCGCAGGAAATGTTGCCGCGAATCAAGACCGGCGAAAACGTCAGCGTCACTTTTGACGGCGGCAAGCACGCGTATTCGGCCACGGTCAATTACATTTCCACGCAGGCTGAATTCACGCCGCCGGTTTTATACAATCGCGAGAACCGCGCGAAACTGATTTTCATGATTGAGGCGAAATTTTCTCCGGTGGACGCGGCGGACCTTCGCCCCGGCCAGCCGGTGGATGTGAAAATCTCTCCTTGAGGCATGAGCGCGAGCGAACTCGTCATTGACGTTCACGGCGTCACGAAAAAATTCGGCGGACGCACCGTCGTCAACGACATCGCGATGCAAGTGCGCCACGGCGAGATTTACGGTTTCCTCGGACCGAACGGCAGTGGCAAGACGACTTTTCTGCGGATGCTCTGCGGCCTGCTCAAGCCGGATGCCGGCAGTGGCCAGTGTCTCGGTTTCGATTTTCGCGCGCAAAGTTCCAAAATAAAAAAGCAGGTCGGCTACATGACGCAGCGGTTCAGTTTTTACGAAGATTTGACCATCGAGGAAAATCTGGATTTCATCGCGCGCATTTACGGCGTGCAGCAGCGCAAGGCCGCCGTTGAAAAAAGTCTCGAACGGCTCGGCATGACCGAACGTCGCAAACAACTCGCCGGTGAATTGTCCGGCGGCTGGAAACAGCGGCTCGCGTTGTCCGCGTGCCTGATTCACGAGCCGCAACTGCTTTTGCTCGACGAACCGACGGCGGGTGTTGACCCGAAGGCGCGCCGCGATTTTTGGGACGAAATTCAGCAGCTTGCCGGCGCGGGATTGACCGTGCTGATCACCACACATTACATGGATGAAGCGGAACGCTGCAATCGCGTAGCCTACATCAGCTATGGAAACTTGCTGGCAAGTGGAACGGTTGAAGAAGTTTTGAAAAATTCAAAACTCACGACGTGGGAAGTGACCGGCGGGAATTTGCATGAACTCGCGGAAAAAATTCGCGGAAAACTCGGCGTCGAACAGGTCGTCGCGTTCGGCTCGACGCTGCACGTCAGCGGGAGCGACGTGGAAAAATTGCGCGCGAGCGTAAGTTCGTTGATCACGGGCGATCATCACTGGAAAAAAATTCAATCTGGACTCGAAGAAGTTTTCATCAGCCTGATGGAAACCGCGAAGGACAATTACTCGTGAGATTCAGCTGGCAACGGTTTTGCGCCATCGTCGCGAAGGAGTTCATCCAAATGCGGCGCGATCGGCTGACATTTGCCATGATGCTTGGCATTCCGCTGATGCAACTTATTCTGTTCGGTTACGCCATCAATTCCGACCCGAAGCATCTGCCGACCGCCGTTTATTCCGCCGACAACGGCACTTTTTCGCGCACGATTGTCTGGGCGATGCGCAACAGCAGTTACTTCGACATCACGCGCGAACCGCAGAGCGAGGCGGAAATTCAAAAACTGCTGGCGCAAGGCACAGTGCAGTTCGTGGTGGAAATCCCGGTGGATTTCTCGCGCAAACTGCTGCGCGGCGAACAGCCGGATTTGCTGCTCGAAGCCGACGCAACCGACCCAATGGCCATAGGCTACGCCGTCGGCGCGATGAATTCGCTGACGCCGATCGTTTTGAATCGTGATTTGACCGGGCCACTGGCGAAACTTCGCGCCAGTTCCGCGCCATTCAATCTGGTTTTGCATCAGCATTACAATCCCGAAAACATCACGCAGTATAACATCGTGCCCGGACTCATGGGCGTGATCCTGACGATGACGATGGTCATCATCACGGCACTCGCCATCACACGCGAACGCGAGAGCGGCACGATGGAGAACCTGCTTTCGACGCCGCTGCGCCCGGTCGAAGTGATCATCGGCAAAATCGTGCCTTACATCATGGTCGGCTACATGCAGATTTTTTTGATTCTGGTGGCAGCGAAATTTTTGTTTGACGTGCCGATGGTCGGCAGCGTGCCGTTGCTGCTCGCGGTGGCATTTTTATTCATTGTGGCGCATCTGGCGGTCGGCATCACTTTTTCCACCATTGCGCGAAATCAACGTCAGGCCATGCAGATGGGAATGTTTTTCTTTTTGCCGAACATTTTATTGTCCGGCTACATGTTTCCGTTTCGAGGAATGCCGGGCTGGGCGCAGGACATCGGAGAAATTCTGCCGCTGACGCATTTTCTGCGAGTCGTGCGCGGGATTTTGCTGAAAGGGAATGGTTTTGCCGAAATCGCGCCCGACCTTTGGCCGATTGCGCTGTTTCTGGTCGTGATGCTGGCCATCGGCATCAAACGCTACCGGCAGACGTTGGACTAAACGACCGATTCAGAACTGTAATTCATTGATTTTCAACGAGTTCAATTTCCCGGCTAAACTTGCAAATTTGGCCCATTTCGGTTCTCCTTAATCTAAATGTGGCGACATAGTTGCCTGGTTTTAACAATCGGACTGGTGCTGGCCGGCAAGATATTGATCGGCGCGGAATCAGCCGAGGTCAATTTAGATTATGTGGCGCAACGCGCTCTCGAACGCGCGCGCCAACCTTTCCGCTCGCCGCGCGCCGATTTACCGAAGGTGCTGCGGCAGGAAAATCTCAACTACGACAAGTACCGCGAGATTGAATTCCGGCATGACCGGGCGTTGTGGGCGGCGGACGGCCTGCCGTTTCACGTGGAGTTTTTTCATCCGGGCTACCTCTACCAGGAACCGGTTCACGTTTATGAATTTACGGCGACCCACGTGCAGCCCATCCGGTTCGTGCAGGACTTTTTCAATTACCGCGCGTTGCACATTCAAAACGAGATCCCTTCGGACACGGGTTACGCCGGGTTCCGCCTGTTGAATCAATTGAACGAATCGAACAAGTGGGATGAAATCGGCACGTTTCTCGGCGCGAGCTATTACCGGCTGCTCGGCAAGGGGCAGCGTTACGGCCAATCCGCGCGCGGACTGGCCCTGGACTGCGGGGAACCGGACCGTCCGGAGGAATTTCCGATTTTTACCGACTGGTGGCTGGGCAAGCCGCAAAAGGACGATGGGCAATTAACCTTGTTTGCCATTCTCGACAGCGTTAGTTGCGCGGGCGCGTATCAATTTATCATCCGCCCGGGTGAAACGACCGTGGTGGACGTTGAAGCCGTGCTGTTTTTCCGCGAAACGAACAAGGTTCACGCCGTGAATACGAACCGGCTGCCCATCAAAACCATCGGCTGGGCGCCGCTGACGAGCATGTTTTTGTTCGGCAAAAATTCGGAGCGCAAATTCGATGATTACCGTCCCGAAGTTCATGACACCGACGGATTGCTGGTTCGCATGGACAACGGCGAAGTGTTCTGGCATCCGCTCGACAATCCCTCCGTCATGCGCCACCAAGTTTTTTCCGCCCCGAATGTCCGCGGTTTTGGATTGTTGCAGCGCGAGCGTTCCTTCGCGGCGTATCAGGACATGTTCAACCTTTATCACCTTGAACCCAGCGTGTGGATCGAGCCGCGGGGCAACTGGGGCGACGGCGATTTGCATCTGGTGGAACTGAGCGAGAATTACGAGGGCTTCGACAATGTCGTGGTATTTTGGGATCCCAAAAACAAACCCGCGCCACTGCAACCCCACCGCTTCAGCTACACGCTTCGTTGGATGAGCGAAACGGACAAGCTGTCCGAAGAGAAAGTCGTGTCCACGCGCATGGGTCTGGACTCAGGCTATGCGAATGCCCGGCAATTTGTGATTGATTTCGACGGGCCGAAACTCGACGCCATTCCCGAAACCGATCTTCCGCAGGCGGTTGCCAATTGCAGCGCCAACGCGGTGATTGTGTACAACCAGGTCCTGCGCTGCTTCGGGCTGGGTACCTGGCGCGTTATTTTGAAAATGCAACCCAGGCCCGGCAACGCCGATCCCGTGGACCTGCGCTGCACGTTGCAAAAGGGAACCAACATTTTAAGCGAAACCTGGACTTATCAATGGAGTCCGCCATGAACGGCATTGGTGCGCTGACCGATTCCGCCGGCCATCTGGCGGGACGCCCGCTGGAAGAATGGAACGCGGCGTATGAGAAGGTGGAGAATTATTTCCACGCCCTGCGCGTCCGCAACAAGGCCCTGCTCGGCCAGCTGGTGCTCCGCGTGCTCGAACGCGCCGCGCACCGCGCGCCCGTCGAGCCGGAACGCTCCGCCACCCAGCTCGCCGCCGAGGAAATGGATCATATTGTGATTGAGTGGTTCGCCGAGGTGTTGCAGGAACCGCCGGCCAACGCCGACCAGATGCTCTCCACGCGCGGGCGGCTCGCGCTGCTGCTCGCCGACATGCCGGGCCGATGGCAGGAACAATTTTTGCGGCCCGGCCCGTGGCCGAAGGAATTCATCAGCGCCATGCGCGAAACCTATCTGCGCGCCGGACCGGATTTTCAGCTCTCAAAAATGACGCCGCGCCCCTTCGATCTTGGCCCGATTACAACCCTGACGAATCTGGGCAAGCTGCCCTATCTCAAAATGGTCCTGGCCTGGACGCTGTTTGCCCTGCTGCTGGTGGTCATTTTCATCATCACGCACTAAGCCATGTCCGGCGTTTCTCCATCCGCCACGGCCTCAAGCCCGTCACCGTCCCTGCGGGTGGCGTCTGTGCCACGCACCGCGCGCGGCTGGCGGCTGTTCATCTTTTATTCCTGCGCACTGCTGCTCACCGGTCTGGTCTCGATGCTTTTTGCCGATTTGCTGTGGCGGACGGGCTGGTCCGCGTCGCGCACCGTGCTGATGGTTTTGTTTGTGATTTTGTTTTTGTTCGCCGCCATCGGTTGCATGCACGGCTTGTATGGTTTTGTCTTGCGGATGTTCGGCGACGACCGCTGCATCACAGGTCTGAAGGAATATCGCGGGCAAAGCATTGCCGGCATCAGCACGGCCATTGTCTTCCCGGTTTACAACGAAGACGTCGTGCGCGTCTGCGAAGGCTTGCGCGCAACGTATGAATCCCTGGAAAAAACCGGCCAGCTTGAACGCTTCGACTTTTTCATCCTGAGCGACTCCACCAATCCCGACAAATGGGTTGAGGAGGAGCGGCGCTGGTATGATTTGGTTCGCGAACTCGACGCGCTGGGCCGCATTCACTATCGCCGCCGGCTGAACAACGAAGGCCGCAAAAGCGGGAACGTGCGCGATTTTCTCAACGCTTGGGGCCGCCGCTACCGCTATTTCATGGTGTGCGACGCTGACAGTGTCATGCGCGGCGAAACGCTCGTGGAGCTGGTGAAATTAATGGAAGCGCATCCGACCGCCGGACTGATCCAGACGGTGCCCGCCACGGTCAACTGCGAATCGCTTTTCGGGCGCATTCAGCAATTCGCCAACCGTCTTTACGCGCCGATCTTCATCGCGGGCCTGAACTACTGGGCGCTCGATATCGGAAATTACTGGGGGCACAACGCCATCATCCGCACCGAACCGTTCATGCAATTCTGCGATTTGCCGCAACTGCCCGGACGCAAGCCGTTCGGCGGCCAGATTCTCAGCCACGATTTTGTCGAGGCCGCGCTGCTGTTGCGCGAGAACTGGGAAGTCTGGTTCGCCTACGACCTGGAAGGCAGTTACGAGGAAGCGCCGCAGGCCATGATCGAAAACGCCCAGCGCGAACGCCGCTGGTGCCAGGGCAATCTGCAGCACGGCCTCGTGCTCTTTGCCAAGGGACTGCGCGGGGTGAGCCGGCTGCATTTGATGCTGGGCATTTGCGGGTATCTCGCCGGGCCGCTGTGGCTGGCGTTCCTGCTCACGTTCAACTGGATTTGCTGGTTTCACAAACACACCGGCCTGTCGGATATTCCCGTTCACGCCTTCACGCCGTATTTGAACCTCAGCGCCACCACCCACGCCCTGCTCATTTTCGTCATCTGCATGGTCGTCATCATGCTGCCGAAGGTGCTGGTGCTCATTGACCTTTCGTATGATTCGCAACGCCGCCGCGCGTTCGGCGGTCTGGCGCGCGCGACCACCGGCGTCGCGGCCGAAACCATTTTTTCCACGTTGCACGCGCCGCTGCTGATGTTGTGGCACACGCGGTTTGTCCTCATCAACCTGCTGGGCGTCAGCGGCGGTTGGTGGCCGCAAAAACGCGCCGCCGACGGCACGGCGTGGACCTATGCCATCCGGCGGCATTGGGGGCACACGTTGTTCGGGCTAGTTTGGGGCGCATTCATGTGGTGGCTCGGACCGTCGCTGTTCTGGTGGTTCACGCCCATGCTGGCGGGAATGATTTTGTCCATTCCCTTGAGCGTCTTCACCAGCCGGCGCAGCCTCGGCGCGCGCGCGCGAAAGCTGGGATTGTTTCTCACGCCGGAAGAAATCGCGCCGCCGCCGGAATTGGTCGCGCTCCGTGCGAACATGAAAGTCCATGAAATCACCGAAGACACTTCCCCGCGCCGTCCGCACGCGGGTCTGGCGGAGGCGGTGCTCGACCCTTACGTCAACGCCATTCACGTTTCACTGCTGCGCGAGAAGCAACTTAATCCGTTTTATGCCGAACAGCTCGCCACGCTGGGCGTCGGGACCCCCCAAGTACGCGCCTTGGGCGAAAAATTGCTGGCTGCCGGGCCGGACAAATTGACGCCTGCCGAACGGCTTTTAATCATGGCCGACGAGCGCACCATGGTCTGGCTGTATCATGAAGCCTGGCTGCGTCAATCGCTCGCGCCGTGGTGGAAAGCCTCGATTCGCGGATACAGCCGGCAGGATGAGTCGTAACCGCGACTTCTCGCTGCGGCTAGAGCAATTCCAGCACTCGTTGCAACTCCGCGTCCGTGTTGTAAAAGTGCGGCGAGAGGCGGAGGTAATTTTGTCCCTTGCGATCGGTGCGCAACGACGTGACGACACCGGCATCCGTCAACTTTTTGTGGAGCGCCGCGAGGTCCTGGCTGGGCTGGTGAAAGGAAACAATACTGCTGGTGTTTTCCGGTTTTACGTCCGCGTTCAAAACCGTAAAACCTTTCGCCTGCAGCGCCGGCGCCAGCCACGCGCGTTTGCGCAGCAGTTCGGCGGCGATGTTTTCGACGCCGATTTCCACCACGAGTTCCATTGCAGTGATCAAACCGACCAGGCCGAGCAGATTGTGCGTGCCGGCTTCGTATTTCGTCGCGTCGTTGCGGAAAACAATTTGTTCCTGCGCGACGAAATTCGGGCAACGCACATTATGCCAGCCGTAAATCGGCGGGTTCAGTTTTTCCTGCAACTCGCGCCGGACATAAAGCAGGCCCGCACCGCAAGGGCCGAGCAGCCATTTGTGCGCGTCGGCGGCGAGAAAATCCACGTGCTCTACCGTCGTCGGAAACGCGCCGAGCGTCTGAATCGCATCGAGACAAAATAGGATTCCACGTTCGCGCAAAAATTTGCCGATGGCCTGAAAATCAATGCGATAGCCACTGATGAAGTGGCAGGACGCGAGCGCGACGAGCCGGGTGTTTTCGTCCACCTGACCCATCACGTCCTGCGGGCGGATGACGCCGAAGCCGCGGGTGTTCAACAGGCGGACTTCGACGCCGTGTTCGGCCAGCGCCATCCACGGATAAACGTTCGACGGGTAATCGTCATGATAAATGAGGAGGTTGTCGCCCTTGCGAAAACTCAGCCCGGCGGCGACAAAACTCAGCGCGAGCGAAGTCGGCCCGACGAGTGCGACTTCCTCCGGCTGGCAATTCAACAATCGCGCCCCAAGTTTGCGCGCATCGTTCAAGCGGTGCAGAACGAAGGCTTCCTGATCTCCCAGCGTGCCGCGTTTGGCGCATTCGGAAACGGCTTCGGCGACGCGATGCGGCAACGGACAAACCCCGGCGTGCGCGAGGAAAATTTTGTCGCGAGCGACAGGGAACTCACGTTGGCGAAGTTCCTCGTTCGCGAGCAATTCGGTCAATGTCATGCGGCGAAAGTAATGGGCAAAGGTCCGGCTCGCAAAGCGGAATTAAAAGTGGCTTGCGGCGTTGATTTCGTTGAAGTAACCCAGCCAGAATTGGACGACTTTGTAGGCGATCATCAGCGCGACGAGGAAATAAAGGATGCGCGGCGTCCATTGGGCAAAGGCATGGAGCTTGCGCGTGCCTTCCTCATTGTAAAGCCGGTTCAGATGGCGGAGCGTTTCATCAAGTTTGCCGCTGACTTCGCCGCTGGCGTAAAGATTGGCGAACATTTCCGGGAATATCGGGCGGAGGCGCACGGCTTCGGACGGTGTTTGACCGGCGGCCACTTGCGGTTTCCACGCCTGCACCGCGTGTCGCAACGCGGGCGAGCCGCTTGCGGCTGCGGCCAAATCCCAGGCCTCGATGATATTGACCCCCGCACTGATGAGCGCTTCGAGCGCCGCTGCGAGCCGTGACAGGGCGAGACAATGCCGCGCCGTGCCGAGAATCGGAATCGGGCGCAAAAGAGATTCGATTCGCGCGCGCCAGTTTTCGCCGTGTTTGCTTTGCGTGGCGTAAATGGCAAGCGCGACGACGGCGTAAATTGGAATCAGCACCCCGAAGGTTTTTGCCAGGTAAGCGGGCAAATTACCGGACAGGAAGAATTGCGCGAAGGGAAAAATGAAGATGGCCAGATGAAACAGCACGACCGGATAAATCAAATCGGCGATGACCTGGCGCGCAATGCGGGCGCGGTCGTTGTAGTAATCGGCGAGCAGACGGAAACAGGCGTCGAGCCGCCCGCTGTGTTCGCCGGCTTCAATCAACGCGAGGTCAAACGCGGGCAGCCAGCCGAGAGGTTGCAATGATTCGGCCAGCGTCGCGCCCCGGGCGAGTTCATCGAGCAGGCGTTGCAACGGCTCGCGGAATGAAGGGGCCGGCGGACTGCGTTTGATTTGCTCCAGCGCACGAACGACGCCAATTCCGGCGGACGTGAGCTGGGCGAGTTGATGAAACAACTCGGCGCGCTGGGTGAATTGGCGGGGAGTGACGATGAGCGGCATAATCCCGCCTCGCGGGACCGGCAGCGGTCAGGCCGCGACGCGGTCCAGGCTGGCCTTGAAATCGCGCCGGCTCTTGGCGCCAACCATTTGCTCGGCGATTTCGCCCTTGTTAAAAAGCAGCAGGGTGGGAATGGCGCGGATGCCGTACTCGGCGGCGAGCGACTGATGTTCGTCAATGTTCACTTTGCCGATTTTCACCTTGCCGTCGTATTCGTCGGCCAGTTCGTCAAGGAGCGGCGCGATCATTTTGCATGGGCCGCACCATTCGGCCCAGAAATCAACGAGCACGGGCACCGGCGATTGCAAAACCTGCTGCGCAAAATTTTCCTGCGTGAGCGTGACGATTAATGGAGAAGCCATACGTCAAATGGGATAGTTTTTGGCACGAGAAACAATGCGGTCAAAACCGGTTTCAGCCGATTGCATTTTTGAGGATCAGGAACATCCAGACCACAGTGCCGGTGGCAAACAATCCAGCCACAACCGCGGCGATGACCAGAATGTTGTCGAGCGCGCCAAACGTGGGAGCGGTGGCAGGCGCCGCTCTTTGGACCGCCGGAGCGGAACGTGTTTGAGCTACGGGCGCGGCAGCGGCAGTGGCCCTTGGCGCCGCCGCAGTGGATGCCGACGGGGTTTTTGCCGTGGTAAGTGGTGCTGCACTGGGAGCGCCGGTAGGACCGCCGGGCGGCAGCGTCGGCAGTTTGATGGTCGGCGCCGTGGATGGTTTCGGCGGCAAATTGATTCGGACGGTCTCTTTTTTGGGCTGGACCTTGCCGGTTTCTTTTTTTACCGGCGGCACAGCGCCTGCGGGCGCGCCTAGTATATTCGAAGGAATGTCAGCCATAGTATTTAGTGGTTCAAGATAAACGGCGGACGGCGGCTGTCAAATTAAATCCTGGAAACACATGGGAGGACTGTTGGCACACAACCCGCCATCAAGTCTTTTCCTCAATCAATTCACGCCGTGCGCCGCCGAGCAATTGTTCGACGAAACCGGTCGAATAAACGCCCCGCCGGAAATTCGGGTCCTGCATGATGGCTTGCTGGAAGGACACTGTGGTTTTAATGCCGGTAATCATATATTCGGCGAGTGCGCGGTTCATGCGATCCATCGCCTCGCGCCGGTCCTTGCCGGTGGTTATCAGTTTGCCAATCATCGAGTCATACGTCGATGGGATCGTGTAACCCGCGTAAGCATGGGTATCCACACGCACGCCGCGGCCACCGGGTTGAAAATACATCTCAATCCGTCCCGGGCTGGGACGGAACTCATCAAACGGGTCCTCGGCATTGATGCGACATTCGATGGCATGACCTTTGATTTGAATGTCGCTTTGCGAATGTTGCAGCGGCTCGCCCATCGCCAGCAGGATTTGATAGCGCACGAGATCAATGCCCGTGACTTCTTCGGTGACCGGGTGCTCGACTTGAATCCGCTTGTTGACTTCGAGGAAATAAAAGTTGCCGTGATTATCCACGATGAATTCGACGGTGCCGGCGTTGGTATAGTGTGCGGCCTCAGCGATTTTCACGGCGGCCTTGCCGATTTTGTCGCGCAATTTGCGGAATTTATACTCGAGCAATGGCGACGGCGCTTCTTCGATAAGTTTTTGGTTGCGGCGTTGAACGGAACAATCACGTTCGCCCAGATGAATAATGCGGCCTTTTTGGTCACCGAGAATCTGAATTTCGATATGATGCGGATTCTCGATGTATTTCTCAATATAGACCCCGGAATTGCCAAACGTCTTTTCCGCTTCGTTTCGCGCCGTGTGATAACCTTTCACGAGCGAAATGTCATTATGCGCCACACGCATCCCGCGTCCGCCACCGCCGGCGACGGCTTTGATCATCACCGGATAACCGATGTGTTTGGCGATGGCCAGAGCGTCCGGTTCTTTTTCAACGACGCCTTCCGACCCTGGCGGTATGGGAACGCCGGCCTTTTTGGCCAGTGCGCGGCTGACCGCTTTGTCGGCCAGCGCCTGCATCGTGCGCGGATTTGGGCCGATAAAACGAATGTTGCAACTCTCGCAAACCTCGGCGAAATGCGCGTTCTCCGAAAGAAAACCGTAGCCGGGATGAATCGCGTCCACATCCGCGACCTCCGCTGCGCTGATGATGCGGTCAATGCGCAAATAACTTTCCGCCGCCGCCGCTTTGCCGATGCAAATGGCTTCATCGGCCAGTTGCACGTGCATGGAATTGGCATCTGCCTCCGAATAGACGGCGACCGTGCGGACGTTCAACTCTTTGCAAGCGCGAATGATCCGAACAGCAATTTCGCCGCGATTGGCGACCAGAATTTTTTCAAACATGGGCTTTCAGTGAAAGCAAACAGGATTAAACGAATGTTTCTGTGACTGAAGTCAGGCCGGCCGCACTTTGAACAGCGGCTGGCCGAATTCCACCGGTTTGGCGTTTTCCACCAGAACCTGCGTGATGACGCCTTTGACTTCAGCTTTGATTTCATTCATCACTTTCATCGCTTCAATGATGCACACAACGGATTCAGGGTTGATTTCAGTGCCAATTTCAACGTAACTCCCGGCCTCAGGGGATGGCGCGCGGTAAAAAGTGCCGATCATTGGTGATTTGACCTCAATTTCGCCGGTGGCTGGAGGTGGCGCTGCCGGGGCGACAGCCACAGGTGGCAAAACCGGAACAACACCCGCC
Source organism: Limisphaerales bacterium (assembly GCA_003161635.1). GTDB lineage: Bacteria > Verrucomicrobiota > Verrucomicrobiia > Limisphaerales > UBA11358 > UBA11358. The sequence goes on from PMOA01000100.1 coordinate 59,252, forward strand.
GTTCCCGGTTCATCATACTGAACGACAGGCGAGCCGCCGTTCAAGCCGCGCTTCAGCCTGATTTTTGAATCCTGACGTTCCAACTCAAACTCCGTTATGGAGTTTTTTTTCATCAGGTCAATTATGGCCTTAATATCTTTTATATCCACGGCGCGTTTTCGTTAAAGTAAACTCGAATTCCTGTTTTTTAATCCATAATACCCAAAAAAGCAGCAGCCGAAGTTCGACTCTGCTTGAATCATTATTAAGTTGGATGGCATCCTATTCATTTGAAAGATTATCGTCAAGTTTCAAAATAGAAAAAAATTTGACCACAAAAACGGACAAAATTGCCATAAAAATCAATTTTATTGCTATTTTTTATTAACTTTAACGTCAATGGCAGCTTCCAATGCCAAAATATAGGATTTTTGGCCAAAGCCGGTGATTTGTCCCCAGCAAACCGGCGCAATCAACGATTTGTGTCTGAATTCTTCTCTCGCATGAATGTTTGAGAGATGAATCTCAATGGTCGGTACCCCTACCGCTGCAATCGCGTCCCGTAGCGCAATGCTGGTATGGGTGTAAGCGGCGGCATTGATGACAATCACGTCAAACTGCCCTTTTGCCTGCTGAATCCAGTCAACCAGCTCGCCTTCCAGATTGGATTGCCGAAAATCAATCCCCGCCTTCAACTGTGCGGCACGTTCACGCACTTTTGCCTCAATATCGGCCAAAGTCGCGCGGCCATAGACTTCAGGCTCGCGCTGTCCCAACAGATTCAGATTCGGCCCGTTGAGAAAGAGAATTTTCATGTGTGGTGGGCAGAATAACCGGTCATCGGATGCTTGTCGATTTGATTTCCGGTCGTGGCGAGCAGAAAGCCCAATAAGGTGAAGGCCGTCCAAGCCAATGCCGGAACATAGAGGCTAAACTCACCAAACCCTTGGATAAACCAGGCAAATACTCCCAGAAAAATGGCGAAGCTTGCCGGATCACCAGAGCGCCAGACGCGCCGCCCGATCGTCAGCAGTGAAAGCACAATCCACGCTCCGTAAAGCGTTCCGCCGACAATGCCCGAATCCGAAAATTGTTCGAGGTAGTCATTATGCGCCAGGCGGGCCATTTCGGCGGTGGGCGATTTGAGTTGTGCGTAAGGCCGTTGAAAAGTGCCCGGACCCGTTCCCAGCAGCGGATGCTTGAATGTGATTTCCACCGCCGCGCGCCAGTAATCAAACCGTGCGCCGACGCTGGTTGCGCCGGCGGCAAAGTAACCGTGGAATCGCACGGCAAAAATTCCCAGTCCAATCACCGTTACCGCGATGAGTGCCGCCCATTTCAATCGGGGAGGCCACTGCAAGCGAAACAAGCACGCGCCGCCAATCGCCACCGCAATCAGCCAACCCAACTTTGAGCCGGTCCAAAAAAATGCCGCGCCACCCAGAAAAATGGTCAGTGTGATTACCGTCGCGCGAATGGATGGTCGCAGTCGTTTTGTGCTGTTGAACGCCAAAACGAGCGACCCCGGTAATAACAGCAGAATTAAGCCCGCCAAGGCGTTGGGATAAACCAACGTGCCCATGACGCGCCCTTTGGCAAACTTGGCGAGGATGGCCGGATTGGGCACGTCCACGGCATTGGTGGTGATGATGACCTGGTTGCGTTTCATCTCCATAAACAGTTCCGGCGGAAGGTTTGTCCAGCCGGTGCGCGCTCCTTCCAACAATATTTGCCGGCTTTGCGGGAACTCGAACAGCCGCTGGTTGATTCCCCGAACGAGGCAAAATGCGAACGTCATCAGCACGCCGATGAGCAGCCAATGCCAGGCGCGTTCGCGTCCGAAAATAAATGCGCCGATGAAATAGCAAGCGAGGCATCCGGCAAATTGACAAAGCGTCGTTGCGGTGAGATTGCCATCCACGGTTTGCGTGGCTGACAGAAGCTGCCAGCCGAACCATAGCAACGGCAGCAGCCAGAGCCAGCGCGTTCCCGGCCAGCGCGGCTTGCTCGTGAACACAAGCGCCGCACCCGTCAGTGCCAACGGCAACAGAATCCAGTTGCTCCAATGTGTGGGCCAGGCGTCCGTCCAAAATTCGGTAGGCGAAACCGGCGGCGTGATTTTTTGGTCGAGGATGACCGGATTGCCAAACTTCAAAATCGCCAGACCGAGAAACAGTCCGAATACGAGCGCGTAAAATCCGGTTCCGGTGATTTTTTTTTCAGACTTCATTGCGAGATTTCGTTCGCAACCGGTTAAAAACGAAGTTTGAGCAGGCCTACTTCCAGCGCCAGCGCTTCCTGCACGTTGGTGTGCAACAACCGCTGGGTTTGCTCCAAGGTTTGCAGATTTTCCAATGCCTGCCGTGGTGTAATGCGCCGGGCGACGGCTTCCGCACCGGAAATTTCAGGAAATTTCAGCAGGCTTCCGCCGGCAGCGAGCGTGCGCAGCCACACGTCGCGCAACCACCATTGCACGAGCAAAAGCGCCTCCGCCCGCTGGCGGCGATATTCCGCTTCGATGGCCGCCGCCAGTTCGTCCTCCCACTTTTCGCGCAAGTCTTTTTCGATTTCATCGTGCTGTTGCAATGGCGAGCGCGCGGTCAGGGTCTCATCCACGCGCACCCGGATTTCGCCGAGCCTTTGCAGCAGCGCGTCGAGCAGCCGGTAGCGCCCCAGCAAACTTTTTTGCTCATTGGCCGCCAGCGCGTCAAAATGCGCGAGCCATTCCATTTGCGCCGGGTCAAGCGATCGGGTGCCTTCGCCGAAAAAATTCAGGCGCAGACAGCGCGACAAAATTGTTTCCAAAATCCGCTGCGGCTCGGTCGAAAGCAAAATCAGAACCGACTTGCCGGGCGGTTCTTCAAGCGTTTTCAAGAAAGCATTGGCGGCTTGAACATTAAGCCGGTCCGCCCCCGCGATGATCGCCACCTTGTATTCGGCCTCGGTGGGTTTGAGTTGGATTTCGCGCATCAACTCGCGCATTTGCTCGACGGTGACGATGCGCGATTTGGACTCAGGCCGCGCCCAATGCACGTCGGCATGGGTGTCGTGGTCAATTTTCCGGCAGCTCAAACATGCGTCGCAGCAATCGGTCGTCACGCCGCCGGTTTTGACGGGGTTCTGGCAGTTCAGCGTTTTGGCCAGCGTGCGGGCGAGCGATTCCAACTCTTCGAGCTGATCCCCGGCGAACAGGTAGGCGTGGCCGAGCCGCCCGCGGGCGAGCGAACGCTGGAGCAATTCGACGCCTTGCGTTTGTTTCGCAAAATGTTTGAAGGCCATGCGCGTTTAAGATGAAAGTTCGTCCGATTTTGACGCTTCAGCTTTCAAAGCTTGTTGGCGTAGAAATTGCGCGTTCACCCGGCCGGTGGGCAAACAAAATTCTATTGGGCGTGGAGTATTTTCCAATCAGCATAGTGTTCTAGCATTCGCTTTGGGGTGTCGTTGTACCACGAATAACCATTGCGACGTTCTTCCGAGATTTCGTTCACGTTGTCGTGAATACTCTTGTCCCGGTCGCCAAAAATCGGACGGTCAGTGCCGATTTCATAATAGCGGGCCCAAATCGGTTCGTTGCCCGGCGCGGGAACGAGGCGACGTCCGTCGTCATAATCAAATTTGAAAGCCATGTCGTAGATTTTGGTTTTTTCAAACCACGCTGCGGCGGCATTTACAGCCGCGACGATCTCCGGGCTGGGAACGGGTTGTTCCATCAAAAACATCATAAGTTCCGCGCTTTCGCCACTGGTCTGTGACGGCATCTCGTAATTGCGGGCCGAAGTCGGTTGCAGTGTCAGCGCGTCATGTTGCTGGCACCACACGGTGCGGCGGCCATTCACAACAATCTGGGTGGCAAGCACGCAGGCGATTCCGCGCTGAAGGCTGGCCGCCGCCCGCGCGCGGTATTTTTCCGGCACGAAGGCAAATTCACTGTTCGTTTCGGAAATGTCGCGCAACAAAGCGAGCACGTTGAGCATAACGTTGTCGTTGCAGGTGATCGCGTCGTGATAATCACCCTGGAGCGGCCACACTTGAGGCCAGCCGCCGTTCGGATATTGCGCGGCAAAAATGTAATCAAGACCGTGCAGAAATGCCGCGCGATAAGGCACAGATTGATTGGTTCCGGTTGCGGCAATGACTTTCGCCAAAAAACGCAGTTCCGTGCTCGTGGCATCATTATCGAATGTGCCAACGTAGTCCCAATGGGCATCGCGGGATATGTCAAAGTCCGCCTTGCCAAGGTGACGCGAGTTGTTGTTGGAGGTGAAACTTTCGCCCGGAGCGCGCGGGTGTTGCGTCATGTCCAGATTTTTGCTCCAGCCTCCGGCCGGAGTCTGAAACGAAACCACGATGTCCGCGATGCGCCTCGCCTCGCTTTCGCCATACCAGGAAGCGGGGTTGTTCAACGGAATGCTTCTCGCCGAATGACCTGGCGGTGGAACACCAAGCTGCTTGATGCCGTGCTTGCGCATTTCCGCCTGAAGAAAAGCCTGGTCAGCCCGCAACTGCCTGGTCGAACGCTTCAGATATTCTTTCCAGACGGGTTGTTGTGCGCGTGGCAGCGCGGCGATGCGCCCGGCTGTCAACGGCTGTGTTGGTGAATTGGTGCCGATGATTGCGGCTGGCAGAACCGGGGTAAAAGTGAAGAACAGCCCAAACAAAGCCGCAAAAACGCGCCACTGGCGCAGCCAATTTAAAAAATTGGGCGAACAATTCATGTTCTTCAATTGTGTGACTGGTTTGGAGGGTTGCGCCAACAAAATCGGTGTTGAAAAACCAATCTTTGAGCCTTGTTTTTGCCTGACTCAAATAGGAGCCGGGAGGGCTTGACCTTCCGGGCCGTTGTTTCACCTTTCCTGTGCCGGTTGACCGGCGGGAGATGTCCCTTCAACCACGCCGTAAGATGAACACCTTGGATTCCGGCTGGAACTTATGAGATGAATCCGTTGCACAGGCCATAGTAGGTGTCATTCCATTTCAACTCCTGCCGGAATGCCCGGATGTTCGTGTCCTCGTCAATGACCAGCAATTCCACGCCAGCCATGGTCGCAAAATCTTCGATCATCTCCGTGGTGACCGCCTGGCTGAATCCCGTATGGTGCGCACCCCCGGCATAGATCCACGCGGTGGCGGCGACCGGCAGGTTCGGTTTTGGAATCCAGAGGGCGCGCGCCACCGGCAGTTTGGGCAGCGGCTCTTCCGGCGGGACAACCTCCACTTCGTTCACGAGCAGGCGGAAACGATTGCCCATGTCCATCATGGACGCGTTGAGGCCCGGGCCCGGCGGGGTGTCGAACACCAGCCGCGCGGGGTCGGCCTTGCCGCCAATGCCCAGGGGATGGACTTCCAATGATGGTTTTCCTTTCGCGATGCTCGGGCAAATTTCCAGCATGTGCGCTCCAAGGACTTTCATGCCCTTGGAATCCAGATGATAGGTATAATCTTCCATGAAGGATGTGCCGCCTTTGAGGCCGGAGGCCATGACTTTCATTGCGCGAACGAGGGCGCAGGTTTTCCAATCGCCTTCCGCGCCAAAGCCGTAACCTTCAGCCATGAGCCGCTGAACCGGCAAACCCGGCAATTGCGCCAAGCCGTGCAAATCCTCGAAGGTCGTGGTAAAGCCCTTGAAGCCGCCCGCTTTCAAAAATTTGCGCAAGCCAATCTCAATCCGGGCGGCTTCGCGGATGGCCACCCGCAGGGGCGGGTTCCGGCGGAGGGTGGAGGGAAGCCGGTAACTGGCTTCGTATTCGTTGAGGAGCGAGTTGATTTGCGCATCCGTTGCGGCATTGACGTATTTCACCAGATCACCCAGGCCGTAGCCGTTGACGGAATAACCAAACTGCATTTGCGCGGCGACCTTGTCGCCTTCGGTCACGGCAACTTCCCGCATATTGTCGCCAAAGCGGGCGAACCGGGCGCCCTGCCAGTCATTCCAGGCGGCCGCCGCGCGGCACCAGGCGCCGATTTGGTCCTGGACGTCGGCATCCTGCCAGAAACCAACGACGACTTTCCGGTTCAGGCGCATCCGGCTCATGATGAAACCATGCTCCCGGTCACCGTGGGCGGACTGGTTGAGATTCATGAAGTCCATGTCAATGGATGACCAGGGGATGCTGCGATTATACTGGGTATGGAGGTGCAAGATCGGCTTCTGAAGAATCTTGAATCCGTTGATCCACATTTTGGATGGCGAAAACGTATGACACCAGGTAACCAACCCGATGCATCCGGACGACTGATTGGCCCGCTGGCAGAGGGCAAACACTTCTTCGGGGGTCTTGACGGTCGGTTTGAAAAGCACCTTGACCGGGATGGCACTTGCGGCATCCAGTGCCCCGGCAATCTCCCGGGAATGGGCGGCAACCTGTTTGAGGGTTTCCGGCCCGTATAGCTGCTGGCTGCCGGTGACAAACCAAACTTCCATTCGTTTCAGATCAATCATAAATGTGCGTTCCATTTTCCCGGTATTTGGAAGGTTGTCAATGAATGGGGCGGCGGGGTGTAAATAAACCCGGGTGTGGTGCCGGGTCCCCGCTCATCCATGGCACGGCTGCCTCCGGCTTGCGGGTGTATGTGCTCCGCGTCGGGAGACCGGTGTTTGCCAATGTTGTTTGATTTTCATCATCTCCGGCACAAATCCCAAATAAAAGGAAAAGGGCAGGCACGCATGCCTGCCCTGAGGGAACAGCATATTTTCTAAAGCAACTCAAGAAATGGCACTTGAGCGGCGGCGGAAAACCAGCATCATTGCAAAACCGCCCAGCCCCAGCAACGCAACGCTGGCCGGTTCGGGAACGGTTATGACTGTAAAACCCGGATCGCTGAGCAAGTCAATGTTGACATTGCCTACTACTCCGTTTCCTTCAAGGATGCCTCTCGCAATCAAGTCGTTTACCTGGGCGGTAGCGTCGCCAACCACAACCAACTTGCCTCCAGCGATATCAATGAGCCGTGTGGCGTCAGTGGATAATGTGCTACCCCACACACCGGCAGTAGGCGTACCGGTAAGAAGACCGTTGAGAGCAGTCACCGTCCCGCCATAAATATTCAGGTGGCCACCCACCGCCAAATACTTCGTGGTCATCTGAGAATTGCCGTACAGGTTTACATCCACCCCCGGTGGGGCCGACCACCACCACATGTCACCGACAAAAATGCTATCTCCCGTAGTAAGTGAAGCATTGCCGTACAGGTTAACGAAAGTTCTGGGGCCCGCTATGGCGCCAACCGGAGCAATGCTATAACCAGCGTTCACAGTGCCGTAGATATCGAGAGTTTGTCCCCACTCCGGGTATAACGTACCAGTGAGTTGTACCACGTCTGACGCGCCGATCGTTACCGGCAAAGTAGACACAACTGGATCAACGAAAATTCCGTTTGCAGTATTAGGCGGCACCACCCCTTGCACCCAGTTTAACGGATCACTCCACGATGTACCATCACCAAGGCCTGACCAGTTATAATCTACGGCCGAAGCGTTTTGAACCAAACACGCTGCCAAAGCCACTGGAATTAAGTAATAGGGTTTTCTAAACATAACTTGTTGTCCTTTCTGTTTCATAATTGTTTTTATGGCGTCAAATCCTTCTGTCCGAGTGAGACATCATTTTAAGGTTAACTTGACATTCTAATATCCAATATTTCAGCGAAGAAAATCAACGCCATTTTGCGCAAAAGAATCGCCAAAATGCGAACGCCCAAACACCTTCAAATAGCCTGTTTCACACGGAATAAAGCGGATCGTTACGGTCGCCGATCCGGCACGGAGCGCAGCAAGCTGGTCGTGCGTGCCCGCACGAACGTCGTTTTCATCGCCGCAAACGGTAGAACCCCTGGCCGTTGGTCGTGGACTGCGTGAGCCGCCATCGGTCGTTGACGAGCGTCGGAGACTGGGCAGCCGGCGTCCAGACCGGGTTTGTGCCAAGTGCAGAAGTGGTTTCCGGCACGAAGCCCACCGCCCACGACGGCCACGAAAGCGTCAGGCCCAAAGCGGAGTTGGATTGCACCAGGGTCACGGGCAGCGCAAGCGCATCCGGACCGAACTGGTCGTTCACGGCGATTTCTTCCGGCGTGAGCCGCCCGTCGTAAATGCGCAACTCGTCAATGGTCGCGTTCAGCCACGCATCGGCGCTGAAAAGCGAGCGGCCAATGAACGACCATGCGGAACTCACATTGGTCAACGCGGGCCATGTGTTCGTGACGGCCTTTTCCAGCACCCCGTTTGTGTAAATACCGCTGTAGCCGGTCGCGGGGTTAACCAGGCACGCGATGTGGACGGTGCGATTATCCAACGTGCCGGCGATGTCCAGGTTTACGGTGCTGCTGGACACCCGATGCGTGCCGGCGCCCGTGTGTGGGCTGAAGAACAGGAAGTTTTGTCCGACGCTGCCGGAGATGTCCCCGAAGTCACAGACGCGCGCCGAACTTCCGTTCACGCCGAACGTGGCCCAGAATTCAATCGTCACCGCCGAGGAGCCGGAGACCAGTCCGCCGGGCAGGCTGACGTAGCCACCGGAGACGCCGGTGAGTTTGAGCGCGTTGTTCGTGACGGTCGCATTGCCCATGAGCGTGCCATGCGCCATGCCGATGGAGTCCCACGCGTTGCTCGCAAAGCTGTAACGATGCGCCAGCGCCGGATGCGCCCAGGCAACGTCCCTGACTTCCCTGGCGCTCAACGCGCGTCCGAAGATGCGGAAGGAATCAATCTTTCCGCTGAAGGCTGGATCGGGCCATTGACTCTTTCCGATGTAGTTGCTGCGCGCAAGCGTTTGCCAGGGGCGAATCGTCACGCTGGAGTTTGTTCCGACCGGATTGCCGTTGAGGTAAAGCAGACCTTTCGTGCCGTCGAGCGTGACGGCGACATGGCACCACGAGCCGGTGGGCATGGCGCTGGGCGCGTCAATGATTTGTTCGGCTCCGTTGCCGTTGATAGTGATGGCGAAACGCATCTTCCCGTTGTTGGCGCGCGGCGTGAGGAACAGGTACTGGCTCGTTCCGGCGCCGAAATCGAACACGCGCTGCCAGTCGCCGCCACCGTTCCACTTGGCCCAGGCGGCAAACGTGCTGGCGTTCGCGACAGGAATGGGCAGAAAGACATATTGCGAAATGCCATCCAGGCTCAGGATATTGCCGCGCCCGGGTTCGTTGGTGATGACCGCGCCGTTCTGAAGCGTGCCGTTGTAAAGCGCCAGATGCTCGCGGGCGTCGGTGTCAAACGGGTAAAACGCGCTCCAGTCATTGGTGAGCACCGGCCAGCCATCATCGCTCCAGCTTAACCGCGCCAGGCCGAGCGTGGCCGTGCCGCCGTCGTTGCCGTCGTAGTAGTGATAGGTGAACCAGTTCGTGCCGTTGTCGTTCATGATGGCCGCGTGGCCGGGGCCGATGAAGCGCGCGGTGCTTTCCAGAAACATCGAGCCGCCGCCACTGGTCATATTGGTGCCGCTCTTGTCGTAATACGGCCCGGTGACACTGGTGCTGCGGCCCACGCGGATGTTGTAGGTGCTGTTCACGCCGGCGCAGCACCCGCCGAAGTTGACGAACAAATAGTAATAGCCGCCGTGCTGGTAAAGACACGAGCCTTCCTCGGTGTTGCTGAAAAATACCGGGCCATTGTTGGAAACCCGGTAGATCGGGGAATTGGCCGAGATGCGTTTGCCGGTGGACGGATCCAACTGCATGATGAGAATGCCGTCCGAATACGAACCGAAGGACATCCACACCGTGCCGTTGATATCCACCATGATGCTCGGGTCAATGCAGTTGTAGGCGGTGAGGTCGGTGTTGGTGGTCGTCGCAAAATTCGGGTTGGATTGGATGACTTTGCCCTGATCCGTCCAAACCGGCGAAACCAAGGAAGGCGAGGTGACGAGGCCGATGGCGGAATTGATCGTGCCCCACTCTGAGCAGGCATAGTAAAGATTATACCGGCCGTTGAAGTAGGCGTTGTCCGGCGCCCAGAAATATCCGGTGAAGTTAGTAATGGCATTGGTCGTCCACGCCGGCGGACCGCCGGGAAACACGGCGCTGACGGCGGTCCAGTTGCGCAGGTCAGTGGAAGTTATTCCCGAGATGCCCTGACCGTCACCAAAGACGAAATAATTGTTGCCGTCCTTGATCATCGTGCCCGGGTCATGCAAATAGTAGTTACCGTAAAAGGGCATCTGGGCATTGGCCGTCCGCAGGCAAAACAACGCCAGCAGGCAGAATGCTGCCCACCGCAATCCATGTCCAAAACAGTTCATTGGCATCCTATTATGTCATCCGGGTCGCAACACAATCACCACTCCAATATCCAACATTGCAGCGAAGAAACAAACGCCACTTTGCGGAAAATGACCGCCAAAATGCGAACGCCAAACATCTTAATTTTGTGGAATCCGCAACGTGGTCAATGAGTATGGCTCCATCGTGCAGGTGAACACGGGCGCAATGCCGGGGAGTTCGCCTTTCCGCGGCGCGACGGCATCCGGTTTATCGAGCGAATTTTCGGCGTCCGGATCGGGGTTCGTCAATGTGATGGTCCGGGCTTTGTTTCCCAGTTTGCCGGCGCCGTTCAGTTTTATCGTCACGGACATGGGCTCGGCAAACGGATTGACCATTTGCAAGACCAGTTCACCGGCGCGCTGGTCGCGGCCGGCGGCGGCATAGAAGGTTGCGACCGGTTTGTATTCAGCCTCGTGGATCAGTTTGCCGTCGAGATACGCTTTCACGTTGCCACCATGCAATTCAATGCGGATGTCATACCAACGGCCAGTTTCGATTGAACCGCGCACGTGGTTTTCCACCAAGCTTCCGCCTTGCAATGAGTGCTCGGCGTTGCCCCAGCCGCCGAGGTTCCACCAGACGGGGTGGTTGATGTCCGGCGTCTGGAACAGGACGAGGAAACCTTCGTCGCCGCCAAGCTTGCGCGCCTTCAAGGTCAGGGTGTAATTCGTCCAAGCGGGGTCCCCAAAGACCGCGCGAATGTTCTCGCCGGCAGCATTCTGCCGCAAGACGCCGTCCACCACGGTCCAATCACCGCCCGCCGTTTTCCAGCCTTCCAGCCCTTTCGTGAAATCACTTTCATACAAGATCCGGCCGGCCGGGGTGACGACGCGGATGTTCTTGTATTCCGCGCGTGTGTTCCAGGTGCCCACCCCGACCATGCCGGCATGAGATTCCGTGGTCCGGGGGGCCTCGACGTTCACGGGCAAAACCACATCTGGCCGGTTTTGCGCGAATTGCGCCTGAACATAATACGATGGAGTCAATTCGACGCGGGAGTTGTCGAACCAGATCAAATCCGGGTGCCATTGGTCGTGGCCCACCTTGCCGAACAGCGGCGCGTAGGAGGCCAGCAGGACTTCATCCGCATTCTTCCACAGACCGGTCATATAAGCGGCTTCAGCGAGGGCGGCGCGCAGGTTGTTTCGCCGGGCAGTGCCATCGTGGGCCGCAAATTCGCCGACGAAAATTTTCGGGCCTTTGCGGTCATAGCTGTCGTAACGGTTCACATTTTCATACAACCACCGTGACGGCACATAATAATGTTCGTCCACCACATCCGCCGGCGTGCCGGTGCGGAATTTGTTCCATGCAAACTGCCAGAGCGAATCGTTGGGGAGCGGCCCGGCACCGCTGATGATCTTGATCTCCGGATATTTTGCCTTGATGGCCCGATGGAATACATCGTAGCGGTCAAAATAAACCTGCTGCCACTGCTCGTTCCCGACGGCGATGAACTTCATATTGAACGGTGCGGGATGTCCCATCGCGGCGCGTTTGGCGCCCCAGACGCTGTTGATCGGGCCATTGGCGAATTCAATCAAATCGAGGGCATCCTGCACGTAGGGGCCAAGCTGGTCGAGCGGCACGGGCGGGCCTTTGCGGGCTTGGCAGCACATGCCGCAGTTGACCACCGGCACCGGTTCCGCGCCGACGTCTTGGCAAAACTGGAAATATTCAAAGAAGCCGAGCCCATAGGTCTGGTTGTATTCCGGCGACCGGCTGTCCTGCCATACGTTCCAGTTTTGTTTGCGTTCGGACACATCCCCGATGGTGTCCTTCCACCGGTACATGTTGCCAAAGTCCTTGCCTTCGACGACACAGCCGCCGGGAAAACGCAGGAACCCGGGCTTCATATCCGACAGTGCCTGTGCCAGGTCGGCCCGCAATCCATTGCGCCGACCGTGGAAGGTCTTTTCCGGAAACAGCGAAACCATGTCTACATCCACCACGCCCGGTTGGGTGGCCAGCACGACGAGCCGGGCATTCGTGACCGAAGCGGTGCTGGCAAGCTTTGCCTCGAATTTCTTCCAGGTTTCGCCAATGTCCGTGATGTCGGTGGCCGCCAAAGCCTGACCGCTGGCATCTTCGAGGGCGACGTGAAGTGCCGCCGAATCTCCCGCCCGCCGCCGTGCGTAAACCGAGAACAGATAATTGTCACCGGCATGCAAGACGATGCCATCGAAACCCGCGTTGACCGCGCCGTACCCGGTATTGCCGGGATCAACGGCATAGATGCGGAGGAAATGAAGATTATTGGCGTTGAGCGGCGATTCGGATTCAACCATGAGCCGGCCCTTGGCTCCGGCGTTCGTCACTTCACTCCAGGCGTAGAACGGTTCGCGATCCTCGAAGGAGCGGTTTTGCACCAGTTCGGCGTAAAGCCCGCCGTCAGCCCCATAATTGATGTCCTCGAAAAACAGCCCGTGCAACGTGGGCGGAACCGCCAGCCCGGGGTTGTTCACGTCCACAGTGACTCGCGCCTGGGCGGCGCCGGTATTGAACGGCACGGCGGACGCCGCGGCCAGCGCGAAAATAATCAGAAGGACGCTTGGGTTCATGGTTCGGATTTTTATATGTCTTTTGATGCGAGGCGAGGCGGGTTCATTTTGCCGGAGGCATTTTCACTTCCGGCCAGCCATGGGCATCCCAGCGGAAGGGCAGGATGGCCAGCGTCGGCAGGCCATGCCGGGTGCCATCATAAAAATGACAACTCAGCCAATCGGTGCCGCCTTCGGAAACAATGCCGGCGTGTCCCGGTCCGATGAACGGCCCGGCGGTGCTTAAAAGCAAGGTGCCGCCCCCGGCCATTAAATCCGTTCCGTCCTTGTCGAGGTACGGCCCGGTGACTTTTTTGCTCCGGCCCACCCGAATCTCGTAGGTACTGTTCGTTCCCCGGCAGCAACGCCCCCAGTTGACGAAGAGGTAATAATAACCGGCGTGACGATAAATATAGGACGCTTCAATGGAATCGTTGCAGGCCAGCGAGTACAGGGGGGAATTGGTGGCCATCCGTTTGCCGGTGTTTGGGTCAAGTTGAATCAATTTGATGCCGCCCCAAAAGGAACCGAACGCGAGCCAAAGATTGCCGTCGGCATCCTGCACAATGGCCGGATCAATCGTGTTAAAATTGTCGGTGTTGGTGGATTGAACGACGATTCCCTGGTCCGACCAATGGAACTGCGGATCGCCGGGGTCCAACGTGGGATTGACCGCCAAGCCGATGGCCGACTGGTTTTTGCCAAAAGACGAGACAGAATAGTAAAGCAGGTAACGATTGCCGAGATGAATGACGTCGGGTGCCCAGTAATACAGCCAACGGTTGGCCGGGACGGCCTGGGCAACCCAGGCCGGTGCGTTGGTGAAAACACCGGGCCCGGGTTCCCATTTCACCAGATCTTTGGAGTGATAAGAGGGAACACCCCGGCCCGTGTAAAAAACCCAATACTCGTCCTTGCATTTGACAATCGTGGACGGGTCATGCGCGCGGACTTGACGGCTGCCGAACTCCGCCAGTAGCGAGGTTGTGCGGGCCGCGGCTTGAGTTGGCATGGAATTGATTTGCGCCGGGACCGGCGTTCCCACCGCCAGCAAAAGCGCAACCACAATCGCCCGTATAACGTTTTCAATGCGATTCCGGCCAGGATTCATTTGCGAGTTGTTGAAAGGGTTCATCGCACCAGACGGAAAAATTCGGCCGCCGGGGAATCCGGGATGCGAACCGGGTTGGCGGCGTTGTTGTTGGTTGTCCACGGCCCGATTACATTGGTGGCCTCGAGCAGGGTTGCCGTGGGGTCGATCCAATAGACCAAGGTTTCGTCCGGGTAAAGGGCCAGTCCGATTTTCAACGGATCGCCCGGCGACGAATCCTCAACGAAGTAAGCACGGGACACGGCCCCCAACAGGCTGTTGACCGGATTGCTCAAAGTGACCCGGAAGAAGGTGCCGGGCTGAAGCAGCGTGGCCGGCAAGGGAAGGTTGGTGGTCAAAATGCCGGGAACGATCTGGAGCGTGCCGTTGGTCACGAAACGGCCATCCGCCGTTTCGATGCGGTAATCCACGGCAACGGCGTTGGTGACAAAGGGATTGAGGCCGACGGGAATGCCGTCGGGCAATGAGGCAAGGTCATTCAAGTTTGTCCCGACCTTGAGGTCCACCTGGATGGGCAGCGTGGGCGGCGTCTGCAGCCGGAGGATGGAGAGCGAATTGGCCGGGAAGGCATAAACAAAGTTCGTGCCGGCGTTGGTGATGGTAGTGGTGACGGGAAACACCTTGGTCGGCGAGGCAAGTGAGTTTTCGTCCAGCGAACTGGTGGAAGTCAACTGCTCCAGGTTTGCCGGCGACGCAACTGACGGCAGGCCATTCAGAATAAACGTGGTCGTGACCGAGTTGCTTGAAACGTTGACGGTTTTGAGGATGATCTGGCCGCTGGCTTGGGCGTAACTGGCCGAGGCATAAAGCGGCGCCAGGGTGGGATAGTTCGCGTCCTGAACCAGCGTATTGTTGAGATAACATTGGATGCGCGTGCCGTTGAGGACGATGCGAATGTCGTACCATTGGCCGGTCTGGACGGAGCCGGAAACGCTCTGGCCGATGATTGATTTGGTGCCATTGACCATCTGCTCGACGGCGGTCTGCGTGTTGTTCCAGCCGCCGACGTTGAACCAGGTCCAGTTGTTGTCATCAAACCAGTTGAACAAAATGAGGAAGCCTTCGCTGCCGCTGACCTTTCGAGCGCGGAGGGTAATAGTATAATTGCCCCAGTTCGTGCCGCCCGTTGTCGAGCGGCAGTCGGTGGTGATGGCGGTTTGCTGGTAAACCCCGCCGCTGACGCCCCAGGTGCCGTTGTAAACCCGCCAGCCGTTGGTGCCTGAATTGACGAGGTCGCTTTGGTAGAGCGTCACGCCGTTGCTGGTGACGACGATGTTGGTGTATTGGACCGACGTATTCCACGAGCCCAGACCGATGGCGCCATGCGGCGGCGGGTTCGCCGCGCCCCCGGTGAAACTGATGATCAGGGGCAGCACAACGTCGCCGCGGTTTTGCGCAAACATCTGTTGCCCGTAATAGGAAGGCGTGCCATACACCTGCGACCCGGTGAAATAAATCAAGTCCGGGTTCCAGTTTTTGTTGCTCAGGTTGGCGAAGAGCGGCGCGTAGGAGGCCATGGTCACCACATCCGAATTGCGTTCCAAGCCGGTCATAAACGCCGCTTCGCCGAGCGCGGCCGCCAGGTTCCCGTTGCCGGCGCCGGTCGTCACCGCATATTCACCCACGTAAACCTTCGGGCCGACGCGGCTGTAGCTGTCATATTTGTTGGCGTTGACCATGAAAAAGCTGGGGTCGGAATAATAATGTTCATCGCTGACTTCCACGGGGCGCGAAGTGGGAAGGCCGCCCCAGTTATCGGCCACGATATGGACGTCCGGGTAATTGTTTTTGATCGCATCGTAGAAAAGCGCGTAACGGTTGTTGTAAGCGGTGCCGCCGTTTTCGTTGCCGGTTTCCATGTATTTCAGATTGAACGGCGCGGGATGACCGGCGGCGGCGCGCAACGCGCCCCAGGTACTGTTGGTCGGACCATTCGCATATTCAATGGCATCCAGCGCATCCTGCACGTATGGCCCCATCTGAGCGAGGGACACTGAGTCGCCGACGGAAAAGACATCCATGCCGCAATTGATCACGAACAGCGGCTGTGCGCCGATGTCCTCGCACATTTGGAGGTACTCGTAATAGCCAAGACCATTGTCCACGTAATAACCCCAGAGATTATGTTGAAGCCAGCGGTCCCCAATCGGCCCTATGGTTCGCTTCCAATTGTACATGTTGGTGAGGGAATCGCCGTTAACCCAACTGCCGCCGGGAAACCGCATGAACGCGGGCTGCAATCCCACCAGCACGTTCGCAAGGTCAGGACGCAGACCATTCGTGCGGTTATGGAACGTCTGCCGGGGGAAGAGCGAAACCACGTCGAGCCACACCGTTCCGGCCTGCGAGATGACCACCGACAACCGGCCATTGGCATTACCGCCAGACGGGACCAACGGCAGGGAGAAATGCTGCCAGCCCGTGGTCAGGCCGGTCACGGTCCCCTACGCGTAAATCAGGCTGCCGTTGGCGCTTTCCAAGCGGATGGTGAGCGCGCCGGTGAAACCATTCGTGCAACGCGCGTAGAGGTTCAGGTCATACGTCTGCCCGGCCTGAAAATTCATTCCCCAAAAACCATTGTTGGCAATGCCGACAGTTCCCGAGCCGGAAGACTGTGTCAATTTCAGAGAAAACACATTGCTCGCGCTCAAGGGCACGCTGGAATCGGCGCTCATCGTGCCCGTGGCTCCGGAAGCAATGAGTTGCCAGTAGTTGGTGTAGCCCGGCTCTTCGAATGATCGGTTCCGCACCATTTCCGCGTAAATCCCGCCATCGCCGGCACTGTTGATCTCCTCAAAAAAAATGCCGAAAAGATTGGAACTGATCTGCGCTCCCGGCTGATCCGCCTGGATCGCGATCGTGGCGCCGGACTGCGCCTGGGCCGTGTTAGCGACCAAGGCGGCCATCGCCATCACCAACAGGCGGCGACCCCCAAAAGCGAAATTCGATCCGGTCAAATCCATTTTCACAACTGATTCGGTCAAATCCTTACGGCAATTGCAGCCGGAAGAACATCCGGCTGTTCGTTGGTGCGAGCGTCAGGAAGTTGATGCCATTCGTCGCGAGGGGCTGGTTGGCAACGGGTGTCCACACCGCCCCGGAGCCAAGGTTGGTCGCGCTGCCCAACACCAGTCCGTTGGTCCAAGCCGGCCAGTTGAGGGTCAAAGTTGACGCCGTATGCGAAAGGCCGATGCTGGAGGCGGTGATTTGTTCAATCGGCAGATTCAACGAAGCAATCTGCACCGAATCCATCTGGCCACTGAAATAAGGGTCCGCTGTGAACTGGCTGCGGCCAAGATAATTTGCGGAGCCCGAAACGTCGGACGGCAAAAGATTAACACTGGAATTCACCGCCACGGCCTGCCCGTTGACATACATCACGGCCTGGCGGCCATCGAGTGCCACGGCCACGTGCGTCCACACGTTCACCGGCAATGGATTGGGCGAATCCAAATCCCGCGTTTCAGCGGAGCCATTGGGAGTGATTTCAAAACGCAACCTGCCACTGTTGGCTTTGGCCGTGAGCATGGCGTAACTGGTGGTCCCGGAACCGAAGTCAAAAATGCGCTGCCAGGCGTTGCCGCCGCCCCACTTGACCCAGGCGGCAAACGTGCGCAGGGCGCCGACGCCGGCGGGGAGGCTGACGTATTGCGACGCGCCGCTCAGATTCAATACGGGGCCGCGTATGGAATCGGCGGGAGTGGTCGCCCCGTTCTGCAGGGTGCCATTGAACAACCCGTACATATCGGCGGCATTCCCGTTGAACGGATAAAGTGCCGTCCAATCCGAGTTCGCCGGGCCGGGAAGCACATCCACAAAATTTGTCGCCAGGCGGCCGAGAGTGTCGGTGGCCACCAGCACAATGCGATGGAATCCGTTGGTGGCTTCTGCGCCGCCCGACGGAATATTAAAACCACCGGAACCGGCGCCCGCCAGCGGGCCGAACACGATGTTGGTAACACCGGTGTCGTGAAACTCGACCGTCCACGTCAACCCGGTAACGGACAAGGGTGTGTCGGCAAAATCGGTTGCGGCGCCGGAAAACTGGATCGTGTCGCCGGGCTGATAATGCATCCCCGCGGCCGGTGCGGTGATGAGTGACTGCGGCGCGACAATTTCGCTGGCTGCGAGCGCGCGGCCATAAACGTGGACAGAGCCCAACTGGCCGTTGAAGTAGGGATCATTGGTGTATTGACTGCGGCCGAACCAGGTGCTGGTGGGCGCAATGTCCGGCAGCGTAAGCGCCATCGAAGTGTTGGTGGCCACCGGGACGCCGTTGACGTAGAGGATTCCGCGCGAGCCATCGGTGGTCACTGCGACCTGTGTCCATGCCCCGACCGGAGCCGCACCGGTTCCATCCAGCACCTGTTCTCCGGCAGTGCTCGAAGCGGTGATGGCGAACCGGATTTTTCCCGTGCTGCCATTGCGGGGGGTCAGGAAGGCGTATTTATTCGTCGCGCGGCCAAAATCGAAGATATGTTGCCAATCGGCGCCGCCGTTCCAGTTGAACACGGCGGAGACGGTGCAGCCGTTGGCCGCGCCGTCGGGCAGGTTCACATACTGGTTTGTTCCGTTGAGGACCAGCACGTCGCCCAAGAGCGGATCGTTGTGAACGTAAGCGCCGTTTTGTAGCAGGCCGTAATACTCGTTGTTGTCGTCCCGCGCATCGAACTGGAAGCGGTACACGGCTGACCAGTCATTGGTGAATGCAGGCCACCCATCCGGCGTCCAGTACAGCGGTTCGATGTCCAGGGTCGGCGCGCCGTTGGCGTTGGCGTCGTAGTAATGGTAGCTGAAACTGTTCGTGCCGCCTTCGTCCAGAATCCCAATCTGGCCGGGGCCGATATATTTGCCGGTGGTCTTGAGAAACAACGTGCCGCCGCTGGAAAGCATGCTGGCGCCGGTCCGATCGCGATAAGTACCGGTAACGCTCGTGCTGCGGCCCACGCGGATGTTGTAAGTGCTATTCATGCCGGCGCAGCACGCGCCCCAATTGACGAACAAATAATAGTAACTCCCATGGTGGTAGAGATACGACGCTTCGATTGGATCGCCCGAGGCGAAGTTAACAGCGAGGCGAGTGAGCGTGGAGTTCGTGGCATTGAGCAGACCGGTGGCAGCATCAAGCTGAACAAGGTTAATGCCATTCCAGTATGAACCAAATGACATCCATAAGTTGCTGGAGGTATCAAAGGTGACGCTGGGATCAATACAGTTGTAGTTGTTGGCCTTGGTGGACTGAATGACCGGGCCTTGATCGGTCCAGAGATAGTTGGAGTCATTGGGATCGAGCGTCGGGTTCGTTGCCAAACCGATCGCCGAGTAATTGGTGCCGAATGACGATACGGCGTAGTAAAGGTGATACTGGCTGTTGAAGTAAATGACATCCGGTGCCCAGAAACCGTCCAACGACGACCCCGTATAACTCGTCGTCCACGACGGGGCCGTGGGAAAGATGCTTGGCCCGGTAACCCAATATTGTTTGTCGGCCGATGATTTTGAATAGATGCCGCCGTGAGTGCCGAAGATGTAATAGAGGCCATTGCACTGGATAATCGTTGAAGGATCATGAATCCCGAGACTGCCGCGCAAATTGGGCGGGGAAGCGTAGAGGGATATCTGTCCGATCCCCAAAGCGACGAGAAAGCAGGGACCCCATTTTGCAGGAAACCGGAACAACGGTGTGACCAACAACCTTCTAAAACCGCGCCTGAGAGAGTGGCATTTCATAGCAACAGTTTGCGACATAATGGTCATTCAATTCCGGACGGGCGGCCAAAGACGGGCATGTTCTGGTCGTCCCACTTCAAAGGTTTGACGTAGGTGTGCCGGTTAGGATCCCACAAGGGATCGCCCACAATCTCGGTATAGGTGCGGGCGTGGTAAACCAACAGATCGGTCGTGCCATCTTCGGCGACCGTGAAGCTGTTGTGGCCCGGTCCATAGACGCCATGCTCGTAGCAGGTCTTGAACACCGGTTGAGGCGATTTGTTCCAACTGCGCGGATCCAGCAGGTCGGCATCTTCCCGGGCGTGCAACAAGCCCACGCAGTAGTTCTCGTCCGTGGCGCTGGCCGAGTAGCTGATGAAAACCCGGCCGCGGCGGACCAGCACGGAAGGCCCCTCGTTGACGGAGAACCCCCGCGTTTCCCAATCGAACTCGGGTCGGGAGAGGCGTACGGGCGGCGTCGCAAGCCGGGAAGGGGTCTCCATGCGGGCGATGTAGAGATTCGAGTTGCCGGGAATCGCCGGATCCTTCTGAGCCCACACGTAGTAGCGGATGTTTCGGTGCGTGAAGGTAGTCGCATCCAGGCAAAAACTGTCGATGCCGGTGTCAATCCGGCCCAGCACCGTCCACTTTCCTTCCAGCGGATTGTCCGCCCCGGTCGTAATGACATACATGCGGTGCTGGAACAGATCGTCCTTGATCGCGCGCGTCGGCGCGGCGGCGAAATAGATGTACCAGGCCCCGTTAATCCGGTGGATTTCCGGCGCCCAGATCAGTTCGCACAGCGGACCCTTGTCGGGTTTGTGCCAGACGTCCACCGGCGTTGCTGTCGCGAGTCCCGCAATCGTTCGGGCGCGGCGCACTTCGATGCGATCATAGGTCGGGACCGAGGCCGTAAAATAGTAGTAGCCGTCGGTGTGTTTGCCGATGAAGGGATCGGCGCGCTGTTGAATCAGAGGCTGCAATGTTTTCATGGTGGATTCCGGTGAGCCCTTGGTGGAAGGCAAAGTTCAGGCGACGGGCACCTCCCTGACGGAGTCCTCGCTCAGGCCGGTCTTGGAGACCCGACCGTGCATCATTTCGTTGTAGAACTTGTCGGTGATGCGGTATTTGAACATCAGGAGCCCCATGACCAGATGGAAGAACCCCGGGATGACGGAAAGCATGAGGGCAATGCCATTGAGCGTAAACGCACTCTGCGGTTGGTCGGGCACGTAATGGTAATAGGTGAGCAGCAAGCCTGCGATGCTGGCAGCCAGACTCATACCCATTTTCTGACAGAAGGAAATGCCGCCGAACGCCATTCCGGCCACGCGCTTCCCGCTCTTGACCTGGCCGTAGTCAACGGCCTCAGCGATGGCGGACCAAAAGATGGGCGCCTGCAAGTCAACCACGAACGAAAGCAGGAAGTAGAGAATGAAGGCGGGCACGACGTCACCGGGCTTGATCGCGAAATAGAGAATGACGCTGAGCACGCCGGTCGCGACCTGGCTCCAGCGAAAGAGCTGGATTTTGCAGAAGCGTTTCGTGATCCAGGTTGACGCCACCATGGCGAGGATGGCGGCCACGACACCTGTGGTTATGAAATACGACTGCAGGGCCACGCCGCCGCCCAGGAAATATTTGGCGTAGTAAAGCGCCACCGTGCCGCGGATGACGTAGCCGATGGTGCCGATGACGCACACGGCGGCCAGGACCAGCCATTGGTCGTTCTTGAAGAGGAGCCGAAGTTGGAGCCACAGCGGTTTGTCATCCACTTTGTGCTTTACGCGTTCGGTGGTCGTGAAGAAGCAGAACAGGAACATCAGCGTCGCCAGTCCGGCCATCAACGCCATCGAAACCTGATAGCCACGGGCGAGATGCTGAATGCCCCAGCGGGCGGCAAACAGCGGCACGAAAGTGGTCACCATCAGCGCAGCGACTTTGGCGAAGAAGAGCCGGTAGCCGTTCGCGGACAATCGCTCCTGCGGGTCTTCGGTCAACACGCCGATGAGCGAGATGTACGGGATCGTCACCGAGGTGAAGATGAGCATCATCAGGATGTAGGTCGCGTAGGCCCAGAGTAGTTTGGCATTGTAGGCCAATGCCGGTGTCGTGAACACCAGCATTACGGAGAGTCCAAAAGGAACAGCAAAGAAGAGCAGATAGGGCCGGTAGCGCCCCCAGCGCGTTGTGTACTTGTCGGTGATCATTCCCATCGCGACATCGGCAAATGCATCAATCAAGCGCGGCAGTGAAGTCAGCAAAGCGATATCGGAAACCTTTAAGCCATATACGTCGGTGTAGAAAAACGTCAGGATCAATGCCATCGAAGACCAAACGACATTCACCGCCATGTCTCCGGCGCCAAAACCGATTTTTTCGAGGATGGAAAGTCTAGAGGTTTTCATTATTATATTTACCGATTGATCGGAGGCATTGCTCAGTTCTGGGGTTCCGGATCATACAAGAGGAGACGGGGCGATCAATTCGAGAAACGGGTTACTTGACCAAAACGCTCTTGTACTCGTCGAGGACTTTTTCATCAATGATCGGCCACTGTTTTTCATCCCATTTGATTTCGGCAATCTTCAATTTTTGCAAACCGTTATCCGCTGTTTCATAAGCGTGAAAGACGAGATAGTCTTTCCCGTCAAATGTATAAGCGCTGCAGCCCCCCAGCCCGGCCCAATCTTTGTTGCCGGCCAGCACCAAGCTCCCACCGCCCAAGGCCAGACTCTTGCCGTCCTTGTCCAAATAAGGTCCTTTTACGTCTTTTGACCGTCCCACCATGATTTTGTAGGTGCTGTCCTTGCCGCGGCAGCACAAGCCCCAGGAAACAAATAAATAATAGTAATCACCTTTTTTGAAAATAAAGGGCCCTTCGATCTCGGCGGGTCCCGGTACTCTGTCATCAACCAATACCGAACGCTCTCTTTTGGCAAGGGAGTACCATTCCTGCGGTTCCGGCAGTGCTGTCCAGCTTGAGTCTAATTTTACAAGCTTAATGCCCGACCAAAACGAACCAAAGCTCATCCAGGGCGTGCCGTCTTCATCTACAATGATATTGGGATCAATCGCATTCCAAAGATCACGGTTGGGTATTGAGCGAAGCACAATGCCCTGGTCTTCCCACTTGTAGTCAGGAGAGTCAGGATTGAGCGTTTTATTGATGGTTAGACCGATTGCCGAGCTGATTTTACCCTGGGCGGACACGGCATAGTACAAATAGTACCTGCCGTCGTGATAAACGATGTCGGGCGCCCAGACATGGCCATTAAAACCGCTGGCCACTTCTTTCGCCCAGGATGGATCGCCTGGGAACACACGCCCACACCGCTTCCAATTCTTCATGTCCTTGGAACTGTAGAATGTGATTCCCGGCCCGGAGCTGAAGAGGTAGTAGGTATCGCCCTCCTTGGCCATGGCCGGGTCATGCACGTCCACCTGTCTTGCCTGGGCGGCAAACAGGCTGACAACGATGAGCAAGCCAAAAACGGACAGAAATTTGCTTTTTGACAACCAGCGGACAAGGGAGAGCGGATTGATGGTTGCCCATGCGAAGGCAAGAAACTTTGACATTTTCATTTTGAGGATGGCTGCTTCCATACCGAAACCAGTGTGGAAGAAAGCCGGTTCCAATGACAATGGGAATATACAGCGCGGTTGATCTGGACCTTTCTTTCAAATTTATTTGCCCGTTGCAAACGAAAACCGCGTGGGATTGGACTTCAATGCTCCCACCCGGCTGATGTGTTTCAATGAGGTTTATTAAAGGGCGGAGACGCCTCAAAGCGCCTCCGCCGGCTTGCCAGAAACTTCTGCCTTCACCGTTATTGCGTCAGCCGGAAATACCGGGCACCCGAAACCGGGACCGTCATCACGTAATTCCCGCCCGAAACCGTCAGCACCCCGTTGCTCACTGGAGTCCAGGTGGCCCCGGCGCCAAGCGTCGGGGAGGACATCAGGTTGACCAGCGCCGACGTGGTCGGCCACTTGATCACCACGTTGCCGCCGCCCGCACTGGCCGCGGTCAACGACACGGTCGTGGACGAGCCGATGAGCTGGTCCGGCCCCAAAGCATGATCAGCCTGGATCTGACCCGCCGTCAGCGGACCTTTGTAAATGCGGAACTCGCTAATGGAAGCTTTGAGAAGCGGATCACTCCCATATAGCGAGGCACCCAGATAATTGAGCGGATCCTGGCCGAGCGCATCGGGCAGGAGATTCGAAACATTGGGATTGTTGACCGCCAGCACCCCGTTGGTATAGAGGGCCACCGAACCGACATTCGGATTATACACGATGGCGATGCTCACATTGCCCAGGAAGTTGGTCACGGAGTTCGATACCAAAGGCAGCGTGGCATCCTGCTCGTTGAGATAACCGGGATCGCCCGTGCCAAAGAGCGCATTGGCCGTGGGAGCGGCCAGGCCGGTGAACGGTTGGAACGCAATGTAATTCATGCCCAAAGCCGGAGTCGCCGTGTCCTGATTGCCAAAATAGAAGAGTGCGGCCCACGCTGCTGCGTTGGCTGAACCACCAAAATCGGCCCAGGCCTCGATCGAGATCGAATCCATGTTGCTGACCAGGCCGGGAGGCAACACCACATAGCCGCTGGCGCCGTCCAGTGAGACCACGCCGCCGCCGAGCGTACCATAGACTGTACCGTCCCAAGCCGAACCGCCAACGGAATCCGCCGTGGTGCCGCCTGACGGCTCGCTGAAGCTATAGCGATGCACCATGCTGGCGGTATTGGTATAAATCCCCACCGTCACCGAAACCGAGTTGCTCAAAGTAAAATGCTGCACGTTCAAGGTTGCCGTGCCCACACCGACCGCCCGCACCTGCGCCGTGCCCGAGATCGTGGCAACACCGGTGGCCGTGGACTGGTAAGTGACTCCCAGTCCCGAAAGGCTGGTGACGTCCACGTTGGTGGTGTTGGCATAATCGGCATAAACCTTGGCTTGTTCCAATCCGCCGACAAACAGGTTGGTGCGCGGCACGGTAATGCGAATCGCCAGCATGGGATTGGCATTGGTCGCCGTCGTCGTCACCACCGTGCGGCCGGGCCAGATGGCATTGGCCGTATCGATAACAATTTCCGCCGAGTCGCCCGGGTTGCCATAGACCTGCAGAATGCCGCGAGTAATCCAGTCGTTGACCGTCGTGGTGTAGCTGGCCGGCAAAACCAGCGTGCTGCCCGCAGTAAGATTGATGGACCGCGTGGCATCCGTATCGAGGCCGCCACCAAATACCGGGCCATTGGCCGAACCGGTGTTCAAGCCGTTGGTCACACTCACCGTGCCGCCGTAGAGATTCAGGCGGCCGCCATGTTGCAGCCAGGCGCAGCCCATGAAAGCGTTGCTATACACATTCACCACGACATTCGGTCCGCCGGGGAACCACCACGCCGTTCCCGTCGCAATGGTATCTCTTGCGGTCAGCACGGCATTGGAATACAGGTTCATGGTGGTGACGCCCCCGTTCAAGTCGCCCCAGATGAACTGGCCCCAGTGCAGGACCACAGTGCCATGAACATTCAGCGTTTCTCCCCACAACGGGCCAAACATCGAATCCTGAATCTGCACCGCGTCCGAGCTGGCGATATTGATCGGGGTCCGATTCGTGCCGGCATTCGCAAACAAATCAATCTGGAACGGGGTGTTGTCCGCCGGTGGCGGGGTCAACTGGGTCCAATTGGCGCCATCACTCCACGACGTTTTATCGCCGCCGGCCGACCATTGATAATTCTGGGCCGAAACGTTTTGAACTAAACCGGCGGCCAGCGCAACGGACGCCGCATAATACAATATTTTTAGTTTCATAAAACTGCCTTTTCTTTTGGGTTACTGGTTGGGGTTACTGGTTGGGGTTAGTCACGAAGTCATGACTGAGGTTCGTTTTGTCGGGGTTTGGGTTGATGCCGGTTAAAATATAAATTTTGGATTGCTGCCGATGAGATGGTTGGGAAGAAGGTTCGGTCCGCTCTTGTACCACATGTCGTGAAAGTTCCGCCAATCAGCATGGCCATCCACAAACAGATCGTTGCCCCCGGCCGGGGTGACCCCGTTCAAGTGGCTGGTGCGCTGGACAACACTGGAAGGAAGTCCGCCAACGGAAGTCACCGCCGCCCAACTTTTAGCCGCACCCTGGTCCTGAACAATCACGTCCACCACCACTTCGGCGTCCGATGGAGCCGGTTGTCCTAACATTCCAACCGTATTGATCTTCCAGTAGGTTGACGCCGGGGGGGTGGTGCCGATGTTCATGCCCGCGCCCGGAATCAAATACACGTATCCCAGAATCCGAAAACCACCGGACCCATCTTTGCCAGCGTTGTTGTTATTGCCGTCGATTCCAAAGTTCCATGTATCGTCACAATTCCAATCGGGATTGGACGGACAATAAAAGACATTTCGGCTGCCGCCATTGGCAATGATCTGATCAACAAAATTGGTGGATATGTCCCAAATCCAAAATCCCGATGCGGTTGGCGGTTTCTGCGAAAAGGGCGAATATCTCAAATCCGGCAGCAGATTATTATTATCCTGACTGTAAATTTGGAAGGCGATGCCTTGCTGATGCAAATTACTTTTGCAAGCAGCCCGGCGGCCGCTTTCCTTGGCCCGCGCCAGGGCCGGCAAAAGCAGGGCGGCCAAAATGGCAATGATGGCAATGACCACCAAAAGCTCAATCAAGGTAAACCCTCTGGCACATCGCTTGCCAAAAAGTGAAGGCTCAAACCGGCGGCATATTTTATTAATAATCATTTCTTTGGATGCAATGGATTCTCTTTACTTTATCCCGGCGTTGCCATTGGAACAACGCCACTTCGCGGAAAAGAATCACCATTTTGCGAACGCCACAGCGACGCGCCCGGCCGGACATGGACTTTGCGATAGGCAACCGGACTGATGTGTTTGTCCGCTTGGAAATAGCGGGCGATATGCTGGATATCGGGAAATCCAAGCAAATCAGCAATTTTTGCGACCGGCAAGTCCGTCTCCGCCAACAGCCGCGCAATATGGTCGGTGCGTATCCGGCGGACTTCTTCCAGGATGGACCGTCCGAGTTGTTTTCGGAACCGCTTCTCCAAGGCGCGCCGTGACAATCCGGCAGACAAGACGACTGCATCCACGGAAACGCCGCCGCGTCCATGGTCCCGAATGAATCGCAACGCCTTGGCCAGATGCGGTTCATCGGCCGCCACGAAATCCGTCGAACGGCGTGTCACCACGTGCGAAGCCGCCGCCGTGATCCGGTCAGGGACGACCGGAGCGCCCCGCATCAACCCGTCCAGCGCGGCGGCGGCCTCGTAGCCGGCACGCTCGAAGTTGATGGCGATGCTCGACATCGGCGGATCGGTCAGCCCGCAAACAACTTCATCGTTGTCGGCGCCGATGATGCCAATCGTGTCCGGCACGGTCAGCCCGGCCAGCTTGCAGACTTCCATCACGCGTTGCGCGCAGTCATCATTGCAGGCCATCAAGCCCAATGGTTTGGGCAGCGCCCCCAGCCACTGGGCCAATGAACGCCACCCCCTTGACCAGTCCTTCGGGAGCGTTGACAAGGCGTAATGCGGCGGATGGGCAAAGCCCGCCTCGCGAATCCGTTCACAGAAAAACTCCTTTCGTATCTCCGACCAGGTCGTGTTTTCCAAAGGGGTCTTTACATAGCCGCAAAAGCCGAAATGCTTGAAGCCGCAACCGAGCAGGTGCTCCGCCCCCATGCGCCCGATGGCCTCCGAATCGGTCACCACATTGACCAAGCCGGGAATTTCCGTTTTCCGATGCCCCACCACAACGGTTGGCAGCCCGTAGGCCATGATTTCCTCCGCCCCGGCCACATCCCGGAGGATGATCCCAT
Source organism: Limisphaerales bacterium (assembly GCA_003161635.1). Classification (GTDB taxonomy): domain Bacteria; phylum Verrucomicrobiota; class Verrucomicrobiia; order Limisphaerales; family UBA11358; genus UBA11358. Next base: position 86,717 of record PMOA01000100.1, read on the forward strand.
CAGCTTCACCCGTTTCCAGCAAAGGTTGAACCTTCTCCAACCCCGCAGGTTCCCAGGAAAACGACCAAGGTCCGTGGTGGTGGGAATAATCAGCCACTCCTCGCAGCAGCGCACGCCCTGAGGCACGCGAAGATTCAATCAAAAGAATGACTTTCGGGACTCGCAACATGTAATTCAGGCACAACAACAAAATACACGGCGTTGAGTTTTAACCCGCTGCCATCTCGGTTTTGTTTTTGGCTTACTACCTTATAATGCGCCATCCACCTCCCAAACCCGACAAGACCCGACAAGGATTTTGCACCCCACTGTCTATGTTGCTGAAAATCAGGAATTACTGACAATGGATGACTTGAGGTGTTCCTTCAATCAGGGCGGTGGCTTCGCCCAGAAGAATCCGGGCAAAAATCCAATCAAACCAGAAACCTTGGACGCCGGTGCCGCGATCCAAACCATTCTTCTTGAATTTGTCTTCAATCATGCTGCGGGCCTGAGTCAGTTCGGAACGGGCTTCACCGGTCTGACCAAGATGCTGGCAGGACATGGCAAGAATGACCCGGGCGGTTGCGGCCCGTGGTGCATTGTACTCAGGATAGTCCAAACACCGCCGGCACCAGGCCGCGGCCCTGGTGTAATCCCCCCGCCGATATTCCATCAAGGCCAGGGAGACCGACCGCCAGGCGGCGAGAAAAACGTCACCATCGGCATTCACGTTGGTGACGAACGATTTCGCCGCCACCTCCGCCAGGGGCTCCAACGCCTGCAGAATTTTTTCGTTCGCCGGCCGGAGCAGGCTGATTTTGATGATGCGGTCGGCAAAGGGATACGCGGCGTCGGCAACGCGGGCGACTGCCGTCTGACGGAAACGCTCGTAACCGTCTGTGTCGCCCAGTTCGATCAAGACGGGGCCGCATTCCAGGTAATCCAAAGTGGAAATATCCCAGCCGTCGAGTTGATCGATTTGCAGGAGAAGGGTGAAACGATCCGCCGCCGGCCGCCACTGGTTTTGTAGGGCATACCACTCACCGAGCGAGCGGAGCACAGCCGCACCTTCCACCGTCGGCTGGGTGAGAGAAACCTCGTTCAGCAGCTTGTCGGCTTCTTCGAATTTCTCCTGGCTCACCAGCAGCGCGGCTTGAGTGATTTTCTGCCTCGTTTCAGCCTGACGTCGCAATTCCGCTTCGTTGGCACGCGCCTGTTCGGCTTCCTGACGCAAACGTGCCTGTTGCTGCTCGGCAGTGACCGCCCGTTGCCGGGCGGTTCTTTCCTGGAAGAAAAGCCAGGTGGAAGTGCCAAGCCCAATGATCAGCGCGACCGCCACGGCCCCGGTCGCGGTAAAGATAACTTGGTTCCGGCGCACGAGCTTCTGGAACCGATAAAATCGGCTGGGGGGACGGGCAATAACGGGTTCATGATTAAGGTAACGATTGATGTCCATCGCCAGGCCGTTGGCCGTTTCGTAACGGCGCCTCCGGTCTTTTTCCAACGCCTTCATTACGATCCAATCCAGGTCTCCCCGCAGCAGGGAAATCAGTTTGGGAGGTTCCGCCTGCCGGTGTTCGGCCGTTGCCGTCAGTTCCGTGCCTTGGAGGGTGGTCAGCATGGTCGAAGGCCGCTGCGGCTCCTGTTCCCGCAACGTGCGCCGCATCTCATCCAGACCGTGCTGCAGCAGTTTCTTGGGATCGAACGGCGTCCGACCGGTGAGCAGCTCGTATAGCAACACGCCCAAACTGTAGATGTCACTGCGAGTGTCAATGTCCAGACCGCTCATCTCCGCCTGTTCGGGACTCATGTAGGCGGGGGTGCCGATGATCTGCTCGTAGGCCGTGAAAAAAGTTTTGTCCGTGAGCCGCATCTCGGTGGCCTTCGCAATGCCGAAGTCAATCACCTTGGGCACCGGCACACCGTCGTGCAATGTGATCAGAATGTTGGACGGCTTGATGTCGCGGTGAATGATTCCCTTTTGGTGGGCGTGCTGGATGGCCTGGCAGATTTGTATGAACAAATCCAGCCGCCGGCGGGTGTCGAGCTGGTTCTTGTCACAGTAATCGGTGATCTTGACCCCCCGGACCAGCTCCATGACGAAATAGGGCCGCCCCGTGTCGGTGGCGCCCGCATCCAGCACCCGGGCAATGTTGGGATGATCCATCATGGCCAGCGCCTGCCGCTCGGCCTCGAAGCGGGCAATGACGCTCCGGGTGTCCATGCCCAGTTTGATGATCTTGAGCGCCACGCGGCGGCGGACCGGTTCTTCCTGCTCCGCCATATAGACCACGCCACCGCCGCCCTCGCCAATGCGTTGAAGCAGTTTGTAACGGCCGATGCGCGTGCCGGAAACTTCGGTGATGCCATCCTCCGCCTTGGCGCCGGGCGGTCCGATTTTGACCGCTGCTTCCTGTGAACCACTGGCCGTGAGGACCACGGACAGGGCGGCATCTTTGAAAAACTTTTCCGCCTCGGCTTCCGCCGCCAGCAAAGCCTCCACCTTTGCCCGCAGGCCCGGATCGTCCGTGCAAGCCTGGTCAAGAAACGCCCGCCGGGCCGCCGGGCTGGCCAGGTTCCGCGCAGCGTCGAACAATGCCTCTTCTTGTGGCTTGGTTTTCGTCATGCAGCAGGAGACAACAGCCTTTCATTCCACATATGCTTGTGAAGTACAACCTTCGGCACTCCAAAATTTATCGCAGCGTTTCAGAATTGTGCCCGAATGCGTTGAAACAGCCAGGCTTTCGCGTAAGCCCACTGGCGCTCAACCGTGCGTTCAGCCACGCCCAGGTTTTCCGCCACTTCCTGATTGGTCAACCCGCCAAAAAATTTCAACACGACAATACGCGCCTTTTCCGCATCTTCCGCCTGCAATTGTTCCAAGGCCTCGTCCATCAGCAGGATTTTATCATCTGGAGTTGTCGCCACGAGGTCCAGCTCCTCAATGTCCAGCCGGATCTGGCCGCCACCGCGCTTCAGCCTGGACTTGCGTCGCGCGTTTTCGACCAAAATACGCCGCATGGCTTCGGCGGCCGCACCGAAAAAGTGGGAGCGGTTCTGCCACGTGCGATCGCCATCCCCGACCATGCGGAGCCACGCTTCATGCACCAAGGCCGTGGCCTGCAAAGTCTGGCCCGCAGCTTCCTCGGCCATTCGCGCCGCCGCCAGCCGGCGCAGTTCGTTGTAAACCAGCGGCAACAACTCTTCCGAGGCTCGGCCGTCGCCACTCCTGATGGCTTGCAGCACTTGGGTGATCTCGCTTGTGATTTCGTACGACATAGGCAAGACGGCTGGCAAAATCAAATATACGATAATTCTACATCACATGCCAGATAACCCGCAAGTTGTGAAAAAACTGCGGCCACCTGCAGAAAAAATAAAAGAAAAGCTCTTGCCCAGCGCGCAATTCAGAAAGCAGGTTCCTGATTTGCCGAATCCGTTGCCCGGCAAGCACGAGGGTTTGTGCCTGGCTGGCGCAACCGGAAAAACATGGTGCCGACGGAGGGGGTCGAACCCACACACTCTCACGAGTACCAGATTTTGAGTCTGGCGCGTCTGCCAGTTCCGCCACGTCGGCAACAGTACGCCAATATATTTCGTGGGGCGGCGAAGTAAACAAGTTTCCGCACGCTCGTTGCGGCGTGCCCTCAACCTCCTCCCATCATTTCGTCTCCGTCGCCCCGACTTCCTTGAACGACTCGATGTATCCATTCCTGTCGAAAATGGGCCGGCAAAGGATGACACGCGTTTTGGAAGCGCCGGCTGCCAGCTTGAAAGAACCCGTGCCTTTCGCCGCCGACAATATGGTTTGCAGTTGCCCCGCCAGCGTGTTGGCCACCGCGGTGTTGTCCGCCCGGTCCGAAATCTGCGTCAGCTTCCAGCCATTCTCAAAGTTGAACGTAAAATCCGATTTGGCCAGAAAATTCCGCGCCGTCACCCGGAACGGCCTTTGATAGTTCGGCAGATAGAGGGGAACCACCGTGACGGTCTTGTTCGCCGGCGTGCGGCTGCCCGCTTTTGGGGCGGAATCCTCCAGAACCGTCGCCGAGAAATATAATTCCGGCTGGTAGAAAATGTATCCCTCCTGCGGGCCGTCGGTTTTACTCCAATCCTTGAGTGAGGATGCCGGAACGGGTTGGATTTTATAATAGGCGCAGCCGCCGGCAAACTAGGTGACCGCCAGGAAAAATACGCTCAGCGTCTGCTTCATTTCCGAACACTGTCCGGGCGCATTAATTTTGTCAATGCTTCAGCAAAGCAGGAAAAGGCAACCGTGTGACAGTGCGGCGCGATACCCCGCTTTTCGCATGTTCCCGTCGCATTTGGCATGGAACGTGCCCATTTGCGGTCAAATGGCACGACGAAGACAGGAATTTGATGTAGTTGGGTTGGTCGCCCAACTAACGGGCTTGGTTGTGCTCATCAGTCTTTTTTTCCCTGCCGTTCGCAGGGCACTCGCCGAACTTGGCTTCATTGCGGTGTGTTTTTCAATTCTCGTTGTTGCGGGTCTGGTTGGCTTCGGCATCTACCGGCTGGCAACCCGGGAGGGCTGGATGAAGGCAATGACTGGAAATCCATTCGCGCTTCCAACCGCTGCCTCGGATCGAACCTGGAACGACGATGAATCAGAAACCACCCTGGACCTTCTCGAACCGGCGTTGCGGCGCCGATACCCCTGGCGGCATTGAACCGCAAGGACCGGCTTTAACAGTCCGTTCAAAAACGTCTTCGCTCGTAGCAGCCGACCCGTCCTCCGTAGTCCCGCAATGCGGGACGGAGGGTGGAGGTGACGAGGCTCAAATTTCCCTGGAAACGATCATTCAGAGCCTCCTCGCGTCGGCTGCTACTTTTTTAGCGGGTTGTTAACTGACATTTCATCTGGAACAAAACTGTCCGGCGGGTGTGGAAGGGCGAGGCTCCCGACGAGCCCTGTTTGCCGGGAAGCCACGGTTCGCGAGGACGCTCACCCTCCCGGTTTCAAAAAATTCTCCGTTTAAAGCGCGGCAAATATCGGATTCAGGCAGTGGCGTCGGAGAAACGGCCCGTTTTTTTAGGGGAGCCGTAGTGAGTTGGCCACCGCCCGAATCCAGTTGTCATCTCCAGCAAGTGCAATGCCGACAATCGGCTCCAAGTCGTTTTTTGTCGGGAGGTATGTTTGAAACTGCATCCACCTTGCGAGCGCCGTAGCCGCCGACGTGAGTCGGCGCAAACTTACTTTGTGCCTCTGCATTGAACCCCGCCCAGCGCTAAAATCAGCGCGGACTGATCCCGCTCCGCGGGACGGCTACCATCCTTTGGCAGGAGCGGTGGAGAATGGGGACCTGTCTGCGCGCTGCTTTGGTTACGCGGGAATTAACGCCAGTGTCCCGGCGCTCTGGACCAACCATGAGGCCCTCTTCCCCAATAGCCGCGAACCCAAACGGCATGGGGATAAGGCGGATAACCCCAATGACCACCCACCCAAAACCATCGGCCGTTCCAAACCCATTCGCCGTCTATCCAGACATAGTCCGGTCCGGGCGCGACGACAACCGTGTCCACCGGCGGGGGCGGCGGCGGTTGGGTGACGACCACCGTGCCGGCCTGCGCCGCGACGGCTGAAGATTCGCCGATGGAACCCGGCGTGTTGATCATAAAATCAATGACCGGGTTGCTCACCCCGGCGTTGCGCAAATCAATGATGTCCGCCGCACTGAGATGATAGACCGTGTGCGAACTGCGAATCTGGCTGATGATGACGTTGTCGCCCACGCCCGCCGCCGCCAGCGCCTTGACATCCGCCACGCCCAGCGGTTGTCCCTGGTCCACCCGCACATAAGTTTGCGGTGCCTGCGCCCGCAAACGCGCCTGCTGATCCTGATCAATGGCGTTGCCGATCAAACCGCCGGCGAGAGCGCCGACGGCCGCGCCAATCAATGCGCCTTCACCGCCACGGCCGTTCGCGCCACCAATCAATGCGCCCGAACCGGCGCCGATCAAAGCACCGCTGCCGGTGTTGTTCTGCGTGCCATCGGGATTCACGCAACCTGTCAATACGACCGCCGAAGCCGCCAACGCCAAAGTCAAAACATGTAGTTTCATAATCCAGAATCCATTTCATCAGACAACAAACGGCATTCCCACATTCAAAAATCAACCTGCCGTGGCCGGTTGTTAACACCGTTTCCACGGCCGCTTCTGTTTCCTAAGACGGTGGGCGGGACAAATAAGTTTCAGCGCCCGGCAAAATAAAAACGCCGTTTGGGGAGTTTCCCAAACAGCGCTGCAACAATCTCAAATCGCCATCAGAAGCCCACGGACGGGCGTGTGCCCTGCTTGGTGATTTCCTTTTCACCTTCCCAAACGGCCAGGCCGGTCTTGGAATCGGTCAGCGAGAGTTGGAAACTGTAAGTGGACTGGCGGGTGCTGCCAGCCCGCGCGGTGGTTTCAATAATCTTGCCGGAAAGGGTGAAGTCCGGGGTGCGGGTGGCCTTTTGGTCAGACTTGAATTCGTTTTCCTGCTGGAGGCCCTTCGCCATCGGGTCCTCCGCGGTGCCGCCCAGCCCCATCGTGGTGGTCGTCTGGGCCTTGCCGCTGTTCAACACGGCGACGCGGATTTTCTTTACGAGCAGGTCGGTGTCAATCTGCTGGCCGGTGTTGTTGACAATGCGGCTGATGGCCAGCACGGCGGGCGGAGTGGCCACCCGGTCGAGCGCGCCGGAAGCCAGCAGGTCGTTCACCGCCGCGTTGGCGGCCTGGATGTAATCCTGGATGTTGATTTGATTGACGCTGACGACGTTTTCGCGTCCGCCGGTCTCGACGTAATGCGCGTTGGTGGCGCAGCCGCCGATGACGAACGGAAGGGCGGCGAGGAGTGAAAAGATGATTTTTGATTTCATAATGGTTTGCGGTTGATGGTTATTGGGCTTCGATGAACTTGACGCGGAAATCCTTGCAATTCGGGTTGGGCGCGACGCCAAAGATGAATTTGCTTTCCTTGCCTTCGATCTGGTCCGGGAGGAGCGCTGAGGCGACGGTGGTGACCTGCATGCCGTTGGCGTCGAACCACTCGAACCGGTAGTTAAAGCGCTGCAAGGAACGCGTGCGGTTTTCCAACTCCACCTGGACCTTCAGCAACCCACCGGGCGTCATGGACTGGTTGACGCCGACGATGGAAACTTTCCGACCGAGGCTGGCGTCGGTGATGGCGCGCTGGTCGGTGATCATCTGGCGCTGGCCTTGTTTATCGGCGTTTTCGACGGTGTTGACGGTGGTGCAGCCGGTTAGGGCAAGCAGTCCGATACCCGCAAGCGGGAGGAGAATTCGCGTTTTCATTTCAATTTTATTTGGGTCACCAGCAGCGGCGTGCCGGGATTGATGGACTTGACGTAAACAATGTTAATCGTGCCATCGGCGATTGTCACCGACGTTTTTTGCGAACCACCCACGGTCAGTTCAATTTTGCGGTCCGGCGGCGTGGGGAGGCGGCAGACCTGGAATTCCTTCGGCAGCGTCGTCCAGGTGCGGGTGTCGGCAATGTTGACGGTGACCTGGGCAACCGCCGTTCCAATCTGGGAGGCGAAACCAAGCAGGCTGCTTTGTTGGTTGGCCGCTTCGTTGACAGCGTAGGCGGCCACGGCCTTGGTGACGGTGGCGGCGATGGTCTTGGTGATGACTACCGGCATTTCGTTTTTGAAATCGAGGCCGATGACGCTGTCCATGCTGGCCACCAAGCTGGTGGTCTGGCTCGTGCCGTTGGCCGTCATGGTCAGGCTGGGCAGATAATTGCCCTGGGGCTTGAGCGTGGGAAATGCCGCGCCGACGTAGGACACCTTGGTGACAATGATCGGAATGTCTATGCGAATTTGACCGCGCAGGGGGGCGCAGCCGGTTTCAAAGATGACATAAGTCATCGGGGTCAGCGGTTTGCCGTTCATCAAATCGTCCACCGTGGCCAGATCCTGTTTGACGTACTCGTTGTCCGGATCAAATCCCACAACGCGCTCGAATGATTTGCGGGCGCGCTCCAAATCCGAGGCGTCCACGGCATCGGCCATGAAATACAGGCCGTCGAGATAAACGGTGAACGGATTGACGTAGTTGGCATAGGCTTTGAGATTGTCGAGGCCGGTGTAAGCGCCCTGCATTTGGGATTTGAATTTCGGGTCCTGTTCCGCCTTGTCCATCGTCGCCTTGTCCTTGCTCTTGGCGGCTTCGCCCTGGACTTTTTCGATGCGCCGTTGATTGTCCGCGACGGCGTCCTGCTGGCGCTGGTAGGCGCGGATGAGTTCCACGCGGGCCTTGTCGGGTTCGCCCAGTTGAAGGTAATTCAGCGCCTTGTAGGTGTTCAGCATGATGCCGTCGTAGGCGCGGCCGGTGTAGGGCAGGTTGGCTTGGTTGGAAAGCAGCGCGCCGGCCTCGTTGCCGACTTTTACCTTGGCTTCCTGCGAATATTGGTCAATCTGATCCTGCGCTTGATCAAACGCCTTGTTGCTGGCTTCGCACTGGCCATTGCCGCGCAGCGCCGCACCCTGTTCCAGCCGCCAGACGATGGCGTCCTTGTTGTTGGCGTTTTGGTCGGCCATCCGGGCGGCGGCGGTCGCCGCGTTGGGCAGGCTGCCCTGCTGCCAGTACTGGATAACGCGGTTTTGCTGTTCGTAGGTGGTGCAACCCGCCGCCAGCAGGCCGATGACCGCGGCGGAGAGCAGCGGACGGATGCAGGGTTTTTGCGCGGCTCGCGTGAGTGTCGTCATTTCAATTTGTTCCAACCGGGGTTAATGGCGCAGCGCGCGCTCACTGCGGTTTCCGCAGGATGGCGCCTTTGTCAATGCCGGTGTCTTCCAAAATTTGCGCCGTCGAGGTTTTGGGATTGACCTGGGTGATTTTCACCTTGCCCACCTTTGCCTCTTCCCGGCCCAGCGACTCCTTCGTGTCCGGGTCAATCAACTCCTCGCCCAGCGCAAAAACGTTGAACGTGTCGCCGACGACCAAGCCGCCGCCTTCGCCGCGGTTGATGGTGATTTCCTTGTCGCGCTTGAGCAGCACCTTCGCGGGGAAAATCACGTCGGCGATGCGGTTGGCGATTTTCTGGGCCAGGTCACGCGAAACCGCAACCATCATTTCGTCGCTCAATTCGCCGTCCTTGACCGAATAATTGCGCTCCTCCTGGATTTGCTTGAACCCGTCGTTGCCGGTCTGGAAATTCGCCGACTCCAGCAATTTGCCGGTGCTCGCATCATAAACTTTCCCCACGACCGACAGCCGGAAGACGCGCTTGGTGGCGGCGCGGCCCGTGCCTTCAAACGTGGCTTTCTCAACGTAATCCTGAAAGTCGTCCACCGTCGTCACCAGCAGGTATTTCGCACCGGTGAGCTTGCCGGCCTTCGCGGCGGTCTTGGCATCCACGTTGCCGGAAGCGCCGAGGTCCTGCTCCTTGAGGACATCACTCAAATCACTGCGCCCCACGACGTCAAACTTGCGCGTGGCGTTGATGCGGTCAATGAGCTGGCTGTCGAGCGACTCGACAATGCGGCCCAGTTGCAGTTTTTTGTCCGGCTTGACCGCCGCCACCAGCGACGGCGTGGGCTTGATGGACGAAACGGCGAGTGTTGCTTTTTCCTGCGCCGGGACAATTACCGGCAGCAACAACGCGCCGGCGAGAGCAAGAGTGGAAATATGGTTTTTCATGTTGGTTTTGGCTTGTTCAGTTCAATCAAAAAAGGCTTTTGTAGGTGACATGGATATTTTCCTTGGTGTCCACGCGGTAATGGCTGTTCTTGAAAAATTCGGCGATGCCTTCGATGCGTTTCACCTCGGCATCGGTCAATTTGCGGTTCGCATCCAGTGTGGCCAGGAAGGCCGTCGTGTCCGCCCAACGCGCATAACCGGCGTTGCTCATCTGCAAGGCCACGCGCAGATTCTGGCCTGCATAAATGTTGATCGTGCGTTCCCAAACATCAAAACCTTCACGCGACAGGCGGATTTTGTGCAACCCCGGACGCCCTTGGAATGATCCGGGCGCGGAACCGAGCGCAACCCCGTCCAGTTCCACCGTCACGTCCATCGCTTGGACGGCCATCGGTTGATTGGTCAACACGACATGGTTGTCTGTGGTGATGCCGAGTGCGGAGATCAAAATCGGCTGCTGGCGCGGATCAGTCATCGTGCAGGCCACGTTGAAATTGACCATCGCCGCCTTCGCCACTTCCGCCGGCAACGATGGCGCGTTTTGCGCGATGGCGTCGGCCAGTTGTTCCGCCGCATCATCGAGCAGTTCGTTGATCACGTCGCTGCTTTCCGTCTGCAAATCCGCCGTCTGCCGGATGTTTTTTTCCGAGGTGAATGCACCGCCGCGCACCGCACCGCCCTGGCCCGCCTCCACAATTTTGTAGGTCACACGGAGCTTGTGCGTGATGTTCAGCGTATTGATGCCGTTGCCGGAATAGTTTTTCTTTTCCGTGCCGAGGCTGACAATGGAAGGAACCAGAATGTAATCCGCGCCCAGATTCTGCGCGAGCCGCAGCGCGGAACTGTTATCTTCCAGCGAACGATCCAATGCGCCCAGCTCGCCATTGGGATCTTTGCCGGTGGAATAATTCTTCAGCGACCGCGTGACATCATCGCGCGAGATGACGGAAAAACCTTTGCCCGCCACGCGGCTGCTCACCAGGTCTTCCAGCACCGGAACCTTGTCGTTGAGCGCGGCGGAGCCGCGATTTTGCACGATGATGGCGATTTTGCGCTGCACATCGCGCGGCGTGTCCTGCTGATAGGTCTTGGTGGTCTCATAGACTTTGCGCTCCACCACTACATGGGTCGTGCTGTCCTTGAGATTCGCATCCGTTTCAATGGGATTGGTCTGGGCACGGATGACCATGGGCAGGGAACTGGCCAGCAATGCCGTCAAAAACAAATGTTTTAGTATTTTCATGGCTTGATTGGTTTTCGGTTCCTAAATTAAAATAATTTTGGGGTAATTTTTCATTTCCAGCTCCAAATTTATTTGGTCTCGGCGTTTGTTGCTGGTGGCGGCGGTGGTGTGACCGGAGGCGGAGCGGGATTCCCTGTCGGCGCGGGCATGTTCACCGGACGGCCATATTTATCCACCAAAATGTCATACGGCACCTGAATCGTCCGGCCATCCGCCGTGGTTTCCGTGCGCCACTGGCGCACCATGTGGTAGCTGGGATCGAATGGCGCGGCGACGCCATGCGCCGTGCCTTCCACTACGCCGACGCCGAAACCCGCGACGTTGCCCGCTACCACACCGACGCCCGTGCCGACGGCCTGTCCCGCGACTGGGCCGGGATGATACGGACTGGTGTGGCTGCTGGCACAGCCGGTGGAAAACCAAACACCCGCTGTCACCGCCAAAGCCGTCAACACGAAGCGAAAAGATTTCATAACTGCCTTCCTGTTTTTAGACCGAACCGTCCAACCGGGACAAAATTAGGGGCTTTTAAGTTGTGTGACAATAAAAATTCTACGCCGATGTCGAGAGATTCATTTGATTTGCACCGTCATCGGCGTTTCAATGGGCGCGATGATCGCCAAACGAGTCATTCCGTGCCTCGATGTGCATGACGGCCAGGTCACGCGCGGCGTCCAGTTCGGCAAGGCCGAGGCGGGCGAACTGCGCAACGTGGGCGACCCGGTCGAACTGGCGCTCCGCTACAACGAACAGGGCGCGGACGAAATGGTTTTCTTCGACATCACCGCCACCGCGCATGGCCGGGCGACGATGGTGAACGTCATCGAGCGCGCCGCTGACCAGTGCTTCATGCCGCTCACCGTCGGCGGGGGCATCCGCAGCGTGGACGATATGTTCACCATGCTTCGCGCGGGAGCGGACAAAATCAGCATCAATTCCTCGGCGCTGGCAAATCCCGACTTGATTCGCGCCGGAGCCGAAAAATTCGGCAGCCAGTGCATCGTGGTCTCGATTGACGCCAAAAAAATCGCACCGGACAAATGGGGGGTTTTTTCGCACGGCGCCCGCAAACCGACCGGGTTGGACGCCGTCGAGTGGGCCAAACGCGCCGTGTCATTGGGCGCGGGCGAAATCGTGCTCAACAGCATTGACGCCGATGGCACGAAGGCGGGGTTTGATTTGGTCATCACCCGGCGCATCAGCGAATCCGTGAGGGTGCCGGTGGTGGCCAGCGGCGGCGCGGGCAGTTTGGAGCACATGGCCGAGGTGTTGCTCGAAGGCAAAGCCGACGCCGTTCTCGCCGCAAGCATTTTTCATTTCGGCACCTACACCGTGAGCGACGTGAAGAAATTTCTGGCGAAGAAGAATATTCCGGTGCGATTGTGAACGACTCGCGCTTTACATAAAAATTCGTTCGCGCAGAATTAAGTCATGGGCTCGCTAGTTAAAGATTTCCAGGCGACATTGTGCAATCTTCAAAAAGCACAACGGAATTGTTGCGAACCGCAAAGCTGATTTCTGCAAAGCTTGGGCTTAATGACATAAGTGAGTGGGTCAATTCTGAACTAAATGGATATCAAGAGGAGTCAGCAATTCCACCCTATCGTTATTTATCTGGTGGAGAGCTCCAAGTTCGTAATCCTGTTCACGGTTGGCTTCCTGTTGAAAAACTCAATACAGCTTTTAGAGTTGGTCAATCCGTGTCTGAATTGGAAGATCTTTCAAAATCTAGTTCAATAGTTGTATCTCTTTCTCGCAATCAGAATTTTTCCGTTCATGGTAGTATTGGAATGAACATTAGCCATTGGCAGCAGCAAATTGAGTTTTCACCGGTTCAATTGAAAGGTTTGTTAAGTGTCGTTAAGGACAAACTTTTGGATTGGAGTCTGGAACTTGAAGCTCGTGGAATTACAGGAGAAAATATGTCATTTGATGAAAAGGAGCGCAAATCAGCGCAAAGCCAAGTCTTCAACATTCAACATTTCACTGGTGTGCTTGGAGACGTTTCTCATTCGAGCGTTCAGGTTTACCACTACAGTTCACTTCATCAAACGCTCAAGCAGCAAAATGTGCCGCAGGAGGAACGAAACAAACTTGAGAATATAATGGACGAACTAAAAACAGCAGACCCAACCCAAAAGAAAAGTTTGCTGGAAAAAGGAAAAGCTTGGATTGTGAAGAATCAGAAATTTTTAGGAGCTTCCGCTTCCATTGTTAGAAAAGCATTAGGTATTGATGTCGGATAAACGCTGCTGACCGGCTCGAACATTTTCCTGCCGTTCGCGTGGGATTCAAAACCGGCCTGCCCCAGCGCCGGAGGCGGGCCAGAAAGTAGCCCACGGTGAAACCGTGGGTTGGCTTGCCCAAAGAAATTCAAGCCCCGGCCCGCCTTCGTTTCACTTCGGAGCGGCAAGCAGGGGCGGCAGAAAATCACCAACGTAAATTTCTTCCGCCCCATCCGGGGCTTCATTGGTTTGGTTGCTTTACCCACGGTTTCACCGTGGGCTACTTTCGCCCGCCACTCCGTGACTAAAGATTGCCGTATTGCCATTTGACTCTGTTTGCGGGTGAATTCATTTTTAGCGGCGTGAAGCCGGCTTTGCTTAAAACAAAAAAGCATCCCATTAGCAAATATGTTGGCGGGCTGAAAGCGCGTGGATTGCGCTCAGACGATTTGGTTGATGCCCTGCGCGGCATTCAGCGCGGTTTGGATGAAATGAAAGCTGGCACCGGCAAACCATTCCGTGTCGCGCTCGATGAAATCCGCGCCAAACACAAAATTCCTTTTCCCAAATTATGAACGACCTGACTCAATCCCGCCGGCTGCCGGTTGTGCTGCCGACCGGCCCGGACATTTTCATGACGTTCGTGTTTTTGCCAAAAGAATAATTTTTGCAGGAGCCGGGGTGACAAGGCTCATTTCTTCTTGAATACAGAGACTCCTTCCGCCTTCGCCCGGCTATGGCGAGACAAGTACGTCGTCTCCTACGAAGCCTACTTTGGTTTCAAATCCGCTTGGCAGCCGGAAAGCGTTCTGTTTAATTGGCCGTGCCTGATGAGAAAATTGCCCGCCATTGTTCTGCTCGCCTTTTTATTCGCGGTTTTTCCGTCTGTGGCCTGGGCGCAGGAGGAGCCGCAGATCGTGGTTCAGGCGCTCAACCAGATTATCCCCGGCACATCCGTGGCCAGCCTGGAACTCAGGGACGGCGTGTGGTATGGCACGAACGGCATCTTCGTCCAACGCGGTGACGCGACCTTGAGCGCCGACAGTGCCGCCGTGAATGAGAAAACGGGCGAGGTGGCGGCCGACGGCCACGTGCGCATCGAGGAAGGCGATCTAATCTGGACCGGCGAACACATCCGCTACAATTTCATAACGCACCAGATGCAGAGCGAACAATTTCGCACGGGCAAACCGCCGGTGTTCACGCAAGGCCGGCAATTACAAGGCGACACGACCAACAAAACCTACACCGCGCGCCACGCTTTCGTCACGACCGATGACGTGAGCGACCCGGCGATCCGCGTGCGCGCCAGTCGCATAAAAATTGTCCCCGGGAAATACATCGAAATGTGGAATGCCGTGCTGTTCATGGACGGTGTGCCGACGTTTTACTTTCCGTATTACCGGCGCAATCTGGGCGAGCACGTCAACAATTTCAATTTTCTTCCCGGCTACCGCAGCGCCTACGGGCCGTTTTTGCTCAGCACCTACACGTGGTATCTGAATGATGCGATGGACGGAAAAATTCATCTGGACTATCGCGAGAAGCGGGGCGTGGGCGCGGGGCCGGATCTGAATCTGCACCTCGGTCAATGGGGCGACGCGGAGTTCAAGTATTATTACCTGCATGACCAAAATCCAACCGCCAGCACGAACGGCACACCGTGGATCAATGGAATTCCCGAAAACCGCCAGCGCTTTTACCTCGGCTACCAGGCGACCCCGGCTACAAATTTGAACGTGAAGGCGCTCGTGAATTACCAGAGCGACCCGCTCGTGCTGCATGACTTTTTCGAGGGCGACTATCGCAATAATCCGCAACCCAACACGTTTACCGAGGTCAACAAGTATTGGAACAACTGGAGTCTCGACGCCGAAACCACGCCGCAGGTAAATAATTTCTTCAACCAGGTCGAACGGCTGCCCGACGTGAGGCTCACCGGCTACCGCCAGCAGGTTTTTAACACGCCGTTTTATTACGAGAGCGAAAGTTCGGCGGGCTGGTACCGGATGTTTTTTGCGGACACGAACGGACCAACGCCGCTGAATTATTCCGCCTCGCGCGCCGACACCTTTCATCAACTGCTCCTGCCCCACACGTTTTTTGGCTGGCTGAACATCACCCCGCGCGTCGGCGGCCGCTTCACCTATTACAGCACGGAGAGCGGACCGGGCGGCACGAACAATGAAGCCTATCGCCGGGTGTTCAACACCGGCGTCGAAGCTTCGTTCAAAGCCTCGCAGCTTTGGGCCGGCGCGACGAATTCACTTCTGGCCGTTGACGGTCTGCGCCACATCATCGAGCCGTCGGTGACTTACGCCTACGTGCCCGCGCCCAGCACGCCGCCGTCGCGACTGCCGCAGTTCGATTCCGCGTTGCCCAGCCTGCTGCTGTTGCCGGTTCAATTTCCCGATTACAACAACATTGATTCCATTGACAGCGAGAACGTGATTCGTTTCAGCCTGCGTAATACGCTCCAAACCAAGCGCGACGGACAGCTCGACAATCTGCTCGATTGGAACGTGATGTTGGATTGGCGGCTCACACCGGGCCAGGATCAACCCAATCTCGACGAACCGTTCAGCAAGCAGGAGACGTTCAGCGATCTTTACTCCGACCTCACGTTCAAGCCGCGCTCGTGGATCGTGCTTGATTCGCAACTGCGCTACGCCATCAACGGCGGCAATTTGAATCTTGCGTTTCATCAACTCACCTTCACGCCGAATGAACGCTGGAGTTGGGGACTCGGCCACTGGTATTTGCGCAGCGGATTTGATGGATTTACGCAAAGCGACAATTTCATCACCAGCACGTTTTTTTACCGGCTGAATGACAACTGGGGTTTCCGCACGCGGCACGATTTCAACGCCGCGGACGGCCGTTTGCAGCAACAAAATTACACGATCTATCGCGATATGCGGAGTTGGACTTGCGCGCTGACTTTCCGGGTGATTGACAACAGCACCGGCCCGACGGATTTCACGGTGGCCTTCACCTTCTCGCTCAAGGCCATGCCGAAAACCCACGTCGGCGACGACACCGCCCATCCATATCACCTTTTCGGGCAGTAAAATTTAATCGTCTGTTCGTGGAAGAGCAGATATGATCTTCAAGTCGTGTTCGGGGTTCAAGCTGAAGCTTGCGGCTGCATTGCCCGCCAGTCACACCGCCGTGAACGCCGGCAGCGACAGGCTGAACGCCGAGCCTTTGCCGGGTTCGCTTTGCACGCGAATCGAGCCGTGATGCTCCAGCGCAATGCGCTGGCTGATGGCCAGCCCCAGGCCCGTGCCATTTGTTTTGGTCGTGAAAAACGGCTCGAACAGTCGTTCCAGATTTTCCGGCGCGATGCCCACGCCGGTGTCTTGAATGTTGATCCGTAATTGCCGCTCGCTGCGTTCGCCCTTCACCGTTTCCGTGTTGACGGTCAACACACCGTTCGTGCCCATCGCTTCAAGCGCGTTGAGCAGCAGATTCATCAACGCCTGCTGCAATTGCGCGTCGTCGCCGCGCACGGTGTCGGGATCGGCTTTATAATGCCGCTGCAGCGAAATTAATTTTCCACTGATTTGATGCTGCATCAGGCGCAGCGAATGGTCGAGCACGTCGTGGATGCGCACGGTCGTGAACGCCGCGCGGTTCGGCGCGGCAAACCGCAGCATCTGCGTCGCGAGCGCGTTGATGCGCTCCAGTTCGCGCCCGACGACCTCGGTGAGTTCCGTGTCCTGGCCTTTCTGCGCCAGCAGGTCAACGAACGTCTTGATGGCGACCATGCCGTTTTTGATTTCGTGCGCCATGCTGGCCGAAAGCGTGCCGAGGCCGGCCAGCCGGTCGAGCCGTCTGAGGTTCTGCTCAAAAACCGGCGTGGAAGTCAGGCTGTTCAAAACGACGACAATTTCCAGGGACTTGTGCGTTGTCACGGGCAAAATGCTCGCGCGCAATGCCGTTGCATGGCCCAAAGGAATTTCGCGGTTCAAAATCGCCTTGCCGCTCCTGACGGTTTCCTGAATCAGTTTGGCCAGCGGCGCGGGCAACGAACTCAATGGCGCGTTCAGCAACTTCGCCGCGTCCTGGTGCAGATGTTCGGCGGCTTCGGCGGTGCAGGCGACGATGCGTTTGCGCGCGCCCACCACGATCACGCCGCAGGCGAAACATTCCTGAAGCAGACTCACGGGGTTTCCACCCGAAAGTCCACCACAACCCTTGCTGCCCAGTTTGTCCGATGACATTGAAATTCGCCGGTCGTTCGGTTGCTAAATCTTACCCCCGCCACTGATTGGAAAAACGTTTCCAATGAGACTCGACAAATCGTAAGCCGGCTTTTGGTGTCGTGTCAGCAAAAATCAGCGTGCCAGGACCGAGCCGGGCGCATCTCAATTTTTGAGCAGGCGTTCGGTTCCGGAGGAACCATCGAAAATAGCCCGGCATTTCAATGCCGGGACAGGTTGGAAAAACGTCGAGTCCCGCAGGGACGGCTGAAAAGAAACGCCTTTTCAGGCGTCCTCGCGGGACTTGTTACGCTACCGTCAAACCCCGGCGTTCAAACGCCGGGCTATTTTCAAAATGTCCCTTCTGGACACAGCGTTTTCGGTTGTCCAAAAATTGAGATGCTTTCGGACCAAACCGAGCCGATTTGTTTTGCGTCTGGCGTTTGGACGGCGGACGGCTATGCTATTTTCGCCGATGAAAAAAACTTTCGACAGTATTGAATCCGTCGTCGCCGACGTCCGCAAAGGCAAAATGGTCATCGTAGTGGACGACGCCGACCGCGAGAACGAAGGTGATTTGATCATGGCCGGACAATTCGTGACGCCCGTGGCGGTCAATTTCATGGCGAAATTCGGCCGCGGGCTGATTTGCGTGCCGGCGGCCGCCGGGCGGCTGCACCAGCTGGGCATTGACCGCATGGTGCAGCAAAACCGCGAGAGCTTTCGCACTGATTTTCATGTGAGCGTGGACGCCGCGCACGGCATCACCACCGGCATCAGCGCAGCGGATCGGGCGCGCACCATCAAAATCATGGCCGAACCTAAGGCGGCGCCGGACGACCTCGTGCAGCCGGGCCACGTGTTTCCATTGCGCGCGCGTCCGGGTGGCGTCCTCCAGCGCGCCGGCCACACCGAGGCGGCGGTGGACCTGGCCACGCTCGCGGCCTGCCGGCCCGTCGGCATCCTCTGCGAAATCATGAACGACGACGGCACGATGGCGCGCCTGCCGCAGTTGCTGAAGTTCGCCAAAAAACATCGCCTGAAAATCTGCACCATCGCCGACCTGATCGAACACCGGCGCACGCGGGAGAAACTGGTCGAGCGCGTCGAGACCGTGAAACTGCCGACCGACTACGGTGATTTCGATTTGCATTTATATCGCTCGAAACTGGACGACCAGCATCACCTTGCGCTGGTGCATGGCGACGTGGCCGGGCGGGAAAAAGTTCTCGTGCGCGTCCACAGCGAATGTCTGACCGGCGACGTGTTCGGCTCGCGCCGCTGCGATTGCGGCTCGCAACTGCATCAGGCCATGCGGCAGGTTGCCGCGGCCGGGTGCGGCGTGATTGTCTATATGCGGCAGGAAGGCCGCGGCATCGGCCTCGGGCCGAAAATCAAGGCTTACAAGTTGCAGGAGCAGGGCTACGACACCGTCGAAGCCAACCAAAAACTCGGCTACGAAATGGATTTGCGCGAATACGGTCTCGGCGCGCAAATCCTCGTTGATCTCGGCCTCAAGACCATCCGTTTGCTGACGAACAACCCCAAAAAACTTGTCGGGCTGGAGGGCTACGGCTTGAAAATCGTCGAGCAGGTGCCGATTCGCGTGAAACCGAATCCGCACAACGAACGCTACTTGAAAGTGAAACGCGAGAAGATGGGGCATTTGTTGTGAACTGCTAAAAACGAAAATGGGACCGCTAATTTGGTTAATGAGTTTTGTCGCGCGGATTCGTTCTGGAGAACAGTTCCGAAAAGCAACGCAATCAGATTATCGGTTTCACTTTTTCTTCTTCGCCACGCTTCCGATTTGCTTTCTTGTTGGAAAATGGGTTTTGAACCTCATTCCACAATCAACATAAAGTGGATTTCCATTCCGGTTGATCATCACTGCGTTGGGAACCGTTTACGTTTTTCTTTTGTTGACCGTCGGGAAAAAGATTCCTTTGTCTATATTGTTACCTCTGGCCGCAGTATCTTGGTCGCTCTTTGCGTGGTTTGTTTGGAAGCATGGTTAAAACTTTCGTATGTTGAAACCCGTCAAAACCAAAACGGCTCGCGCCAGCGGTGGCACCTTCGCCCTCGTCGCCGTCCGCTCTCATTAACACCCTGTTTTAGCGGGGTGTTCAAAAGGCCTGGCGGACAAAAACCGTTTCAACGGTTTTGCGGGCGTAGGAAAAACCGCTGAAGCGGTTGAATTTCCTTCTTGCGACCTCCCACCCGGTTGAAGCCGGGTGTTAATGAGAAACCAACGCCGGCGTCGCGACAAAAAAAGGCATTGAAATGCCAAAAAAGATGGAGCACATTCAGCCCGGCGGACCGATATAGACAGGCTGATTATTGCGATGGAATAACCAAAATAAGTAATGCGCTTACAAGTTATGAAAATACAAAAAATAATATTATGGTGTTTATCGGGGCTGGTTGGCGCGTGCCTGCTCGGACTTGGCCTGACGCCGGCCCACGCCGAACCGGAAAAGAAAGCGGACCAGAAAGCGGGGCCAAAAAAACTCACCGGCGCCGAGTTATACGCCATCAATTGCAACCGCTGCCATCCGGAGCGGTATGCCACCGAGTTCACGTCGGCTCAGTGGAAAACCATCATGTTGCACATGCGGGTGCGGGCCAACCTTCCCGCGGCACAGGCGAAGGAAGTCCTGAAGTATCTCCAGGAGGACAGTGGAAACTAAAAAAGGAATTTACCCATGAAAATACCTTCCCTAATTCTAAGTGCGGCGGCGGCAGCTTGCGTGTTGGGTGTTGCCCTGCCTCCGCGCGCGGCGGCGATGATCAGCGATGAGGATTTCAATGCGTTGAAAAGCGCGGTCACCAATCAGGACCAAAGGATCGGCCAGCAGGACCAGAGGATCGGCCAGCTTGAAAAGCTGCACGAACAGGACCAGCAGACGCACGAACAGGATCAGCAGACCATTCACCAGTTGGAACAGCGGTTGGGAGAAACACAGCAGCTTGCCACCAATGCGGAGCAGAAAGCCGAGTCGGCGGCCAGGATTCAACCGGTTCATCCGGTCCCCAGCGGGGCGATGAGCGCGTTGCACAATTTCACAATGGTGGGCGACGCGGAAGTTCAATTCGGAAAGTCCCAAGGGCAGCACAGCACCTTTGCATTGGCTGATTTTGCGCCAATCTTCCTGCTTCGGGCGAACGACAACGTGCTGTTTGAAGCCGGTTTTGATGTCACGCTGCAAAATAATACAGATTCGAGTGGCAATCCCAATGGTGGTAGCTCGACCGTGGTAAGTTTGAGTTTCGCCCAGTTGGATTACCTGCTCAACGATTACGTGATGATTGTGGCCGGGGACATGGTTCTGCCCTTGGGCACTTATTCTGAGCGGGCGGCGGGCTGGCTCAATAAGATACCGGATAACCCGTTGTCACGCGATCTCCTGCCGGGCAGTGGTGTCGGCGCCCAGTTGCGGGGTGCTGTGCCGGTCGGACAGTCAGGCCAGATGGTCACCTATTCTGTTTATGGCGCCAATGGACCGTCCTCAACGGATGGAACAGGCGCCTCTGGCATGTTGGATTTGGGCGGGAATGTTGGTGACACCCCGAATCTCCACAGCGACCCCAGCGGCGGTGGCCGCATCGGATGGTTTTTCCCGTGGAAAGCTCATTATGATGTCGAGCTTGGTGTTTCGGGTCAGTCGGGTGTTTGGGACAACGCCGGGAAACGACAGTGGTCGGCGGCGGTCCTTGATGCCGCCGTGCATATCAGTCCTTACTTTGAAGTGAAGGGCGAGTATATCAATACCTGGGTGCAAACCGACGACATCGGCACCATGCATCCGAATGGCGGGTGGGTTCAAGCGGGTTACAAACTGGCGGGACTAAATTTGGATCTGCCCGTCGTGAACGATATTGAACTGGTCAGCCGTTATGACGTAATGAACGACGGTCTGGGAACGAAAACGGACCGCGTCACGGCAGGTTTTGTTTATTATCTCACGAACACGTTGCTGTTTGAAGGTGACTATGAATGGCTGCACAGCCGCGGTCCTGCGGCGCTGCCGTCCAATGAGTTTGTAGTCCAGCTCTCCTACGGATTCTAAACAAAAGAAAATACCAACTTATGACAATGAATTCTAAATTCACCACTGTCCTCCTCGGTGGGGCGGCGCTCATCCTGGCCGCGACGGGTATGGCGCGCGCCGAAGATCAACTCGACCCTGAAACCAAGGCGCGAGTCGATCGGTTTGAAAAAGGTCCGGCGACGATTGATGTCTCCCAATACCCGGATGGCATCAAGGACAACTACGAAACCTTCAGCCAGAAATGCTCCCAGTGCCACAAGTTGAGCCGCCCGATCAACTCCGACTATGCGTTGCCCGACGAGTGGTCGCGCTACATTAAACGGATGATGCACAAGCCCGGCTCCGGTATCAGCAGCGCCGAAGGCAAAAAAATCTACGAGTTCCTTACGTACGATTCCAGCGTCCGCAAGAAAGCGATGCTGGACGAGAAACTCGCGAAGGCAACGCCCGAAGATAAGACCACAGCGGAAACCAAGGTCAAGGAAGTCCACGACAAGTACGATAAGAAGTAACGCTCGACTGAAACTGGCATGCCTCCGACCTATCCAGTCGAACTGCCGGACGTGAATTATTTCACGCGGCAAGTCCTCTGTCGCGAGGGCTGTCCGGTTCGCACGGACTCCGGCGGCTATGTGCAAGCCATCGCCGAAGGGCGTTACGAAGACGCCTACGTCATCGCCCGCCTGCCGAATCCGTTCGCCTCCATCTGCGGCCGCGTTTGCGCCGCGCCGTGCGAGGCGAAATGCCGGCGCGGCGCGCTCGACGCGGCGGTTTCCATCCGCGCGTTGAAACGGTTCGTCTGTGAAAAGTTCGGCGTCGAGTCGGACAACTTCGACCTCGGACGCGTCTATCCCGAACTGCGAGACCCGCGCCGCGAACGCATCGGCGGCGGACGCAAAGTTGCCATCGTTGGGGCTGGTCCGGCGGGTCTGTCCTGCGCGCACGAACTGGCGTTGATGGGATTCTCTCCGACAGTTTTCGAGGCGCACAATCTGGCGGGTGGAATGTTGGTGCTCGGCGTGCCCGAATACCGGCTGCCGCGCGAGATCATCCGGGCGGAAATCGCGGCGATAGAATCGCTCGGCGTGGAGATTCGTCTGAACACCCGGCTGGGCAAGGACTTTGCGTTTTCAGATCTGAAACAACAGGGGTATGAAGCGGTCTTTCTCGGCATCGGCGCGCACAAAAGCCGCGAGCTGTCCATCGAGGGTGTGCAACTCGACGGCGTGTTGCGGGCGATTGATTTTCTGCTGAACGTCAACCTGGGCTATCGCGTAACGCTCGGCCGCAAAGTGGTCGTCATCGGCGGCGGCAACGTCGCTTTCGACGTGGCGCGCTCGGTCGTCCGCCAGACGGAAAAGTTTGCGGGGATGAGCGAGGCGGAATTGCGTGAGGCGTTGCACCAGGCCGCGGCGGTGCTGGAGCAGTTGACCGCGCGCGAACCGGAAGCGCCCGACGAGGTGCGCCTCGCGTTGGATGTGGCGCGGGAAGCCATCCGCAAGGGCGTGCCCGAAGTCCACATGTATTGCCTCGAGAGCCTCGACGAAATCCCGGCAGCGCGCGAGGAGATCGAGGAGGCGGAAAAGGAAGGCATCCGGCTCCATACGCGTTTCGGTCCAAAACGCATCGTCGGTAGTGATGGGAAAGTCTCTGGCATCGAACTGATCAAGGCCAGCCGTGTCTTCGACGAGAACCGCCGGTTCAATCCGCAGTTCATCGAAGGCAGCGAAGAGACCGTTGATTGCGACACCGTCGTGCTCGCCATCGGCCAGTCGGCAGACCTTGCCTGGATTCGTCCCGAGGATAATTTGAAGGTGACGCCGCGCGGAGCGCTGCAAACCGATCCGGCGACGATGGCCACGTCGCGACCCGATGTGTTCGCGGGCGGTGACGTGGCGTTCGGGCCGCGGATTATCATCACCGCCGTCGCCGAAGGCAAAAAGGCGGCGAATTCCATCGCGAAATTCCTCACGGGACGCGTGCCCGCCGAGCCGCGTCAGGCGCGCGTGACGATTTACAACACGCTCCAGTATCGGATGAAGCCCGATTACGAGAAGTTCGTTCGCCGTCCGCCGCCGACGCTGCCGCTGGATCGGCGCATCGGGATCGCCGAGGTGGAGAAAGATTATCCCGAACCCGATGCGCGGCTGCAGGCGGATCGCTGTTTGAAGTGTCACGTCGGTCCGGTGTTTGACGGCGACGAATGCATTCTGTGTGGCGGTTGTGCCGATGTCTGCCCCGAATACTGCCTGCGGCTGGTGGACGCCGCCGACCTGCGCGGTGACGAAAAGTTGCAGGGCGCGTTTCATGCGCGGTACGGGCGTGTGCCCGAGCGCGGCGAGCAGGGCGCGATCATCAAGGACGAGACCCGCTGCATTCGCTGCGGCCTGTGCGCCGCTCGCTGCCCCACCGGTGCGATCACAATGGAACGCGTAGAACTGGTGCCCGCCTGAAATGAACCACTCCATTCCGGACAACAAAAAGGACGTTTCCCGACGCGGTTTTTTCCAACTGACCCTGGGTTGGCTGGCCGGTTCATTCGCGGTGGCGGCGTCCGCGGCGGGAGCCGTGCGCTTTCTTGTGCCGAACGTGCTGTTCGAGCCAAGCCTGCGTTTCAAGGCCGGCAAGCCCGACGATTACCCCGACGGTTCCGTAACGTTCATGGAGGACGAGCGGATCTTTCTCGTGCGCCAAGGCAACACATTCCGCTGTCTGTCGGCGATTTGCACGCACCTCGGCTGCACGGTCAACCGCGCCGACCACGGCTACCATTGTCCGTGCCACGGCAGCGTGTTTGACGACCAGGGTGCCGTCAAAAGCGGCCCGGCCCCGCGCGGGTTGGAATGGTTTCAGGTGACGTTGAGCAAGGACAACCGGCTGCTGGTGGACAAAAACCAGCGCGTCGCTGCGGACAAATACCTCGTTTTGTGAACGCGCCTTTGCCCAAACGAATCTGGCAATGGTTCACGCGCACGCGCGTCGGTCGCTCGATCTTCCGGATTGGCCTGCCGGAGAGCAACCTGGAGCAGTCGCAGGTGATGGTCTCCAGCTTTCTGTTGCACGTGCAGCCGGTAAAGGTCCATCGCCATTCGCTGCGCGCCTCTTACTCGCTCGGGCTGGGACTGATTTTACTGTATCTGTTCCTGATCCTGACCGGCACGGGCGTGCTGCTGATGTTCTACTACGTGCCCAGCACCGAGAAGGCGTACGACATAATGAAGGATTTGCAGTATGTCGTCTCCGCCGGCCTGGTCATCCGCAACATGCACCGCTGGGCGGGGCACCTGATGGTGCTGTTCGTGTTGCTGCACATGTGCCGCGTGTTTTACACCGGCGCCTACAAACGCCCGCGCGAGTTCAACTGGGTGATCGGCGTCGGACTTTTTCTGCTGACCCTGGGGTTGAGCTTCACCGGCTATCTGCTGCCGTGGGACCAACTCGCGTTCTGGGCGATCACCGTCGGCACAAACATCGCCGGCTACGCGCCGGTGATCGGTACCAAGCTGAAATACCTGATGCTCGGCGGGAACGTGGTCGGGCAGGAAGCGCTGACAAGATTCTACGCGTTGCACGTGATCGTGCTGCCGACAGTGGCGCTATTAATGGTGGCCGTCCACCTCTGGCGCGTGCGCAAAGACGGCGGGTTGTCGCGTCCCGATGAACCGGGTGACATCGTCCAGCAGATCGAACTCAAGCAATTGCCGACGAACAAGACCTACGGCCTGATGGAACTGGCGCGCGGCACGACGCCGCAAGTCGGCAAGAACCCGGAAGACGAAGTATTCGCTTGGCCGCACCTGGTTTTCCGCGAGCTGCTGCTGTTCCTGCTGGTAACGGCGGTGGTGCTGTTCCTGGCGATTTTCTGGAACGCGCCGCTGGAAGAACTTGCCAACCCGATTCATCCGCCGAATCCAGCGAAAGCGCCGTGGTATTTCCTCGGCCTGCAGGAACTGGTCAGCTACTCGGCGTTCTGGGGCGGTGTGGTGGTGCCCGGTTTGCTCGTGACGGCGCTGATGCTGTTGCCCTACATGGATCGCCAACGCAAAGGCGTCGGCCGCTGGTTTGCCCGCGAACGCGTGGTCGCCAACACGATCTTCAGCGTTTGCCTTGTCATCGCCGTCGTGCTGACGATTATCGGCACGTCGTTCCGCGGCCCGAACTGGGGCTGGGTAGTGCCGTGGAAGCAACCGCCGGCGATCACGGAGGGCCACTGACATGAACGACCTCTCCGTCCGCAGATTCTACGGTTGGTTCACCGTGCTTGGTCTCCTGGTTGGCGTTCTGGTCGTCATCGGTTATTACCGGGACGAGTACCGGGGGTGGAAGGATTATCAACGCAAATTCATCCAGGAGGAAATCCGCCGTGCCTCGACGCCGCAACAGCGGGCGCTGGCCGAAAGCACGCCGGTGCAAATCCGTCAGATCCTCCTGTCCGACCTCAACCGCGTGGACCGCTGCACGACCTGCCACCTCGCCGTGGAAGACCCGACCTACGGCGGCTACCCGCAACCGCTCGCCTACCATCCGCTTCACGAGCAACACCCGTTCGAGCGATTCGGCTGCACCATCTGCCATCGCGGCCAGGGCCGCGCCACGACCACCACCGACGCGCACGGCGACGTGCCGCACTGGGATCATCCGATGTTGCCGCTGCAATACATCCAGGCCTCCTGCGGTCAATGCCACGAGGCCGCCGACAATCCCGCCGCGCCTGAATTGGCCCGCGGCCAGCAGGTGTTCGAGGACAGCGGTTGCCGCGGCTGCCACAAACTCAATGGCGTCGGTGGTGTGATTGGACCGGAACTCGACAAGGTCGGTGCGCGCCGTTCGCCGGAATGGCTGAAGAAACATTTCCTCGCACCTGCATCCGTCACGCCCGGCTCCGCGATGCCGCCGCAAAAATTTTCCGAGACAAACCTTGAAGCGATCATCCTTTTCATGCTCAGCCAGACCGGCGAGTCGGCGCCCGGCTACTACGCCTCCATGAAAGTCATCCCCAGCGCCAGTGAGGGACAGCGATTGTTTCAGCAGAAAGGCTGCATCGGTTGCCACTCCATCGGCGACAAAGGCGGCAAGGTCGGCCCGGCGCTGGACGACGTCGGCCTGCGGCGCCCGCCCGAGTGGATGATCCAGCACTTCCGTGATCCGCAGACCGTCAGTCCTGGCACGGTCATGCCGCGGTTTGGTTTTACCGAGACCGAAGCTCGCGCACTGACGGACTTCCTTCTGCACTTGCGCGATCAGAAAGTGGCGTTAAGCCTTCCGTCGCTGATGAGCCCGGCTGAGCGTGGACGGGAAGTCTTCCGCAAATACGGTTGTGCCGGCTGTCACGGTACCGACGCCAAAGGCGGCGTACCCAATCCCAACGCCAAGACCGCCGAGCAAGTGCCCGGTCTGATCTACGTGGCCGACGGCTACACCAAAGACGAACTGAAAATGCGCATCCTCAAAGGCCAGCGCGAAATCCCGGCGCTCGACGCGAAACGTCCGCCGCCTCCGCTCTACATGTCTGCCTGGGCCGGCATCATCAAGGATTCCGAGCTGGACGACCTGGCCGCTTATCTCTTCAGCTTGAAGCCCAAAGGAGAAAATCTGGGTTTTTAACCGCCGGCGGTCGGGTTTCGGCGGCGGTATTACCCAACCGCTTCGGTACGGTGCCCATTTCAAATTTTTCATGTTCAATCATCTCCATTTGTGGTTTAATCCTCCGCGATGCTTCAAAAGTTCAGATACAAAGAGTTCGAACGAATGAAGACTCCTCCACCCGCGTCGCCGCCGCGTTGAAAAACGGCTCGCGTCCGCAGCGGCCCCTTGGCCATAATCCCACAGCCGGTTGACCCATGAGTGACGAATTGAAATCCAACATTTCCCAACCGCCCGATGCCGGGCCGACGGCATCGCGTTCGACCGTGCCAATTTGGATCATCCTGCTGACGCTCCTGCTGTTGTTTCTCGGCGCGGTGTATTTCGATCGCCACAGCGGCTGGTTCGACAAACAGGTTTACGCGCCTTACACGTCCGCCGACGAATTGGCCTCGTATCAGCCCAAATCCGGCGAGGCCTCGATGCTGGCGCATGGCAAGGCGGTCTATGAAACTTATTGCGGCCTGTGCCATGGCAGCGACGGCCTTGGCAAACCCGCCCAAGCACCGCCCCTGGCTGGTTCCGAATGGGCCGCCAAGGATATCACGTCGCTTGCACGCATTCCGCTGGCCGGTCTCAACGGCCCGATTCAGGTCAAAGGTCGCGATTGGAACCTGTCCATGGCGCCGATGGGCGCGTCGTTGTCGGACGCCGATCTCGCCGCCGTATTGACCTGCATCCGCGAATCGTGGGGCAACAAAAACGGCGCGGTTTCCGCCGACGAGGTGAAGGCCGCGCGGGCGGCCATCAGCGGCCATCCGCCGGCGGCGCCGAATTCGCCGAAGTGACACAGGTTTCACGGACTTGAAATTCTTCGTGTCCATTCGTGTCCATTCGTGGTTTAATCCCCTTCAATGCTGCGCAAGATACAGCCCAAAAAAAATCAGTCCCGCGGCGGCTCGTTCGCCATTGTCGCGTCGCGCTACAACGCGCGTTACGTGGACGCGATGTTGCGGGCGGCCAAGGCAGAGTTGTGGCGCGCCGATGTTTCAAGCATCCAAATCGTCCGGGTGCCGGGCGCGTATGAAATTCCCGTTGTGGCCAAACGGCTGGCGCGGACCTCGCCCGGTTTGTCCGCCATCATCTGTCTCGGGGTGATTTTGCGCGGCCAGACGGTCCATGCCGCGCACATCGGCGAAGCCGTGAACCACGCGTTGATGCAAATCCAGCTCGCGCACGAAATTCCCGTCATTCACGAAGTGCTGCTTTTGGAAAATGAAGCGCAAGCATGCACCCGCTGCCTCAACCCAAAGCACAATCGCGGCACGGAAGCGGCGCAGACCGCGCTGGCAATGGCGCGCGTTTTGAAAAGTTTGCAGAGCTAGAACACCACAATCAAACGCCGGGCGATGCCATATTTACCGATCTTGATGATAGTGGCATGCGCGATTTTCTTTCATCGCGCGGCTGAGTTCGAAAATGAATCCAGTTTGGTGTGGACGGGCTAGTCGGTGGTGATTTCCGTAATGACTTTATTCGTATTTCGTTGGGGCTGGCTGGGTTGCCTGCTCGGTCAGGCCGCACTTTTCCTTGGCATCGCAATTTTTCGGACGCTGCGCAGCAAGTCCTGAAAAAGTTTTGCAAATGACTTGCCATGCCTGTTCATAGGAATTATAATTATTTATGTAAGTTTTTATTATGAAATTAAATTATGGGGTGAAAAAGGCTGTTTCGCTTTGGGTCATTGGGCTTTTCAGCGCCGGGCAAATCGCCTGCGGAACGGACATCGTTGGTGTCATCACGCTCAAGGGCACGCCGCCGCCGGAAAAGGAAATCACGCCGCTCATGGAAAACCCGGATTGCGGCAAGATGCACACCACCACGCCCACGACGCATTTTTACGTGGTCGGCGCGAAAGGTGAATTGGCCGATGTGGTCGTTTCATTGAAAGGCGTCACTGGCAAATCCACCGGCGCGAGCGCGCCGCCCGCCGTGCTCGACCAAAAGGGTTGCCTTTACACGCCCACGATTTTGGCGATCCAGACGGGTCAAAAGCTCATCGTCAAAAATTCCGATCCCTGCATCCACAATGTTCACGCGACGCCGGCCGTGCCGGGCAATCCCGAAACCAACCAGGGGCAGGCGCCCGGTGCCGCGGATTTGACCTACACGTACACGCAGCCGGAAATGTTTCTGCGTTTCAAGTGCGATGTGCATCCGTGGATGTTCGCGTGGGTCAGCGTGTTTGACAGCCCTTACTTTTGCGTCAGCGACAAGGACGGCAAGTTCGTCATCAAGAATGTGCCGGCCGGCAAATACACGGTCGAGGCGGCGCACCGCAAACTCGGCGCGCAGACGCAGGACGTGGAAGTCAAGGACGGCGATGTGACCGCGAATTTTACCTTCGAAGTCAAATAGCTTTGCAATCAGGGTGGTTCGGGCACAACGTGTCAGAGCGGTTCGATATTTTTCATATGAATGCAAATGCACCAACCAAGACAACAAATCCGTGGCTGTATTGGTTCGCCGTGCTGACGGCGTTCTTCACCTTTTTACTGCTCGGCCTGGGCGGTCTGGTCACCAGCCATGAAGCCGGCATGTCCGTGCCTGACTGGCCGAACACCTACGGCAACAACATGTTTTTGTTTCCACCCGCGCAATGGATCGGCGGCATTTTTTACGAACACACGCACCGGCTGCTCGCTTCGGCTGTCGGCCTGATGACGACGATCCTCGCCGTCTGGCTCTGGCTCAAGGACTCGCGCCCATGGATGCACTGGCTTGGCGTGGCCGCGTTTCTCCTCGTCGTGGCGCAGGGCGTGCTCGGTGGGTTGCGGGTGACGATGCACATGGATTCGCTGGGCATTTATCACGCGACCATTGCGCAACTGTTTTTCGTGCTGACCTGCGCGCTCGCGCTGTTCACCAGCCGGTGGTGGAAAGGATTGGAGCGCCAGCCTCCGGCACGGCGCTAAG
>PMOA01000100.1:116660-116966 GCA_003161635.1 Limisphaerales bacterium
AGGCGCTGACGCGGTCGCGCGCTACAACGCACAGCGGGTTTCCATCAATGCCGAGAATCCCATCACCGCGTTCCAGATCGAATTGCAAATGGCGCATCGCGTTGTCGCGCTGGCCATCTTGATTTTGACGGCCGTAAGCGCGTGGCAGGCGTGGCGGCGGCTCGGCGGAAAAGATTTGCTGACGAAACTCGCGCTGGCCTGGGTCGCATTGATTCTTTTGCAGGTCGGGCTGGGTGCGGCGACGATTTGGACGAACAAGGCTGCCGACGTGGCGACGGGTCACGTGCTGGTCGGGGCGTTGGCGCT
>PMOA01000111.1:0-191 GCA_003161635.1 Limisphaerales bacterium
CCGCCCGGATTTTGCGATAGCTCTTTATCCGGGACATCTGTGGAAAGACGATGGGAATTTTGAGTTGAATCCGAATGTTCCTGTCACCACCAATACGCCGCCCACGTTTTTGGTGCAGGCGGAGAATGACCCGGTGGACAACGTGAACAACTCGCTAGTTTACTACCTGGCGCTGAAGAACGCCGGGGTTC
>PMOA01000111.1:272-10358 GCA_003161635.1 Limisphaerales bacterium
GAAAGATAATAGCCCAGGGCAACGCCCTGGGTTTATCGTGAAAAAAGATTTCAAGCCCTGTAAGGGCGACAGAGTCTTGATTCGGAATGGCAAGGCAATGACACCGCCGATGACAATGCCGCTCCAATCTCACGCCATCGCGTAAAGTTCCGCACCTTTTTCCACAAATCAACTTTTGGGCGGCCAATCCACGCCGGCCAATTCCCTGAGCAGTTGCTTCGGGTCAACCGGGTAGATGAGCGAGAGGTCCATCTTGGATTTTGAGCCCTGAAGAAACTCCAGTTCCTCCGGCGCGCCCACGATGAGCCAGAGCACCTCGGCGTCGGTGTCGTTGAACACCTGACGCAATTGGTCCGGCCCGACCAGCACGCCACCGTATTTCGGCACCGTCAACGTCTCGTCGCCCGCGCGCAGGCGGCCCACGCCTTCCAGCACGAAATAAAACTCCTCCGCGCGGATGTGCTTGTGGAGTGTGTTGGCGCTTTTCGGCGGCAGTCGCCAGAGCCGCGCGCCGAGATTCTCGCTCTTGGTCCGCTCCATATAATCCGCGTTCGGGATGCGCATCAGGTTGGAGGGCCGCCAGAAGAGGTCTTCCGGCTTGATCAGATGGTAACCTTGAATGGCTTTCATGGACTTGCTGGGGATTGTTTAGCCGGGGGTAAAATCAAATAACCTTTTCCGTGAGGACAAACCGGTCAAAATCACATCCCATTTGGATGAGCTTGGGACGATGAGAAAGGTGAGAAATTGCTTCCATCACTTTTTCCCTGAAATCCGTCTTTATACGCGCACCGAACCGTATCTCTTTTATGGCTGATGGATGAAATGGAATCAAACGAGGGCTGCCTTCAATGTTTACAGGTATCCGATATTCATCTTCAAACTTCCATTCATCAGCTTTTCGAAGCGCGATGTGGTTAGCTATTTCGGTCGGGTCGTTTTGAAGGCAGGCAAATATATCGAACGGTTTGTTGGGGTTTTGATAATTTACGCCAATTGCGACGTTAAAGGGTCGGACCTTGGTGTCGTAGCCGACGCATATTCCTTTGTGAGACTCCGCATAATAGGCCCACATTCGGATTGAGTCTGGCTTGGCTGAAAAACAAGCAATGCCGGTTTGAGATGCTTTATGCCCTAATCCTTCTGCCATTCTCTGAATGCCCCATTTCCAAGATTTCTCGAATTCTTTTACCGCTTCATCTGGCGAAAGACCGCGCGTAGGAGCGTATTCTTCAACCCAATGCCTTCTCATTAAATCAACATTCCACCAAACAGGAGCAGAACACTCAAAGGGATCATTCAACTCCTCTGGCTTTGCTAGGTAGATTTCGTGCTTGGAAATCTCAGCAAGCGTCCACTCGGCAGGGCGACGATAGCGGAACAGGATTGAAGGCGGATTCGCCCGAGCAATAAATCTCTGAGCTATTTCGGCTTCAGTCATTGTCCCTTCACGCCTTCGCGTAAACCTCCGCGCCTTTTTCCACAAACTCTTTCGACTTGGCTTCCATGCCCTTTTTGATGGCTTCTTCCTCGGCAATCCCCTGCTCTGCCGCGTATTTGCGGACGTCTTCGGTGATTTTCATTTGGCGGCAGGAGGTGATTTGGCAGCGCGGCGGGGAAACGTTTTCGCCAGCCGGATGAGCTGCCCGACTTTCCGGATTTTTTCCGCGAACGGTTCGCGCGCGAGTTTTTGCCGCATCTCTAGTTTCATAACATTGGCAGTTTCAATTTATGCCGTTGCAGGATGTTTTCCAACTTTGTTTTGTCGAGGTCGGCCTGCTGGAGCAGTTGTTCAATGCGTGCCTTGTCCTTCTGCCGTCCCACGCTGGCGGCAATGGCAACGATATGTTCAGCGCGGAAGACTTTCGCGGGCACGCCTTCGAATTCGATGCGTTCGGCCTCGCGCACAGCTTCCTCGGTCAATCCACTGGCAGCGAGGAATTGCACCGGGAATCCGCGCACAACGAGATGTTCGCGCTCGACCTGCCAGTCTTGCGATTGCAGGTGCGCGTAGATGGCCGGAATGCCAGCGGTCAAGCCCTTGTCGGCAGGGATGAAAAAAATGTCCGCGTCGTAAGTGGTGAACGGCTCGACGTAATAAATCGCCGCCAGCGCGCCGCCAAGCGCCCAGTCCTCAATCAACTTCGCGGCGACCAGACCATTCGCCGCCCGCAACACATCGGCCAGCGGGATGTTTGAGGATGGCTCGTCAATCGGCATGACCTACCGATAACAGATTCACGCCTTTGCGTAAATCTCGTTTCCCTTCTCGGCAAACTCTTTCGACTTGGCTTCCATGCCATTTTTGATGGCTTCTTCCTCGGCGACCCCCTGCTCTGCCGCGTATTTGCGGACGTCCTTAGTGATTTTCATCTACCTCTTCGGGCGGAGGTGCGCGCGGATCATCCAGTCTGCCGTCTCCTTCATATCGCTCACGTAGGTGTAGGGCATCGCGATTCGTGAGTGGGACCGCTTGACACCCTTATCCATGGCCACCAAAACGCCCTTGGTCGCGGTGGCATGGAAGTCGATCCCCACGTAGAAGGTCTTCGGCACATCGACGGGACTGAACGACACGCTCTGCCACTTTTCGTCCCCCTTCTCAAAGCTCGAGTAAGGCACCTTCACCTCCCGGAGAAAATCGAAGCCCTCATCACAGATGTAGATGGAGATGTCCTCCTTGGGCGGTTCATCCTCTCCGTACCGGGCGCCAAAGAGCTTGATCCCGTCGATTTGCCATGAGCCCTCAGGCAGTCGGAACAGCACCGTCTGGGCCGACCCTGACATGCTCCGCTTGCCTTCCATGGTGCCGTCGTCGTAGAAGAGCCAGAGCCCCTTGCCGTCCTCCTCGACTTTCTGGTCGGCGAAGAAGTCATCGCCCGGATTGCGCTCCTTCGTCTTCCATTCGATCTGAGGCACGAGCACGCTCTCCGGCACCCAATCGGCAGCGGTTGAATTGGATGTTGCCTCCCGAAGCTTGGCCAGCATGAGAAGCATGAGTTCCTTCCCGGTGGGGCGCATGGCAAGGGCAGCGGACATGGCAGCAGCAAGCTTGTCTTTCCCGTACTCGGTCTCAATCTTGTAAAAAACCAGGGCTGCGCGGGAAGTCGGATCCATTTTGTCCCATGGCTTGGCTTCCGCAGACGCCCGCTTCAGGCGGCCGATCCCTTCCACATCGGCGATGTCGTAGTACTCCGGCCAGATGGACTTCCCCAGCTTGCCCGCGACTTCGGTGACCACAATGCAGCCGGCGTAGTGAGCCCAGCCTTCCCCGACTCCCTGTGGAAGGCCCATGAGGCTCTCCATATTCCGGTACATGGCGATGTGTCCCAACTCATGGCACATACCGTAAATGTTGAAGACGCCCGTCCTGGTGGCCGGAGCAAGGAGCTCTTTCGATTTCAAATGGAGGAACATTTGCGATTCACCGTCGGTCCACAGAGAAGTGGATGAAGGATCGATCTGAGCCTCCAGGGTAATCTTTTCGGGCATCTTGAATCCAAGCGACTCGTAAACCTTCAGCGCTTCCGCCAGGATTTTGCCTAGCGCTTCGGCATACTTTTCATCAATGCGGGCGTACTTCACCGTCACGCGCGGCAGCTCGACGACCTTGAAGTCCTCAGGCTTGAGAACCGGCGCCTCGAGCTCCTTCCACTCGGCAATCGTCGTAAAGTTGGTTTGGATTACATCAAAACGGGTGAGACGGTTGTCGGCCAGGATGTACAACGCCTTGTCCCCGACCCATCCCATCTGGACGGGGCCTTTGAGCAAACCTCCATTGATTTGGTGCATCACAGCCTTGTTCCCGCCATCCCAACTCGCAATCCCTATCTTTCCATCTGCGAAATAGGCTATAAAGCGCCCACTTTTCGACCAGGCCGGCTGCATAGCGCCGTCCGTACTCTCGAGGATGTGCATCTTGCGCTTTCGCACATCGTAGATTCCAAGCTTGCCGTCTGTAGGAACGCCGGCGAACCATGAGCCGCCGCGCTGAACATCCGCCGTACAGGCGATGAGCTTCCCGTCCGGCGACCAGCTTGCCCCAACTCCAAGAACGCCGGTATCGTCCACCTTGCTGGTGGTAACGTCCACAATCAGGAGCGGGTAGTCCTTCCCATAGCCCCCTATGCCAATGGCCAGTGTCCGCGAATCGGGCGACCAGGCGGCGAGAGATTTGATGTTCTTCTCGACCAGCAGCTTCACCAAGCCGGTTTTGAGGTCGCAGACGAACAGGCCGTATTGCTTTTTATCGCCGATCATCCGGCTTCCAGTGAAGGTGACTTTCTGCCCATCGGGTGACACCGCCATGTAGAAGACGTCACACTCGGAAGGAAGGACGATATCTGGAAGCCGCTTGCCGGTGGCATCGAACACCCCAAAACGATCGGCTGAGGGGAACTCACTGACGACGATGCGGTCGTTACCGATCCAACGTACTTGATCCCGCTGGCCTGGCACTTTGCCAAGCGTCCTCGTTGACGACCCGTCGCTGGCTCGTACGAAAACCTCGCTGTTCAGGTTCGCATCCTCGTCATAGGCAGGAACTGTGTATGCGACGAGCTTCCCATTCGGCGACACCATGCCAGCGCGGATGGTTGAGCTCGTGACGGCCAAGGCCAGTAATAGGGTTGTTAAACAGATGCGTGGCTTTAGTTCCATAGGTGTGTATGTGGTTAATGTTGAACTTTAACACAACTCTTCGGACAGTCCTGCAATCAAACCGTCACACTCAATGTCGCCTAACGATTCAAAGAAGGCATGATTTTCACCGAGCATCCACCTTCGCCGAGGCTTTGGTGGACAGGAAAATGCGGGGAGTTCATGCCTTGGCGTATATCTCTGCTCTCTTTTCCACAAACTCCTTCGACTTGGCTTCCATGCCGCGTTTGAAGGCTTCTTCTTCGGCGATGCCCAGTTCGGCGGTCCCGCAGCGGGCGGGACGGACGTCTTCGGTGATTTTCATTTGGCGGCAGGAGGTGATTTGGCAGCGCGGCGGGGAAACGTTTTCGCCAGCCGGATGAGCTGCCCGACTTTCCGGATTTTTTCCGCGAACGGTTCGCGCGCGAGTTTTTGCCGCATCTCTAGTTTCATGGCGTTGGCAGTTTCAGTTTATGCCGTTGCAGGATGTTTTCCAGCTTTGTTTTGTCCAGGTCGGCCTGCTGGAGCAGTTGTTCAATGCGCGCCTTGTCCTTCGGCCGTCCGACGCTGGCGGCAATGGCAACAATATGTTCAGCGCGGAAGACTTTCGCGGGCACGCCTTCGAATTCGATGCGTTCGGCCTCGCGCACGGCTTCCTCGGTCAATCCACTGGCCGCGAGGAATTGCACCGGGAATCCGCGCAACAAAAGATGTTCGCGCTCGACCTGCCAGCCTTGTGATTGCAGGTGCGCGTAGATGGCTGGGAGGCCGGCGGTCAAGCCCTTGTCGGCGGGAATGAAAAAAATGTCCGCGTCGTAGGTGGTAAACGGCTCGACGTAATAAATCGCCGCCAGCGCGCCGCCGAGCGCCCAATCTTCAATCAACTTCGCGGCGACCAAACCATTTGCTGCCCGCAATGCCTCGGCCAGCGGGATGTTTGAGGATGGCTCGTCAATCGGCATGGCAAAGGTTTAACAGATTCACGCCGTCGCGTAAAGTTCCGCACCTTTTTCCACAAATCAACTTTTGGGCGGCCATTCCACGCCGGCGAGTTCCTTCGGGAGTTGGGTGGGATCGACTGGATAAAATGGTGAGAGGTCGACTTTCGACTTTGAGCCTTGAAGAAATTCCAGTTCCTCCGGCGCGCCCACGATGAGCCAGAGCACCTCGGCATCGGTGTCGTTGAACACCTGGCGCAACTGGTCCGGCCCGACCAGCACGCCGCCGAAGCGCGGCACGGTCAACGTCTCGTCGCCCACGCGCAGGCGGCCCGTGCCTTCCAGCACGAAATAAAACTCCTCCGCGCGGATGTGCTTGTGCAGCGTGTTCGCGCTCTTGGGCGGCAACCGCCAGAGCCGCGCGCCCATGTTCTCACTTCCGGTGCGCTCCAGATAATCCGCGTTCGGGACGCGCATCAGGTTGGATGGCCGCCAGTGGAGGTCGTCTGGCTTGATGAGATGGTAACCTTGAATGGGTTTCATGGAATCACTCATAAATCAAATCTTCCGTCCCGTCTATCCCAACGGGATAAAATCATTCAGCCCAGCGTTGCCGAGGCAATCGGCTACGCTGGGTAACGGTGCGATGATGCCATCAACCCTGAAGGGGTTGAATGAGGCGCGTGTTTGCGGCGGGTGCGGGTGATGCAACCCCGTTGGGGTTGGGGATTATTTTTGGCGGATGACCCAGGGTAGTCCCGCGTTGCGGGGCCAACCCTGGGCTGAATGATGGAATCCCGTTTGGGATTCCCACTGCTTGATGACAAATCCATTTTGGGTGAAACTGCTGGCATGGACGAAAACAAATCGTTTCCGAAAACTCAGCATTACGTTCCTCAGTTTTTGCTGAGAAACTTTGCTTTGACTGGAAAAGAGCAACTTCATGTTTATGACAAAAGAGAGGGGCGATCATTTCGCGCAAATGTTCGCAAGGTTGCTGCAGAGAATGGCCTCTACGACTTGGAATCACCTGATGGCAAAATCTCCGCCGAGCCGATGTTGAGCAGGCTTGAGGGAGACGCCTCAAAAGCCTTTGGAAAACTGCTCAAGTCACAAAACGTTAGATCGCTCTCGTTAGATGACAAAGTCGTCATCAGCCTTTTTACAGGCGTTCAGATGTTGAGAGTCACGAACATGGTTGAGGTGATGTTTGATGTAACGGAGACGATACGCAAAAAGTGGGGCACGATTTCAGGCATGCCCGAAAATGCGGTTGAAGCACGAAAACAAGCGAGGGAATGCTTGGTAAACAATTTGTCGCTTGCAAAAGATTTTGCACCGGAATTCCTAAACAAGACATGGCTGCTGCTCAAGGCTCACGAGAAATCGGAATTTTACATTTCCGACAATCCAGTCGCCATGCACAACATTCACGGAACTCCATTCCGCGGCAGCTTAGGGCTCGCAGTCAAAGGAATCGAAATCTATCTGCCGATTTCTCCAAAACTCACTTTAGCCTTCTTCTGCAAAAGCAAAGAGCAAAGCTGGCTAGTTTCGAAAGCTCAATACGACCTGCTTAAAGATTTGAAAATTGCCATTCCAGAAAACCTGAGTTCAAGCAAACAGGCGTTTTTCGAGGCAATCCGCGGTTTGGAAACTGGTGATCCGGTTCAAGTTTCAGAACAAGTCACAGACTTTCAGAACGAGCTTCAGGTTTGGCATTCTTCGAGATTTCTTTTCTCGAAAAAAGGAGAATTTGACCTCGCAAAAAATGCAATCAAACAAAATCCAAC
This sequence comes from Limisphaerales bacterium, assembly GCA_003161635.1. Lineage (GTDB taxonomy): Bacteria > Verrucomicrobiota > Verrucomicrobiia > Limisphaerales > UBA11358 > UBA11358. Next base: position 7,642 of record PMOA01000111.1, read on the forward strand.
GCTAAGGCGCGGGCCGAGATTAACTGGCGGTTAACAATTGTTTCACGCCTTTGCGTAAAGCTCGCTGCCCTTTTCGGCAAACTCCTTCGACTTGGCTTCCATGCCTTTCTTGAGCGCCTCTTCCTCGGCGATGCCTTGTTCGGCGGCGTATTTGCGGACGTCTTCGGTGAACTTCATCGAGCATCTGCCTTCGCCCAGGCTTCGGCGGACAAGGAAGTGCGGTTCGGAGCTTGTCGGGAAGCGCGACGGGGAAAGGTTTTCGCCAGCCGGACAAGTTGTCCGACCTTGCGAATCTTTTCTTCAAATGGCTCGCGCGCGAGTTTTTGCCGCATCTCCGGTTTCATAGCGTTGGCCGTTTCAGTTTATCTGCCGCGATGTCTTTCCTCCATACGCCAAACGTCGTCTGGCTCAAATTTATCCATCTACGGGTTGCGGTTTCAAACAATGGCATACTCCCGCGTTTAGAAAAGTGGATGGAAGGGCAAATTAATTGGATAATCTGGCGAGCAATAACACCTCAACAAACAACCGTTCTTTGAAAAAGTCCTGACGAATGACCCCGCAACATTACATCCCCGATGAACGATGTCATGTAGCGCAAGAAATGAAGCGGGTTCTTCGTCGCGAATGGCCTCCGTCTTTGCGCTTGTCAGTTGAACGGCTCAACCGACAGAATGCGCGGCCACCTCAAATATTTTCAAACCGATATTGTGAAATTGCCACGTCTTCTTCCCAGTTCAGCCTGGCTATGCCTGATTCTCACCGCTTCTGCCGCGTCAACCGATTCATTGGAAACCGGATTCCTCAACCCGCCGGATTCTGCCAGGCCGCAAACTTGGTGGCATTGGATGAATGGCAACATCACCCAGGAAGGCATCACTGCCGACCTCGAAGCGATGAAGCAAATCGGCCTCGGCGGCGCGACGATTGTGAACGTGGACTGCGGCATCCCGCGCGGCCCGGTGACGTTCATGAGTCCGGAATGGCGGGATGATTTCAAATTTGCCGTGCAGGAAGCGAACCGGTTGGGACTCGAACTCTGCGTGGAAAATTGCGCGGGCTGGTCGAGCAGCGGCGGCCCGTGGAACACGGTGACCAACGCGATGCAGCGCGTCACGACCAGCGAAGTGCGCGTGACCGGCCCGACCAATTTCAGCGCGGCACTGCCGCAACCTCCCACGACGCTGGATTTTTACCGCGACATCGCGGTGCTCGCTTTTCCCGCGCCCGCCGACGAAGGCGTGCGCATGAAAGATTTTGCGCCGGTCGCCTCCGCCAGCGGCGACGAGCAACCGGCCGACAAACTTACAGATGGCAATGCCAAGACTTTCATTCTTCTGCCGCTGCCCAAGCGCGGCAAACCGCAATATGCCCAACTGGAATTTCAAAATGCGTTCTCGGCGCGCACGGTGAAAATTGTCGGCGGGAAGGGCATCCCCGAATGCAACGGCGAGATTTTGGTTTCCGATGACGGCAAGACGTTCCGCACGTTGCGGCCGTTTGCGTTTGGCCGCAAAGGTTCGCCCGTGCGCGTCGTTTCCCTCGGCACCCAACCGGTCGCCGCGCGTTTTTGGCGCGTGCAATTCACCGCGATCGGTGCCAAGGCTGCGGCCACGGCCACGAACATTCCGCTCGCGGAAATCGAACTTGCGCCGCGTTTGACCATTGACAATGTGGACGCGAAAGCCGGCTTCAGCGGCAACGCCGTGCTGTCGTCGTCCGAAGCGGATGACGCGGCAGAAGGAGTTGTTCAACGGCGGGAGGTTGTGGATCTTACTTCCAAGCTGACCACCGACGGGCGATTGAACTGGCACGCCCCCGCCGGCGAATGGGTCATTTTGCGTCTGGGTTACACGCCGACCGGCAGGAACAATCACCCCGCGCCCAAGGAGGGCGAGGGCTTGGAGTGCGACAAGTTCAGCCAGGCCGCGTTGGATGCTCATTGGGCGGGCTTCATGCAGAAAGTTCTCGACGACATCGGTCCGCTCGCCGGCAAGACACTCAACAGCTCACTCGTTGACAGTTACGAAGTCGGCGGCCAGAACTGGTCGGAAAATTTCCGCGCCGAATTCCAAAAGCGGCGCGGCTATGATCCGCTGAAATTTCTGCCCGCGTTCACCGGTCGCGTCGTGGACAACTCCGCAGCGTCCGAGCGCTTCCTTTGGGACGTGCGCCGCACCATCGCCGATTTATTTGCCGAAAATTACTACGGCCATTTTGCTGAACTCTGCCGCCAGCACGGTTTGATGAATGCGGTCGAGCCTTACACCGGGCCATTTGAATCGCTGCAATGCGGCGCGCCGGCCGATGTGGTGATGGGCGAATTTTGGAGCGGCAGCCAGGGACATCCTTCCGTTAAACTCGCCGCGTCCATCGCGCACATTTACGGCAAGACCATCGTCGGTGCGGAGTCGTTCACCGCGAGCCCCGAGCACGGACGCTGGCAAAACGATCCTTATTCGCTCAAGACACTTGGCGACCTGGCGTATTGCCAGGGCTTGAACCGCTACGTTTTCCACCGCTACGCGATGCAGCCGTGGACGAATCACTGGCCCGGCATGACGATGGGTCAATGGGGCTTTCACTTCGAGCGCACGGTGACGTGGTGGGAACAGGGAAAATCCTGGATTGATTATATTTCGCACTGTCAGTTTCTCCTGCAACAAGGCCGCGCCGTGTCGGACGCCGCGTATTTCACCGGCGAAAGCGCGCCGGTG
>PMOA01000040.1 GCA_003161635.1 Limisphaerales bacterium
TTTTGTTCGCGGCGAACGCGGCCTTGACGGCGTCCGCGTTGTTGAACGGCAGAACGATGGTATGCTGGGTGAACGCGGCGGGCACCCCGGCGCTGTCGGGATGCCCAAACGTCAGCGCGCCGCTGCCGGCCTTCACCAGCAGCGAATCCACATGGCCGTGATAGCAGCCGTCGAACTTGATGATTTTGTCGCGCCGGGTGAACCCGCGCGCGAGGCGAATCGCCGACATGCACGCCTCGGTGCCGGAATTGCACATCCGCACTTTCTGCACGCTTGGCACGAGCGAACAAATCAACTTTGCCATCGTCACTTCAAATGGATTTGGAATGCCGAAGCTTGTGCCGTGATCGGCGGCGGCCTTGACGGCGGCAATGATTTTGGGATGCGCATGGCCGAGGATGGCCGGCCCCCAGGTGAGGACGTAATCAATCAACTCGTTGCCGTCCACGTCCCAAATGCGCGCGCCCTTGGCCTTGTTGACAAAGAACGGCTGGCCGCCCACGGCGCGGAAGGCGCGCACGGGCGAATTGACACCGCCGGGGATGTATTTCAACGCCTCGGCGAAAAGTTTTTCAGATTCAGCGCGCACAGATTATTTCTGGAAAAGCGTTTCCGACAATGAACCCTTCTCGGTGCGGATGACCGTGCTGGGGCCGATGTTGTGCCGCGTGAACCAACCGTCCTTGACTTCCAAGACATATTGGATGTTGTCCGCGGCGGCTTCGACGGCGTTGGTATCGTTCTTTTCGAGGTGATGGATTTCCTCGATGACGCCGTCGGGGCCGATGTAGGCGGCGGAGAGCGATTCGGGACAGTTTTTCATCCAGAACGATGCCCGTTGCTGGACCGGCAGGACAAAAAGCATTGCGTCGGTCTCCTGGATGTTGGTGCGGAACATCATGCCGGTGCGCTCCTGCTCTGCGGTGAGCGCGAGTTCGGCGTCCAATTGTTCGGCACCGAGATAGATTTTCATCGTCTGCAACTTCGGTTGCGCCTGTTTGGGCAGCAGATCGTCAACGGACGGCGGCGGCGCCACGTCGGCGGACTTTTGGCAACCCGCCAAAAGCGCCACGGCCAGCACCAACACGATGAATTTTCCCGGCTTCACGCCGTCAGCTTGCGGAAAGCAGCCGCCTTTTTCAATCAAACGTTGCAGCCGGCAAAAGCCGCTTGTTTTGTCAGACACCCAAGTTGAGCGCGACCAAACTGCGCGATGCGCTCTACCACCCCAACGGGACACTCCATCCCGCCACCCGACAACCGCGCTTGCGCGGACGCCAGCCACCTACTAATGTCCCTTTGGCTGCGCCCGTAGCTCAGATGGATAGAGCATCTGCCTTCTAAATCGAAAACAGTATTTTCAGAAATCATCACCCCTCTTCCACCATTGATTTCATTTGGTTTTCTCATCACACGTCATCCGCCAAAATCCAGTTTTTGCATAAAAAACGGCAAGTAGTATCCAAAAGCAGTATCCAAAACAGACCACCTGCCTCACATGCAGATGTGGCTTGTAAATTAGTGGTTTTGGTGTTTGCATCGGTTCATGAGCGACTGTTTCATAATCATGCCGATTTCCACCCCGGATTTCTTGGTTCCAACATACGCGAACGACAAGGATTATTTTCAACATGTTTTGGAATGCCTGTTTATACCAGCCGTGAAAAAGGTGGGGCTAAACCCAATCCCACCCATCGCCAAGGGTGCGGATATAATTCACGCCGGAATAATTCAGAACCTTGAGAAAGCCGACATCGTGCTTTGCGATATGTCATCTTTGAACGCAAATGTTTTCTTTGAGCTTGGGATAAGAACGGCCATAGGAAAACCGGTCTGTGTCGTAAAAGATGAAGCAACGCCAACGGTTCCATTCGACATGACTGTTGTGAATTACCTTACGTATGCGAGCGCACTGCCGCCTTGGACGCTTGACAAGGAGGTCGAAAAACTGGCTGCACATTTGAAATCCAGTTTAGACCTCAGTGCAGGTGAAAACCTGCTTTAGAAATATTTTAGTCTTAGCCAGCGTGCGAACTTAACGCCTTCAAAATCCAAAGACGAAACGCAGGATAGATTGGCAATGCTTTCGACGCAGGTTGAAGGATTGAGTAAGAAACTGGACACGTTGAAACCGCCCGGCCTTCTCGAAGAAGAAAGAATTCGGATGCGTCGACCGAATAACTTAGTGTTAGCTGACGTGGCGATGCGTAACTTGGTGCAACTATTTTACGCGTACGCACACGGCAAGGATTTCAGGGTGGCAGGCGTTTCTTGGGCCTCTCCTAACTTCGATGCGATTATTGTTGATATTGATGGAAAGTTGGACGAGAAATCTGCGGCAGATATGCGGAAGATTGCATCAGACCGTGAAATGAATGTTGAATTTAGAATTTCTACTCCACTTACATTTTAACCTCATCGCCCTTAAAAATTCCCCATTCGCGTTCCCGCGTTTGTCATCTGTCTTGCTGAATTAAATGCCAAGCCGGATGCCAATCACGCGAATGCTCACCCCATGCAAGACTGGTCGTATCAAATTTGCAACCAGCACCGCGCCACGTCCCCCGCTCGCGGATCTGGTTTCAAATCCGACACCACCAGGACAAATCTCGCGCGGATGAGCATCACTGGTTCACGCCAAACCTGTCCGCGAGTCATCCTTTGAGCAATTTTGGGAACAGCGTACTTTAATTTGTAGAACTGACTTTGCAGCCTCTCCTGCTATTAGCCGCGTCGTTGCTGCCAGGCAGCTGGTAACTCACGTCCAAAAACAAGTTTGTAGAGTGCGCGACATGCTTCGTCCATCTCGATTGACGCTCTCTTAATGTCTTCGAGCGACACCGACTCGACCGCCGTCTTCAGCTTGCCTCGGGCGGACCCTACAGCCATTTGGAGGCAGTGGTTCTGTGCATCGTAGCTAAAGGTGTGGTGCATAAAGCGGTTTCGCGTCGCTTGGGCGGCTTTGAGCTGCGATACCACCGTTTTGTAACCGGCTAATTCCGGAAACTCACCTTCCAACTGTTCGCAGAGAGCGCCCAGCATATCGAGACGCTGAGGCACACTTGAGTGAGTAATGAGAATTAAGGGCTTCGCATCGTTAAGCCCATTGAACCCAGCGAGCTTTCCGAGGCAGAGATTCAGCCACGATTCGAGGCAAGCCCACAGAGCGCTGACCCGGCCAATCTCGGTCAGGAACTCATCGGGAACCGGCCATCCAGCGAAGCACACTTGTGCGGTTTCTTCGTTTCGCATGATAGTACCGCCGTCAACGGATAGGCGATGAGGACCAGATCAACTTTACGACTTTTTTATGTATTCCAAATATTGTTCCTTTGTACAGGGAACACCCGCCTCGAATTTTGGAATTGTTCGGCTTCCTCCCGTGACGGTACTGTAAGTGTAACTACCAATGGACCGTAGCATGAGAATATTTACATATTCTCTATCGCTGTACCCTGCTAAACCAACAACAAATATATCTTTATAATCGGGTTGCCAGGGGTGAGTTTCACATGTTATTCGGCAACCTTCGCTTGATACATCGTGAACTGTGTAACCATCATCAATAAGAATGATTTCATTTGTATGGATAGTTGTCGGAGTCGAATACGTAATCTTGGGAATCAATCCATATCTGACTAATAGCAACTTTCCGAGGTACACTATACTTCCATTGGAAAACTTGACGAACGCACCACTGCCAACATTGGAAACGATGTTACTTATATGATTTTCACATTCATTAATTTCTTCCATTGTTAGGATTTCGCCATTATATAACCGATAAGTCGGAACAGAAACAGATTGCCCATTTTTCCGCACCTCCTTTGTTCCGGCAGAAGGATATTGCGCCAGGCCCGAGGTTATTAATCCAACCATCAAAAAAAAGATTGTTATGGTTTTCATTGGTTTGACTAGTACCAACTATTTGGGGGAAAATGTCAAGCGCATAAGGAAGCCCTATCATCCGCTTGCCCGCTCAGCCGTTCCGCAGTTCGCGGCGGAAGGCGGACAGCACCTTGTCACCAAGGGACAGCCGTGCGGCGGCAATCCCGGTTTTCAAATACCTCTGTACACACCCCTCGGACGAGGAGACTGGCATGCATTCCTTCGGGACAGTTATTAGAGTATTAAACAAGGTTAAGGGGCGGGGCGCCGGCTCCGCCGGCGCACCCGCCCCCTTCACCGTGTGCTAGGCCACCAGTTCAGCATCTTTGATGACCAGCCGCTTGTCCCGTTCTTCCCAGCGCAGCACTTTGAGCGTGACTTGCGAGATTAGAAGCTAACGAGTTTCGGAGTGAAGTGACTGTCCACGAAACTAAAGTTTGAACTGGCGCGCCCGTTGGGATTCGAACCCAAGACCCTCTGCTTNNCTGCTTAGAAGGCAGATGCTCTATCCATCTGAGCTACGGGCGCAGCCAAAGGGACATTAATGGCTGGCTGGCATCCGCGCAAGCGCGGTTGTCTCATGGCGGAGGCGGTTCCGGCGGCTTTCCAAATTGGGCCGGCAGATGGACTTCTCCCTTGTGCAGTTTGGTTTCCAGGCTTTCGAGGCGCTCGCGTATCAATCTTAATTCCTTCGCCAGTTCCGTCTCCGATGTGCCACTGGCTTTGCCCGGGTTCAAAAACACCGACGCAATGTAGGCGGTGAGTGTCCCGAAAAAACCCACCCCGGTGGTCATCAAGATCACGCCGATGATCCGGCCTTCGGCGGTCACCGGAAATTTATCCCCGTTGCCGCCGGTGGTTATGGTCGCCATGGCCCACCAAAGCGCGTCGCTGGCCGTTTTGATGTTCGCCTCAGGCACCGTCTCAACGTTGAGAATGGCAATGGAGGCAAAGATCAGGAGCATGGCGGTAACCAAGGCCACCGTGCCAAAAATTCCCCGGGCCTCGTTTTTAAAAAGAATGTGCAGGATGTACTTCACCGAGCGGGCGCCACGCAGAATCCGGATGACGCGAATCATCGGCACCACCCGCCCCCACCGGAACACGGTCAGCATGGGAATGCTCGAAATAAAATCCACCCAGCCCCATTTCAAAAACGCCAGCCGGTTTTCCGCCTGGTAAAGGTGGTAGAAAAAATCCCCCAGGAAAACGAAACAGATGATGGTGTCCAACGTTCGCAACAAGGCCGAGATTTGAACCGGCAAATGGAAAGCCGTGTCGGCAAACAACGCGATCAGCACATAAACGGACAGCACCAGCATCAGCACCGGCAGGCCGATCAACTTTTTCTGCGAATCGTCGGGCTTCATATCGTTCATCGAAGTCCGCCTCTTAAAGCCGAACCCGGCGCCCGCGTCAATGGATTTTGTTTTTCCTGCTTTCGTGATTGGGGAATTGGGATAACTTCGTTGTCATGCTGAAACTGGAGCAACTCGCTGAATTGCTGGAGAAAAACCGCGCTGCCGCGTCCGCGCGGGTGAAGGAATTTTCCATCGGCGGCCGGCCTTTCGCCTTCAATTCACAGCCCACCATCATGGGTGTCATCAATCTTTCGTCCGATTCCTGGTACCGCGAAAGCGTCTGCCTGACGGCGGAGGCAGCAATTCAACGAGGCAAAGTTTTGCACGAACAAGGCGCGGACATCGTGGACATCGGCGCGGAATCCACACTCGCCCATGCCGCGCGCGCGGATGGCGCGGCGCAAAACAGCAAACTGATTCCCGTCATCAAAGAGTTGCGACGGGCGGGCGTTTTAGTCTCGGTCGAAACGTATCAACCCGCCGTCACGCGCACGTGCCTTGAGGCGGGCGCGAACATTTTGAATCTTACCGGCACCGACCACGGTGATGAATTGTTCCGCCTAGTCGCGGATCACGACGCGGCGGTGATTATTTGTTACGTGCAGGGCAAAAACGTCCGCGAGGTTGGCGATTTCAACTTCAGCGCCGACCCGGTTGAAATGATGCGCGAATATTTTACCCGGCAGATTGAAATCGCGCAACGCAACGGCGTGGGAAAAATCATCCTCGATCCCGGCCTCGGCTTTTATTACCGCAATTTGCAGGACAGCGCCGTCCGCGTGCGGCATCAGATGAACATTTTCCTGAACACGTTCCGGTTGCGCACGCTTGGCTTCCCGATTTGTCACGCGCTGCCGCATGCCTTCGAGTATTTCCGCGACGAGGTCCGTTGTGCCGAGCCGTTCTTTGCCGTGCTGGCCGCGCTGGGCAAGACCGATTTGTTCCGCACGCACGAGGTCCCGCGCATCAAGGCCGTGCTGGATACGATGAAGGTTTTTTAATCTCGAAGAAGGAAGGACGAATTTGGAGTGCGGCGGGAAGCGGAGCGCCACGCCGCTTTTGGACGGCGGAATTTTCCCGGATTTTGTTCATCACACTGCTTGCGAAAGCGGTGTCGCCGCTGCGCTCTGCCACCGCACTCCAAATCAATGCCGATGCGGACGGCTATTTTCGGCGGCAAAGAAACACCCCTTCCTCCTCCGAACTGGTTATCCAGTGATCGCAGACTTCCAGGCCGAAACGGGCGAGAACTTTGCGAACGCGTTCCGGCGTGTAGCGATACGAAAAGAAAAGCTGAATGGCGTCACCGGGACGAAACCCGAATTTTTCCAATTCGATTTCAATGCGGCAGGCGCGTTTAAAATGAAAACGGGCGACAATGCGTTTGAGGCCGCTTCCGGCCGGACCATTTCCAATTTCAAAAATCAATTTGCCGTCGTTGCGCCCGACGCCGAGGTCGAGCAGGAACGTCATCAGCCAGTCGCGGGTGAGCGGATTGTCATATTGCGGCAAAACTTTTTTCATCCCAGCGGCGTAATCCGCTCCGGGTGCCAGATTCGCGCTGAACAGCAGAAAATCCTTTGGGCGAACCAGTGACGCGAGCTTCGGCAGGATGATTTGCGGCTCGAAGTTCGGAATCATGCCGAAGAAGGTGACGAGGCGGGTAGGAACGGTAGGGACGACCTGCGGGTCGTCCGAGGCCGCGCGGCAGCGCGGCCCTACCTCCTCTAAAACATCCCGCAAATCATCCGCCGTGGCCAAATCACAGACCAATGAGAAACAATTTTTCTCCGGCACGACGGCCAGCGCGGTTCGGCGGGCGGTCAAAACCATGGCCGTGCTGACATCGCAAGGCGTGTAAAAATTTTCCCGGCCGGCCTTTTTCAGTAATTTCAGCAGGCGCGTGTCCTTCTGTCCTCCACCGCAACCGAGGCCGATAACATGAACCGCCTTCGATTTGACCCGTACCGCTGCCGCTGCAAAACCCCGGTCGTAAATCGCGGCGCAATCCGCATCGTTGCGCGTGGGTGAATAGGCCTGATGCAGCGCGAGCCATTTTTGCGTCTGCCGGACGTTGTCGTAATGGAATTTGTGGTTCACGCGCCGTGCGCGGAGCGATTCCAGCAAATCGCGCCGGACCTTTTCCGGAAACTGGCTGGCGTGAATGACGACATTGACGGCGGACGACATGAGTCCTTTGTCGCTCAAACGCCAAGGCAAGACAAGCCTCTACGCAGCAGGGTGGCAATGATGTTGCGGCGTTGGATATTTCATACCCTGAATGGCTCGTCTCATTAGCACCGCGGCTTCAGCCCGGTGATTCCTAGCGAGAGTGAAGACGAAGCCGTTTCAACGGCTTTGGCGCAGCCTGGCAAACCGTTGAAACGGTTCGACGTTGTTCTATACCGTTTCGCACCGGGCTGAAGCCGCGGTGCTAATGAGATGCTAAACGAAGTGTGAAATGTTCGGGCTAGCGTTGCGGAAAAATCTGGTAGAGGAGCAAATAAACCACCACGCCGGTCACGGAGACATACATCCACAACGGCCACGTCCAGCGGGCGATTTTTTTGTGCGGGTCAAAACGTTGCCGCCATGCGCGGTACAGCGTCACCAAAATCAGCGGCACAATGACGATGGCCAGCACGGTATGCGTGAGCAGAATCACCAGGTAAACCGGGCGGAACCACGCGGGATTCCGAAAGTGGGTGACGGTCTGGACGTTGAGGTGATAGGTGAGGTAGCAAATCAAAAAAACAATTGAAGTAACGAACGCCGTAATCATGCAGTTGCGGTGCGCGGTCTGGTTTTTGCGCCGGATGAAAATGTATCCGGCGGTCAAAAAAATCGCGCTCAAACCGTTGAGCGAGGCGTTGACAGCGGGCAAATCGTGGACAGTCATCGCTCGCGTTCGAGTTGTTTCACGGTGGTGATGAGGCGCGGCTGAACGTTCGTCCAATTCACGCCGTCGCCCTGGGTTTCAAAAATTCCGCGCAGCCGCGCGTGCTGGTCCACAATAACAAAAATCGTGCTGTGAATGAACAGATCGGCGTCGTTCCGGCGCTCTTCCGGTTTCACCGGGACGGCGCTTAATTTCAAGCTGTCACCCGCCAGACCGGCGATTTCAGCCTTGGCGCCGGTCAGAAACGTCCAGCGGTTGAAGTCCGCGCCAAAACGTTCGCCGTATTTTTTCATCACCGGCGGCGTGTCAAAATCAGGGTCGGTCGTCAGCGTCACCAGTCTGGCCTGGCTCGTTTGCGGCAGGGCGTCCTGGAGCGATTTCATTTGTCCGCTCATGACGGGGCACGACCCGGCGCAGCGCGTGAAAATGATGTCGGCGATCCAGACGTGATTGCTCAAGTCGGCGAGCGTCGTTGCCCGGCCGTCCTGATTCATGAGCGTGAAGTCGGCGACCGGGCTGAGCACAGGCAACGCGCGTTGATGAGCGCGATGCAATTCCATCAGCGAAAGCGCATACGCCATGCAAAGCACGACGAGGAGCAGGCCGATGCCGACCCAGAGCGTTCGGGGCAATTGTTGAGGAGATTCAGCCATGCTGGTTGGTAAAATTATACGCTCAAAAAAAAGCCGCCGCAAGCCAAGGCCGCGGGCACGGCATCCAACAATCCCTACGGGATTTTATCATTCAGCCCAGGGTTGACGCGAAGCGGCTACCCTGGGCAACCAGCCAATCCATTTAACAACCCTGAAAGGGTTGAATCCATCACCGCACACAGGGGATGCAACCCCGTTGGGGTTGGATATATTATGGACGCATAACCCAAGGTAGTTTCGCGTGACGAAACAACCTTGAGCTGATTGATATGATCCCTTCGGGATTGTGAATTGGCGGCGTGGTTTTTGTCCAGCACGCGCGGATTATTCAAAGCTGGTGGTGGCGCCGCTTTTGGACTTCAACCATTTATCGAAGTCCGCCTGGCTTTCGACGGTCAGATAGCCGCCGGACATGCTGGCGTGGCCGTTGCCGCAAAGTTGCGCGCAGTTGATCTGGTAGCGGCCGATCCTGTTGGGCGTGAACCAGACCGGCACACGCAGGCCGGGAATGGCGTCCTGACAGACGCGCATGGCGATGATCCTCAGCGAGTGAACCACGTCCTTCGAACTGAGGTAAATGATGACCGGCTTGTTGACGGGCACATGAATTTCATTGATCAACTGGATGTCGTCCTTGCTGTTCGGGTCGGCCGGGTCCATGCCGAACACATTGTCCAGCGTGACGAACTTCATGTCCTGTTTGCCGAACACGCCGTCGGGACCGGCGTAACGGACGTTCCACGCAAATTGCTGCGCGACGACCTGGATGACGGTGGATTCGCCCGGCGACGGGAAATAACCCACCTGACGCGCCCAAAGCGGCACGGCCACAAAAATCAACAGAACGGCCTCGACGCCGGCAACGGCGAGTTCGAGATAATTCGAGGCATGACTTTTAACGCCCACGTAATCGGCTTTGGGATTGCGTGAACTGCGAAAACGGCGGAGCACGTAGAAGAAATAAATGATCCAGCCGAGAAACAGCGCAATCATCAGACAGTGAACGTAAATGATGAGGTCATCAACGCCCTGACCGTTAGTCGAGGCCAGCGGCGGCAATCCCAGGATTTTTTCACCAAACCATTGCTTCATATGAATCACTCGGATGCCCCTGGGGGATTCGCCTCGCCGTCATCCGGCGGGGTCCGGCGCGCGACGTGAACGAAGAAAATGACGAAACAACTCAACACGGTGAGAACGAAGCCGAGCAGGGTGACGATGCCCCAGTTCATGCCCACCGCCAGCGACGAATCGGTTCTACCGGTGCAAGCCGCACAGGCCAGCAACGACGACGGCGCGATGGCGATCGCGCCAGCGACGGCGGCGAGAATTGCCTTCAAAAGTTTGCGAAACAATTTCATAGATAACTCACGTTTTTGAGTTTTTTCAGAAAATACCGGCCGTAAAAAATCAGCGCGACCGCCCCAACCAGCGAACTGATGCCGAAGAACACGTCCTTTTTCATCCCGCCGGCGGAAAAGCCGCTGACCAGCAGCCACACGCCGCACCCCAGTGCCAGCGCGCTGGAGAGGGTGATGAAAACGATATGGAACGCTTTAAGGGACATGTTGAATATGGACCATGCTGTCCGGCGACGTGGACCAGATGGTCAAACCCATCAGGCCCGCGAAGAACAACGCGGTGAAGCCCATGACACAGAAAATCATTTTCCGCTCGGAAATGAGATGCATGAAGTAAGCCGCCACCAGGAAGGCCTTCACGCTGGCAATCGTCAGCGCCACCGCGATGTTAATTTCCCGGCTGCCAAACTGGATGAACGACGCCCACACCGTCAGAAACGTCCCCGCCAGCAGGGCGATGAAAACAAAGATATAGCCGCGCACGGAATGCGCTGATTCAGGAGAATGGCCGCTATTCATTGTCATACTGTTATTCATTATCAAAGCAAATATAAGACAGGGAACAGGAAAATCCAAATTAAATCTACAAAGTGCCAGAACAGGCCGGAAACCTCGATGCGGTTGGTGAAACGTTCCGGGTCGGTGTGCCACATCCGGCTGCCCGGCCCCCAGAGAAAGCCGATGACGAGCGCGCCGCAAATCACGTGAAATGCGTGCAACGCCGTCAGGGTGAAGTAGATGGCCAGATAAGTGTGATGCCACGGGCCGTAGCGTTCCATCTTCTTGATGTCCGTGGCGGGGATAGTGAGTTCCTCGCGCTGGATGTGCCTGGCCTCGGGCCGCTGCATGTCCATCAACTCCACCTCGTGGTCCACCTCGTGGCCGTGAATGGTCACACGGCCGGTCTTTTTGGCGAGGTCAAAATCCTTGGACCGCTCGACCAGATGGCCGTCGGCGAATTTGCCATTGGCCAGGGTGATTTCGTAGTGTGTGAACTTGTCGTGGTATTCATACGACTTGATGCACACGAACGTCATCGCCAGCACGATGGTCAGGGCGTGGAAAAATTTGAACCGCCGGTATTGCCGCAGCTTGCACGACACCCAGGCCATGACCGTGGTGATGCTGGAGGTGATGAGCACGATGGTGTTGGCCGTGCCGATGTAAACGTTGAGCCAGCCGTGCGGCCACATGCCGGGCTCCGCGCCGACCCGCAGCAAAACGTAGGCGGAAAACAGCGCGCCGAAGAGCATCACCTCGGACGCGAGGAACAGCCAGATGCCGAGCTTGGCATTATACAAGCCGGTGTCGCGGCGGGGCTCGACGATGTACGGGAAATCCATGGTGATTTATTTCGGCGGTTCGTTCTGCGGCGTGAAATCCCGGTCGTGGCCGGGAACGCTGTATTCATACGGGCCGCGATAAACGCGGGGCGTCACGGGGAAATTGGTGTGCGGCGGTGGCGTGGCCGTCTGCCACTCCAGCGTGGTGGCGTCCCACGGATTGTCGCTGTCCACCTTTTTGCCGTGCTTGATGCTCCAGAATAAATTGATGATGAACGGGATTTGCACCAGCCCCAAAACGCACGCGCCCCAAAGAATCCACGTGTGCAGCGCCATGATGTTGTTGCTCAAACCGCCGATGACGTCCGCGCCGGCCCGGCTGTTGACGGCCGCCGAGTAATTTGCGCCGCCGTCCGCCATGCGCCGCAACATGCCCGCCATGCCCTGCGCGAACATCGGCATGAAAATGACGTTCATGAAAATCAGCGAACCCCAGAAATGCACGCGGCCCCAAAATTCATTCATCATCCGTCCCGTCATTTTCGGGAACCAGTAATAAATGCCGGCGAACAGCGCAAAAATCGTTCCCGGCGCGACGACGTAATGGAAGTGGGCGATGATGTAATACGTGTCGTGCAGGTGAACGTCACTGATGTTGAAGCCCAGCGGCAGGCCGGTCAGACCGCCGATGCCGAACATCGGCAGAAAGGCCAGTGCGAAGAGCATCGGCGTGTTGAACCGGATCGAACTGCCCCACAACGAAATGAAAAAACAGGTCAGAATGATCACCGACGGAATCGAAATGATCATCGTGGTGGTCTGGAAGAACACCGCCACCTTCGTGCCCATGCCGGTCAGATACATGTGGTGCGCCCACACGAGGAACGACAGGAAACCGATGGCGAGCGCCGAATACACCAGCGATTTGTAACCCCAGATCGGCTTGCGCGTGTTGTTGGCGATGATTTCGCAAACAATGCCCATGGCCGGCAGGATCAACACATAGACTTCCGGATGGCCGAGAAACCAGAACAAGTGCTGCCACAGCAGCGGGCTGCCGCCGCCGCTGACGTTGGCCAGTTGCCCGCCCACCGCCAGCCCCGTCGGCAGAAAGAAACTCGTGTGCGCCACCTTGTCCATCAATTGCATGACGGCGGCGGCTTCCAGCGGCGGAAAGGCCAGCAAAATCAGGAAGCTCGTCACGAACTGCGCCCAGACAAAAAACGGGAGGCGCATCCAGGTCATGCCCGGGGCGCGCAATTGAATGACCGTGGCGATGAAATTCACCGCGCTCAACAGCCCCGACGTGATGATGAAAACCATCCCGGCCAGCCAGAAGATCTGCCCGTCGGTGGGGATCATCGTGGCCAGCGGCGAATAGGAGGTCCAGCCCGCCTGGGCCGCGCCGCCCGGAATGAAGAAGCTGGTGAGCATGATGACACCGCCGATGACAAACGCCTGGTAACTGGCCATGTTGAGGCGCGGGAAGGCCATGTCCGGCGCGCCGATTTGCAACGGCAGGACGAAATTGGAAAACGCGACGAAGGCCAGTGGCACGACCGCTAGAAACACCATGATCGTCCCGTGCATCGCCCCAAAGGAATTGTAGAGGTCCGGCGACAGCGCCCCGTTGGCCGCAGCCTGGCCGAGCACTTTTTCCAGCAGCGGGCCGAAGACCGGAATCGGCACGCCGGGCTTGGAGATCTGCCAGCGCATCAACAGCATCAGGAAGAAACCGAAAAGCATAAAACACAGCGAAGTCAGGCCGTATTGGATGCCGATGACCTTGTGGTCGGGCGAAAAAATCCAGGTCCGCCAGAAGCCCGGATCGTGATGTTCAGGCTGCCCGTGCCTAGCCTCGTGCCCGCGATACGGCGGAAAGGTATGAACCATTTTTTCCATCTTATTTCACCTTGTCCAAAACCATCACCGCCAGCAGCAACGGCAGATAAATGATGGACGCCAGAAACAATTGCCGCGCGCGCACCAGGGTCAATTCCGCCCGCGCGAAACGGAGTTGCCGCAAAAACTGGAAGGCGCACCACAAATAACCCACGCCCAAAATCAGCGCGCCGGCGAGATAAAATACTCCGGCCATTTTGAAAACGAACGGGCACAGGCTCACGAACAGCAGCGCCAGCGCGTGGCTTACAGCCTGTTGCCCCGTGCGGCAGCCGTCCGGGTCAACCACCGGCAGCATTTTGAAACCGGCCTTCGCGTATTCGTCGCGGTAAATCCACGCAATGGCCATGAAGTGCGGCATTTGCCAGAGCGCCAGGATTGCAAACAGTGCCCAGCCTTCGCCGCTCAATTCGCCGCGCGCGGCCGTCCAGCCCATCAATGGCGGCAATGCCCCCGGCACCGCGCCGATGGCCGTGTTCAGCCACGTCACGCGTTTCAGCGGGGTGTAAATGAACAAATAACTGACCAGCGTGACCGCGCCGATGACGCTGGTCAGCAGGTTCACCGCCAGCGCCAGGTAAAGCAAACCCGCCGTCGCGCATACTCCGCCAAAAATCATCACCGTCGCTGGTTCCAGATGGCCGGTCGGCAGCGGCCGGTTTTGCGTGCGGCGCATCTTGGCGTCGTATTCGCGTTCGAGGAACTGGTTCAACGCCGCCGCGCCCGCCGCGACCAGCGCNNCCGCGCCTTGACCAGGTCGGCAAGAACCACCCAAATTGAACGCGCCGGAGTTGCGCTTAAAATTTCCGCCGTGGGCCTCATTTGTTCCCGGTCATGGCTGGTTGCGCGCCCATGGTGGCGGCGCCCGGTGAGCGCCGTTCGTCCGTTCGGCGGCCATAGACCGCCGCTGCCGATTCCCGAAAAGCAATCACGCACCACAGCGTGCCCACCGC
>PMOA01000105.1 GCA_003161635.1 Limisphaerales bacterium
CGTAGGCGCGACATATTTGTAGTTTTACGTTCCAAAAAAAAAACAAGCTCCGTAGGAGCGACATAATCTGGCGGACAGACGGAATATGCCGCTCCTGCCGGAGCTTAAAAATATTTTGGAATGTGTTTCTACAAAGATGCCACCCCTAACGGGGCTGGATGGCGGCGGTCGAAATCCAAAAGTCATCTGGACGGAAGTAAATGGCAAAATACAGTTGCGGGCGACCAACGAACAGTCGGTAAATGAATGCCGAAGGGATAAAAGCCTTGCCAGACTTGCCACTGAAATGTACGATTGGAATTTCCAACGCGCAGGGCACGTCTCCGTTTGGCTCGTAATGCCGCAGGGCTGCTGCCACGGATCACTGATTACTGGTCACTGATTACCGGTCACCGGACCCCGTTCACTGATCCGCGGTTTCTGCCGTTTCTTCGTCGCTCATTCGATGTTGGATGTTCGGTGTTGGATGTTCGATGTTTCCCACCGCCCCTCGTTCCTTGCCCCTGCTTACTGATCATTGGCCACTGGCCACCAGCCACTCGCCAGGGCCTGCCGCCGCTTCAATCTCCCGGCTTGGCGCGGGAGGCTGGCATTTGCTAGCCTGCCGTTGAAATGAACGATTGGAATCTCCAGCACGCGGGGCAACATCTCCGCAGGATCCGTAACACCGTAGAGCTGCTGCCACGGATCACTGATTACTGGTCACTGGTCACTGATCACCGGCCTCTGCCGTTTCTGCATCCCTCATTCGATGTTGGATGTTCGGTGTTGGGTGTTCGATGTTTCCCGCCGCCCCTTGTCACTCGCCGCTCGTCCCCCGTCACTCCATGAGCTGGGTCACCATCATCTGGTCCATGGTCGCGTCCGCGTGTCTCACGCTGGCGGCGGTGTATTTGCTAGTGTGGTGCAAGAAACGCACGGCGTGGGCCAATCTGCTCTTTTCCCTGACGGCGGTGGCGACGGCCGCCATGGCGTTTTGTGAGTTGTGGATGATGCGGGCGGAGACACCCGGACAATTCGGCACGGCGCTGCGTTGGCTCCACGTTCCGGCCTTCGTGATCATCGTCTCGCTGATCGGCTTCGTGCTGTTCCATATGCGGGCTGGGCGGCCATGGCTCGCTTGGACCATTTGCGTCCTGCGGACTTTCTCGCTGCTGCTCAACTTTCTGACGGGGCAGAATCTCAACTACCGGGAGGTGACCGGGCTGCGGCATATTCCATTCCTCGGCGAATCCGTCTCGGTCGGCGAAGGGGTGTCGAACCCGTGGATGCTCGTCGGTCAGTTGGGCCACATTCTACTTCACCGTGCCCGTGAGTGGTGAGGGGCAAGGGGCGAGGGGCGGGTGAAAGACTCTATTACTCTATTGATTCTCCTTTCCCCTGCTGCGCCTCACCGGCCAGCCAGCGTGAAGTCCGAGTTCAGGCCTATCTTTTTGGGCCAACCGGCGACGGTTTCGATGTAGAAACGATAATGAAAACAGGGCTGCGAGCATTGTTCTTGCATTATGGAAGTCTCCATTCCAATATTCCCGGCCATGATTAATCGGGTTGAATTACTGGAACAGGTCAAGTATGGGCTGAAGCGGAGTCCGGTGACAGCGATCCTAGGGCCGCGGCAGTGCGGCAAGACGACGTTGGCCAGGGAGATTGGCCGGCAGGAGAAGGCGGCGTATTTCGATTTGGAGGATCCCAACGATCAGGCGCGCCTGGCCAATCCGCAGTTGCTTCTGGGGTCACAGCGCGGCGTTGTTATTTTGGATGAGATTCAGCGTCGGCCTGAACTGACGATGTTGTTGCGGGTGCTGGCCGACCGAAGCCCGTTGCCCTGCCGGTTCATCGTGCTGGGGAGCGCGTCGCCGGACTTGATGCGGCAGGCATCGGACAGCCTGGCCGGGCGGATTCATTTTGTGGACATGGGCGGGTTCACGCTGGGGGAAGTTGGCGATGGCCAGCGTGACCGGCTCTGGTTGCGCGGCGGGTTCCCGCCGTCGTTCCTGGCGGACAACGACGAAGACAGCTGTCAGTGGCGATTGAGTCTCGTGCGGACGTTTTTGGAACGGGACATGCCGCAGTTGGGGGTGCGGATACCGGCAGAGATGTTACGGCGGTTCTGGACGATGCTGGCCCATCATCACGGCCAGATCTGGAACGGGTCGGAGATCGGCGAATCCCTGGGGGTGACGCATCACACGGCACGAAAATATCTTGATCTCCTCTGCGGAGCC
Source organism: Limisphaerales bacterium (assembly GCA_003161635.1). Lineage (GTDB taxonomy): Bacteria > Verrucomicrobiota > Verrucomicrobiia > Limisphaerales > UBA11358 > UBA11358. The sequence continues at coordinate 2,226 of PMOA01000105.1, forward strand.
TACGTGGTGCGGCAGTTGCAGCCGTGGTTTGAGAACCTGGGCAAGCGGGTGGTAAAATCACCGAAGGTCTATGTGCGCGATGCGGGACTGCTGCACGCGTTGCTGGGCATCCCGGATTTCCCGGCGTTGCAGGGGCATCCCAAACTCGGAGCGTCCTGGGAGGGATTTGTGATCGAACAAATCCTGTCGTGGGCCGGGGAACGCAACGCTTATTTCTGGGCCACGCACAGCCGGGCCGAACTGGATTTGATGGTGCTCGCAAAAGGCAGGCGCTGGGGCTTCGAAGTCAAATACCAGGACGCGCCCACCATCACGAAATCCATGCGGATCGCGATGCAGGACTTGAAGCTGGAGCGGCTGTGGGTCGTGTATCCGGGCAAAATCGGTTACCCGATGGACGACCAGATCGAGTGCGTGCCGCTGGCCGAACTGAGCCGGATCAGGGAGGCGCTGGCCACAGGCCACTGATCACTTGCCCCCGCCACTCGTCCCCCATCACTCCATGAGTTGGGTCACCATCATCTGGTCCATGGTCGCGTCCGCGTGAAGTAGCTTTACGCGGCGCGGTTTGCCATTGCAAATGTGATATTGCGAACGGTGCGATCTAGGAACGTGGCGCATTTCTCGCCTACGGCGTTTAGAACGGCCAGCACGGTCTTGTGCTGGCAATCTGTCAGCCGGGCAGTGGCGCGAACGCCTACGCCCTCTGTGAGCAGTTTGACGATTTGAACGACCTTTTCGTGTTCCGTCCGCAGCCCGGTCAGCGGTTGCGATTCAGAAAAGGTTTTGTTGCAGCGAGTGCAGCAATAGCGTTGCACGACGCGGTTTCTATTCCGATATGAACCCGACTTTTTAGCTCCTCCGTTACAGCAATGGCACGTTGTCACTTGACCTTTCCCGGCCAAAGCTCTAACGTAGCATCAATATCTGCGAAGATATGCTTCCGTCAGGTTTCGGCCTGTTGGTTGTGCCTCGTAGGTGTTCAAGCACTTGCGAGGCTTTGATTTTTGTTAAATTTTGGGGATAAGGGTGTGGTATCTTACACTTATGGGGCGTATTGGTAATGTTTTAGTAGGCTTGCGACCTGCCACACCCGTTCCCCGAAATTGGCACTGGTAGAGAGCGGTAATGGGTTTCGTCTTCGTCATGCTGACACACCCAAACGCTTGCGACGCTGTCCCGCTCTCTACCAGTAAATTTTTCATGGTCTTATTGAGATTCTTTTTCCGAGTTAATTTCTTGAACGAGCAATACGACTCCAAACCAAGCCCGTATTCGCTCTAGCTCATCTTTAGAAACCGTAAATGGAGCCTTAATGGTTATTTTTCGCTTGCGGCTGTTGTCCAAATAAAGCGTCTGTGTTTGGGATTCTGCATCATCCTGATCTTGGTCATCAGCCTTTGGTTTTGACTTAAAATCATCTGGCGCCTGGTCGAGATTGAACTGTTTTGGGATTCTTCCACTATCAATCCCGTCCAATACTTTTTTGCCAGCAGAAACCAGAGCTTTGCAGCGCAAAAATCCTCCCGAATCAATAGCTCCAATAGATTGAACGCTTCGCAGAAAGAGGCCCGCCAAAATACTTTTTTTGCTGACGGGAATGTCAGCTTCCGCATGGATGATATTTCCAATCATTTCAATCGCAGGCAGCTTCCCGCCATCAAATTTTTGAACCAATAAAGCGAACGCTTTTGGAAAGGTTAGCGATTTTACGGCGGCAGATTCTTTCCCGTTCTCGACGGTGGGATAGAAATACTGCTTCGCCAAATCGGTGAGCGAATATGACCCACGCCCCTCAATCAACCCAAACGCTTTAGTCGCCGTTACCCTTTGGAAAAAACTGGGGCCGCTTTCAGCATATTTAAGGTGTTGTGCCAACAGGCTTTTAGATACCGGCGCATTGCCGCCGCCCAAATCACGCACAGCCTCGGCTATTTTCACCGCTTCGGATAAATCGTAGAGCGGATAACTCGCCTCGGTCTTGACCTCGTTGTGTTTGTCTGTCGTTTTCATTGTTGTGAAAATCATATCACCACCATTGATACTTGCAACAAATATAGTAGAAAATCTTTCTACATTGTCGTAAGTAGCTGTAAGTCAATGAAATACTTTTGAGGCTGGAAGACTGTAATTAGTAGTCGTTGGGATTACTTTAGTCCGTTTCTCCTTCTGGTGGCGGCCCAATCATGTGCGCCCGGTTTTTGATAGTTGTTGACCGCGCCAGCGGTTTGCGGGTTAATCGGCCGCATGTTCACGTTGGCTTTTCATTTACAAAACGACGAATTCGGGGCGCTCATTTTTCTTGTGTTTTTTGCAGTAGTCGTTCTTTGCGCATTTAGTTATGAGCGAGGGCGAAAACAGCAGCGTGAAGAACATGAAGCGGCGATTGATGAGCGTGCCAAGTTGCAAGAAGACGCCAAAAAGCAGAAAGACAGGTATGATTCAATCAACAGGTCAAATTAGAACATATCGGGCAACAATCTGCGACACCACGACCGAAATTAAAGCTCCTGCACTTCAGTTCTTTACCGACGGTCAACCGCAGTCCATATTCCGCAAATAATCTGTTTTTCCGGAGAACAGCTTTTGCCTATGCTTGGTCAGCGATGCGCGTGACCCCTGTGTTTAAATCAGACCGCTGTTGTGTCTTCAGCTTTTGGCTGGCAGCGGCCTTGGGAGCCATCTGGGACCGCATCTCCAATCCCAAGATCGGCTCGGACGGCGTTCAACCCAAGCCGGATGACTTCCGCCTCGTCGTCGGGTTGGGAGCGCATTTCTGAGCCGAAGGAATGTGAAAGAGCCGCCGGCCATGAACAAACGCGCCCTCATCAGGAAAATCATCGCCCGGCTGACGGATGAACTGGCAGTTTATTTCCGCGCCGCGAACGCCTCGCGCGCCGAAGCCACGCATGAGCAGAGCAGGGCCGAGGGCAAATACGACACCCGCGGCCTCGAAGCCTCCTATCTCGCCCGCGGCCAGTCCAAGCAGGCGGCGGAAATCGAATCCGCCATTGCCGAATTTGAAAAGCTGGCCGTCCGAAAGTTTGGTGACGGCGAGGCCATTGACCCCGGCGCGTTGGTGGAACTTGAAACCGGCGGCGAACACTCCTTTTACTTCATCGGCCCGCGCGCCGGCGGCACGGAAGTCGTTCACGAAAAAAGGGAAATCCTCGTCATCACGCCGCAATCGCCGCTGGGCGAGCAGCTCATGGGCAGGAAACAAGGCGACCAGCCGCAACTCACCTTCGGCGGCATGAAACAGGCCGCGAAAATTCTTTCAGTCACCTGAAGACCGGCCATGACCAAAAACCACTGGTTCATCCTCGCCGCCGCGCTGCTCGCGCTCGGTGTAATCGGTGTGGCGCTGGTGCTGGCATTGGCGCTCGGCTTTTTTGCCAGCCACCAAGAGGCGACGGCGGACGGCTCCGGCCTGCCGGTTTACACTTCGGAACAATCGGCTTCCTCACACGCCGGTTATCGCCACAGCTCGCTGACGTGCGGCAACGACGTTTTTGTGAACGACTACGAGGAATCCGCCTTGCAAATGATGACAAGCGATCCGAAGCCCGTCATCGGGCGCATGGCGTTTGGCGACGGCAAAATCTGCGCGATTCCCGGCCAGCCGGTCACCGCCTACGTCGCCGGCGATTGCGGCTCCGAGATGCCCGCGTATGTCCACTATCGCAACATCAAACAACCGCCGTTCGACTGGCGCACCGTCACCTTCCGCGAAATGACCGCCTACCGCCCCGACCGGCGCAATCCGTATCTCACCACCACCAACGCCGCGCTGCTGGCCGAAGTCGTGCGCAACCTGCGCGACGGCACGTCCGTCGAACTGTCCGATTTTCCATTCGCCGGCGTCACCAACCTCGACACCATCAAGATGACCAGTGACCAACTGCCCGGCCTGATGTTTTGTCCCTCGGTTTACTATTACGGCAACGGCACCATCTATCTCGCCGAAAGCCTGATGATGGACCCCACGGCCACGCCGCCGCAGCTTCACGCCCGCTGGATTCCCGCCAGCCCGACACTGACGCAATGGCTGAAATCGCCATGAACCAGCGCCGCAGGCGCGGCATATTTGTAGAAAAACAAAATATTGAAATGACAAGCTCCGTAGGAGAGCCGAACAGCCATTGAGGGGTGTTATTTGTGCCAATGAACCTGATAGAGTGGTGTGCGTTCGACGGGTCGGTAGCACTCCTACGGAGCTGAAATTATCTTGGGGCGGGCGGGCTACAAAGATTCCGCACCTACGGTGCTACGCTTCCTGTGATTTATCTTCGTAATCTTCAATCACCTTGTCGGACAAATGCTCAAGAAATTTTTGTTCGTGTAAATCCGTCAGGCTTTCGTATGAAAGAAAAGTGCAAATTTCCGAAAGCGCGCGTCCTCCCAGCGCGGCGAAAACAGGCCGGCCAATTTCTTGGAAAACCTCTTCGCGCCGTAAAGTCGGAGCAACGATGTGCAATTTAATTGTGATACTAGGCTGCATCGCGAGCAAGTCCGCCATGCGGAGAATCCCAGAATAAATTGACGTTGTGTGCTCAACCTCAAAAGCTCTGACAATTTCTGCTTTTTTGAGCCAAAGCACGTCAATCTGTTCGATTATTTTCATCGTGGTCGGATTTGAACGTGACCGGAAGCTCTTCGAGCAGTATGCCCGCCTTCGGTTTCCATTTTGTCAGCACTCTGCCACGGTCTGAACGGGGCAGCCAGATTTGAAATCCCATTTTTGAGCCAATGTCTGCGAGGATGGCTTGCATTTGCAGCGATTCCCGTATCTCGCCTTTGTTCGGCAGTTGAATTTCTTCGGCGTCGGTTTTTTGCGGAACAGTGACAATCACTTGTTTGCCTTCTCGCTTGATGGTGTCTTGCCAGAGATTCGAGACCGGTTCCGAATACAAAAACCGGTATAGTGTCCGCGCAGAACCAGTCAGACCAAGAACACGAGTGGCCTCTTGAATGGATTCATTACTATGTGAAATCCGTTTTCCAATCGAAGCCGAAGCCCAATCAAAAGGCGACTTTATTTCCAGAAAGTCCATGAGAGCTTTTCGGTGCTTGATTGATACTGCCGACAAATTCTTAACTGGGTCATACGCTGCGAGCAGCGCGTTCAGCACATTTCCACTTTCACCAGTGAGCCGATTTTCCCCAGCTGCGTTTGCGACATAAAGCTCATCTATTAATTGAGCCTTACGGTCAATGTTGGCCTCCTTGAAAATCGAATCCACCAAACTTGCGAGCTTTTTATCAGAGTGAAGAATGTTAAAAAGTTTCCGCCAGACATTTTGTGGAACCATCACTTTGGCGACAACCTCACTGCCCTTTGGTTTGCCCTTTCCACTAAAGTCGAGAATACGAATGATTGCGTCGCAGTCGTCATCAGAAATTGTTTCCTTTCCCGGTGCAAGCACCCGTTCTGACCAGAACCGCCGAAAATCCGCACTCTGCTTTTGCCAAATCTTATCCTTGGCAACCGAATCATAGCTTTGGACAAATTTAGAAACGAGTTCTTGCACCAAGCTTTTATTCATAATTGGTTGGCACGTTACTAACGCAGCCACGGAAAGACAAAATCATTTTTGAATTTCCATTTACCAATCCGTCTCGCGGTAGTCCTTCAGAAATTTTCCCCAGACATGTTCGCCGGTGTTGCTACCGGAGTGTGTCCGTCCCCGGGCACGGCAGAAAATCCCAACGGGATTTCGTCCCAAAGCCCAGGGTTGCGAGGAACGAGCTACCCTGGGTCAACGTCCAACAAATATTCCAACCGCAAAGCGGTTGTGGCCAAATCCATTTTCACACATCGCGCATATCATCGGCCATAACCCAATTTGGGTTGGTTTCCATTTCCGAACGTTTGATCTTCATCGCGTTTATCCCGGACTGGCGCGCCGATTCCGATTTTGACATTCCCCCTCCATGCCACAATCCCTTTCCGCTGTTTACATTCATCTCGTTTTCTCCACCAAAGACCGCCGTCCGCTTCTGCGCGAAAAACCCACGCATGACGCGCTTCACGCGTATCTCGGCGGCATTTCCAAACAACTCGATTGCCCACCCATCCTCGTCGGCGGCGTGGAAGACCACATCCATCTGCTCGCGCGATTCGGGCGCACAATCACGCAGGCCGAATGGGTGAAGGAATTGAAACGGGTTTCGAACCTCTGGCTGAAAGAGCGCGGTCGCGATTACGCCGACTTCGAGTGGCAAGGCGGCTACGCGGATTTCTCCGTGAGCCAATCGAATCTCGAACAGGTGAAACAATACATCGCCGGACAGGAGGAGCATCACCGCAAGGTTGGATTTCAAGACGAACTGCGCGCGCTGTTGCGCCGGCACGAAATCGAGTGGGATGAAAAATACGTCTGGGATTGAACGTCACCGTCGAAGAATTGGCCACAACCCCGTTGGGGTACATGATTTTCATTCGACGGTTTTCCCAAGGTAGCTCGTGCCTCGCAACCTTGGGCTGGAGGCCACAATCCCTTTGGGATTCCGATTTGCCGGCCCGCTTCGCGTTCTTCACGCGACAAGAAATTTCACGCCAGCTTGCCGCAAGTATTTTGCTTTCACCAATCCGTCTCCTTGAAGTCCTTCAGAAATTTTCCCCAGACATGTTCGCCGGTGTTGAAGCTCGCGATGATCGGGTCAACAATCCGCGCCGCGCCGTCCACAATGTCCAGTGGCGGATGAAACCGGTGTTCCTGCACCTTGCGCGCCGCGATCTGCACCGGGTCCTCGTCCGTCACCCAGCCCGTGTCCACGCTGTTCATGTGGATGCCGTCCGCGTGATAATCCGTCGCCGACGTGCGTGTCATCATGTTCAATGCGGCCTTCGCCATGTTCGTATGCGGATGCCGCGTGGTCTTGAACTTGCGGTAAAATTGTCCCTCCACCGCCGACACGTTCACGATGTGCTTGTCGCGTTCCGGCGCGCGCAACATCAACGGCTTCAGCCGCGCATTCAAAATGAACGGCGCGATGGCGTTCACGAGTTGCACTTCGAGCAGCTCGACTGACGGCACTTCGGCCAGCAGCAGCCGCCACGAATTGCGCTCGCGCAGGTCAACCTGTTGGAGATCCTGGTCCAGCCGGCCTTCGGGAAACAAATCCTTCTGCGCGGCGAGTCCGTCCGGCAACAGCGGCACCTGCGACAACGCCGCCGCGTGCGTCAGTCCCGCGACTTGCGAAATGCCTGTCATCAAACCGGTGGGGCGAGCAGCTTGTCCCGCTCTGCGGCGATCCCCGCGAGCCGTCTCACCTTCCGGCAGCAGATGATAGCCGCGCAAACCTTCGTAAGCACCGAGCAGTTTGCGCGCCCGCTCCGGCATTTTGTTAAGCGACCCGTTTTCGCCCTTCATCATGTGCTGATAAAAATCCGGCGGACGCCGCACCGTCTGGCACGCGTTGTTGATGATGAAATCCAGCCGCGTCCGCGTCGCGAGCAGATGCCGGCAAAAAGCCTCCACGCTCGGCGTATGGCGCAAATCAAGTCCAAAAATTTCCAGCCGGTGCCCCCACTCCGCGAAATCCGGCTCGGCCGCGTAACGGGTCGCCGCGTCGCGTGGAAAGCGCGTGCTGACGATGAGTTGCGCTCCGGCGCGCAGCAACTTGATGCCCGCCTGATAACCGATCTTCACGCGCCCGCCGGTCAGGAGCGCCACGCGACCGCGCAAATCCGCCGACTCGGTGCGCTTGCGGAAATTCAACTCCCCGCACGACGGGCAAAGCTGGTCGTAGAAATGATGAATCGTCGTGTAGTCCTGCTTGCAGATGTAGCAATTCTGCGGCTCGACGACTTCACGGAACTCCAGGTCGCCCTCGACCTCCTGCTGCTGGAACCCGATGGGCGAAATCAGATTCGGCGTGGTGAAAATTTTTTCCCGGCGCAGCTTTCGAATCCCGGTTTTATTGAGTTGGGACTGGTCCCGCTGAATTTTCTCCGCCTTGCGCTGGCGCACTTTGGCCTTCACGAACCGCCGCCGCGCGTTCACATCCGGGCAGTAAATTTCGCCCGCCGCCTTGAGCAGACGCATTCGTTCCTCCTCCGAAACCCCGGCGAGCAACGCGCGGTTGCCGGCGATGGTTTCCAGCAACTCGGCGGCGGCCTTCAGGCGTTCGGCCAAAGCGGCGGCGCTTTTTGTTTCGTTGTGGTTCTTGGGTTGAACAGACATTAATCGGCGCGCAAAATAGCAGACGCGGATTGTCCGGGCGAATGAAAAGCAAAGCGCCACACCTTGACGCTGGCGGACAAAAGCGACAGACTCGCCTCGTATTTCTGAAATAAAGCGAACTGACTCATGCCAACCAGAACCATCATCAAACCCGCGAAATCACCCGCTGCCGTCGGTCCTTACAATCACGCCGTGCGCGTCGGCGACCTGATGTTCTGCGCCGGCCAAATCCCGATCGACCCGGCCACCGGAAGCTTGATCTCCGGCGACATCAAAGCGCAAACGGAACGCGCGCTGCAAAACGTAAAGGCGATTCTTGACGATCAACAAATGACGTTCGCCAACGTCGTCAAAAGCACGGTTTTCCTGACGTATCTCGGCGACTTCGCCGGCATGAACGAGATTTACTCGAAATACTTCACGAACGATTTTCCGGCGCGCTCGACCGTCCAGGTCGCAGCATTGCCAAAGGGCGCGAATGTGGAGATTGAGGTGATCGCGCACTTCTGAATTTGCGATTGACGATTGACGATTGACGATTGACGCGCGCGCTCACCACCAACGCGTAAATCGTAAATCGTAAATCGTAAATTGCCAATGCCGCGCTCGATTTATCTCGATTACAACGCCACCACGCCGCTCGACCCGGCGGTGCGCGACGCGATGCTGCCATTTTTGGGCGGAGGTGTCGGCGAAATCTGGGGCAATCCGTCGTCCGTGCATCATGTCGGGCGCAAAGCACGGGCGCT
>PMOA01000073.1 GCA_003161635.1 Limisphaerales bacterium
GAGGTTTCCCGGCGGGCAGCCGAAGCGGGCATCCGCTTCCCTGTTTTCCTCACGCGCGGGGTTTATGAACAATTCGTGACCGTGCCGGAGGGCGTCGAAGGCCAGGACGAGACGGGCAGGCTTTGGGATATTCTGACCATGCTGCGGTTTGCCATTCGCGGCAGCCGGGCGGGCGTTGATTGCTTGCCCGTTGCGCTCTATGTCCGCAACGACAATCGACGCGCCCGGCTCGTCAAACTCATCGCCACTTGCGGCGCGCTCGACCTGGACGATCCGCAACCAGCCATCACCGTCATGTTGTCCGACGAAAGCTGATTTCTCTGGCATACTGACAACACCGCCCGTGAATTTATTGGTTCACGAGCTTTTTTCATTCCGGCTGGGCTTCGCGCCCCAGCCCCACGCCAAAGGGTAATCCCTCCGTAGTCTGTGTTTTGGGAAGTGAAGCCTGCCGGCTTTAACTTGGAGTAATGGCCGGCCACGCGCCGCGCACGCTGCCAAAGTGACGTCGAAGCAGCGCAAATCCCGGCGCGGTTGGATCGGGTGTCACGGCCTGCCCGTTGGCATCCAAGTAAAGACAGCCGATTTCTTCCGGAGGAAGCTTCAAGAACAGGGCGTTTGCTTCGGCTACCGCTGCCAACCACCGGTGTTTGCACTCAACCAAATCCACCGGTTCGCGCAACAGCAGCGTCTTCAACCGGACGGCGGGGTAATGGGCGAGGCGTTGCGCCTCCTCGATCAAAAATTGCGGGGTGAAGCCGATGTCTTTGCCGCAGGCCGCCCACGCCAGCGCGCCCAGACTCAAGACGTTCCGGTGCAGAAACAGCACATCCAGATAGTCACGCAGTTCGCCGCGCCCGGCCAGTGCCAACACCTTGTTGGTTGCACCATCCATCGGATGCAGCACAAAGCCCAACTCGGCATCGGGTTGCACTGGAAAAAAACGGAATGCGGAATCATACGCCCAGTCCCCCTTGGTCGAACGACCATCTTTGGAAACCTTCGCCCGCTGCAACGTCTCCTGAGTTTCGGCCCATTCCAGCGTATAGCCGTTCTGTTGCAACACGGCGGCATCCTGCGCCGCCGCCAATTTGAGACTTTGCACTGTGTCGTGAAAAACGTCGATGTCTTGAGACTGCCGATGAGAATCTTCCCGCCGCAAAAAAACAGTCGCGCCGGCGACATAGCTCTCGGGATTGCGGTTGGCCGCCAGCAGGCGCAGGATGTTCTTTTCGAAATCCCCTAGCGGCATAATTCAGCGGCAATGTAGAAACCGCGCCGTCCGCCGTCCGCGCGCAGCCGTTCGCAAATGTAAGGGACTTCCTCCGAAACGATCTCCGCGTCGGGCCGCATGAACCAAAAGCACCGGGCATGAAACTCCCGGAACGCCTGTTGTGCCAAGGCGAGTTTCTCCGCCGGGCGCGGCGTTGGGGTCTGGATGACCGGTTCGTTCATGCTGATTCAATAGCTCAAATTAACACTTTCGGCAATCATTGAAAACGCGCCCGCTTAATGGAATGGACGGCTGATTGTCCGCAGCTTCACAACGAGCAGCATCTATGCTAGGATGTTTTACTGGAGGCGGCTCATCTTCTTTGAGTCCGTCATTAGTTCACCCCCCAAGCACATTGAAAGGAAAATCCCATGAATGCTCATGTTTATGAACAGATCACCGAACGTATCGTCGCCTTGCTCGCGCAAGGCACAGTCCCCTGGCACAAACCGTGGAAGGCACGAACCGGGTTGCCCCGAAATCTCGTCAGTCAAAAGCCGTATCGCGGCATCAACGTTTTCCTGCTGTTGGCCATGAGTTATGAATCACCCTTCTGGCTCACGTTCCGGCAGGCCTTGCAGCTTGGTGGAACCGTGCGCAAGGGCGAGAAATCGTGTCCCGTCGTCTTTTGGAAACAGACGACCTTTGAGGATAAGGAATCGGACGAGCCGCAGAAAAAACGGCTGCTCCGCTTTTACCATGTCTTCAATATGGCGCAGTGCGACGGACTTGAAAATTGCACAGCGCCAGTGGAGACACCCGTGAACGGCATCTGCAAACCGGAGGATATGGTGGCGCACATGCCGCAACCACCGCTCATCAAGCACAGCATGACACGCGCCTTCTATTCGCCGCGCGAGGATTGTGTCGGCTTGCCGGCGCGGGAGCGGTTCGAGCGGGCGGAGGGCTATTACGCCACGCTCTTTCACGAACTGGTTCACGCCACCGGCCATGAGACGCGTCTCAACCGGGCAACCCTCACGGAAAAAGCCGGTTTCGGTTCCAATCCCTACTGCAAAGAGGAATTGATCGCCGAAATGGGCGCAGCGTTTCTGTGCAGCCAGGCCGAGATTGCCGAGCGGACGATTGATAATTCCGCCGCCTATCTGAACGGCTGGCTTGACCAGTTGCGCAGCGACAGAACCCTGATTGTGCATGCGGCAGCGCAGGCGCAAAAAGCGGCTGACTTCATTCTCGGCAAAAGCACCGCTGACGCCCCGATCAGTGCCGTAGAAACGGCCGTGTCACCCGCACCATTGGAGGTGGCGGCATGAAGACTCAACATACCGCAGACATGGCCAACACCATGACCTTGCTCGACCGGCTCAAAAACGAAATGCCAGAGATTTGGGGACAAGCCCAGGTTGTTGGCAAATGGGTCTGGCTCGAATTCAATGTCCCGCCGGTTGGTAAAATCAGGGAAAACTTGAAGCGACTCGGCTTCCATTGGAATGGCCAGCGCAAAGCTCGGCAAATCCATCAATGGAAGTGCCCACTACGGCTACCAGTGGAAAGACCGCAAGCTCGTTATCAAACCCGAAGAAGCTGCCATCCGCAAAAAAGCGTATGAATTGTTTTTGCAGCACCGGCGCAAGGGCAAGGTTGCCAAATTGTTGAACGCCGCCGGATACCGCACGCGTGGCGGCGTCATCTGGCACGATAGCCAAGTTTATCGCCTCCTCACCGATCCGAGCGCCAAGGACATCTATTATTTCAACCGTATGCGTCAGTTGGAAAAATCATGGCAGACCGTTCCCAAACCTGAAAACGAATGGAGCAAGGTTGAGTGCCAACCCATCATTTCCGAAGCCGTGTGGAATCACGTGAATCAAATCATTGAAGAACACACCAAAAGCTGGAAACGTCCAAGGCCATCACCCGTCCATTTATTCGGCAGTCTAGCACATTGCGCGTGCGGCGAGAAAATGTATGTGCGCGCTGGCAGCCCGAAATATGTCTGCCGCAAGTGCTGCAACAAGATTCCCATTGTGGACTTGGAAGCAATCTTCCATCAGGAAATGAAGAGTTTTTTTGCCCAGCCCAAACGGATTGCCAAGCACTTGCAGAAAGCCAGCCGCAACTTGGTCGAAAAATCCGCCCTGCTGGGCACCCATAAACGGGAAATTCAAAAAGTGCGTGAGGAAATGCACCAGACGCACCAATTGTATTTGCAAAAGCAGATTTCCGGCGACGGCTTCCATGATTTGTATGCACCCGCCGAGGAGCGGATGAAACAATTGCAGACCGAACTGCCCAAGCTGGAGGCTGAGGTGGACTTCTTGCGTGTCAACAAGCTCTCCGCCGATGACATTCTCCATGAAGCCAATTCGCTGTATGACAAGTGGCCGAAAATGCCCTTGGAGACCAAGCGCAAGATCGGCGAAAGCCTCGTGGAAAAGATTGTCATTGGCGACGGTGACATCGATATATTCTTCTCAAGCCGCCCTTCTTCTGGAGAACTGTGCAAAAACCAACAAGGGTTAAGGTCAGGATGAGGGCGGGCTAAAAAAACTTTCCGCACCTTTGCGACTTTGCGTTAAAGTATTTTTCGTTTAATTTGCCCGCATGAAATATCGCGAACTCGGTCGTACCGGCTGGAAGGTTTCGGAAATCAGTTTTGGCGCGTGGGCCATCGGCGGCACGTGGGGCAACGTGGACGACAAGGAATCGCTCGCGGCCCTGCATCGTGCGCTGGATGGCGGGATGAACTTTTTCGACACGGCGGATGTTTATGGCGACGGCCACAGCGAACGGCTGCTGGCCAGATTGCGCAAGGAGCGGAAGGAAAAGTTTTACATCGCCACCAAGGCCGGTCGCCGGCTCGACCCGCACACCGCCGACGGTTACAATCGTCAGAATCTCACGGCATTCATCGAACGCAGCCTTAAGAACCTGGAGGCCGACACGATTGACCTGCTGCAACTGCACTGTCCGCCCCCGGCGGTTTTTTACATGCCCGAGGTGTTCGGCATCCTCGACGACCTCGTGAAGGCCGGCAAGCTGCGGCATTACGGCGTAAGCGTGGAAAAGGTCGAGGAGGCGCTCAAGGCCATCGAATTTCCCGGCGTGCAGACGATTCAACTCATTTTTAATATTTTCCGGCAGCGTCCGGCGGAATTGTTTTTCCCGGAGGCGCAGCGCCGCCGCGTGGGCATCCTTGCGCGCGTGCCGCTGGCCTCCGGAATGTTGTCCGGCAAAATCACGCGCGCGAGCACGTTCGCAAAGGATGACCATCGGAATTTCAACCGTCACGGCGAGGCGTTCGACCGCGGTGAAACGTTCTCCGGCGTGGATTTCGAGACCGGCCTGCGCGTGGTGGAGCAATTGCGTCCGCTCGTGCCCAAAGGCGCAACCCCGGCGCAACTGGCCTTGCGCTGGATTCTGGAATTTCCGGCGGTGACGTGCGCGATTCCCGGCGCCAAACGTCCGGCACAAGTGGCGGAGAACATCGCGGCGTCGGACTTGCCGTCGTTGTCCGCCGACGCGATGAAAAAAATCCGCGCGATTTACGACGCACAGATTCGCCCGCTGGTGCATCAGTATTGGTGAAACGCGGTGCGGCGAGACTCCCGGCGAGCCGATCCTGACGGACGGCCACCACGACTCGCGAGGACGCTCGCCCCACCGGAGCGCCGATCTCCGAATCGGCGGGTGCGTTGCCGGTCCACGCCGAATCAGAGTTCGGCGCTTGATTACGGTGTTTGCCACCTTCAATCCGCCTTGCTCCCCCGCCGGTTTTGCGTTAGTTTGCGGGCGTTATGGAAAATTCGTCCTTTTCTTCACCGGGTGTGCCGCCACCGTTGACGCCGCCGCCGATCATCACGCCGCCACCGCCGTCCAAACCGCGCAAGAGCCGGGGCTGGATGATTTTTGCGATCATTCTGCTCGTGCTGCTGTTCATCAGCCTGTTCGGGAATTTCACGCAATTTATCTCACACGCGTTTAGCTCCGGATTCAGCCGGAGCGGCTTTCGCACCAGCATGATGCGCGAAGTCGGCCCGCGGCTCGAGGAATGCGTGCTCAAAGACAACGACGCGCGCAGCAAAATAGCCGTCGTCACGATCAATGGCATCATCACCGATAACGCAAGGAACCAGACCGGCAACAACATGGTGGACGTGATCAAAGCGCAGCTTGACCACGCGAAGGATGATGACCGGGTCAAGGCGGTGATTTTGAAGGTGGATTCGCCGGGCGGCGAGGTGATGGCCTCGGACGAAATTAACAAGGCCGTCGCCGATTTTCAGGATAAATCGCACAAGCCGGTGGTTTGTTCCATGGGCAGTCTGGCAGCATCCGGCGGTTATTACGTTTCTGCGCCGTGCCGCTGGATTGTGGCGAACGAACTCACCATCACCGGCAGCATCGGCGTGATTTTGCACACGTGGAATTATCGCGGACTGATGGACAAGGTCGGCCTCGCGCCGGTGACTTACAAGAGCGGCCTGTACAAGGACATGCTCAGCGGCGAGCGCAACCCGGCTGAAATCCCGCCCGAAGAACGTGAAATGGTCCAGGCATTGATCGACGAGACCTACGCGCGCTTCCAGGGGGTCGTCGAGGACGGACGCGACAGCGCCCATCAGAGGAACAAGTCGGAGG
>PMOA01000048.1 GCA_003161635.1 Limisphaerales bacterium
TGGGTTCAGAACGTCGTGAGACAGTTCGGTCCTTATCCACTGTGGGCGCAGGAGACTTGAGGGGTTCCAACCTTAGTACGAGAGGACCGGGTTGGACGCACTTCTGGTGTGGCAATTGTCGCGTCAGCGGCATCGTTGCGTAGCCATGTGCGGAAGAGATAAGCGCTGAAAGCATCTAAGTGCCAAGCTCATCCCAAGATAATGTCTCCCGGGGCGCAAGCCCCCTAAAGACCACGGGCAGACCACCCGTTTGATAGGCCAGAGGTGTAAGCGTTGTAAGACGTTTAGCTGACTGGTACTAATCGGTCGTGCGGCTTGATTGCTTTTCTTTTTCTTCTTTGAAGAGGAAGAAAGCGATTTAAAACTCACGAAAAGTAATTGCTCGGCAACCCTGTGTGCAGTTTTCAGAGAATCCCGGTTTGATCCGGTTTGTTCTTTTAAATTTAGTCGGAAAATCAGAGCGGAGTTCGGAATGGAAATTCGAGCTGCCCGCCGCTGGCTTCTGACTTCCGTTTCTTGGTGGCCATAAAGCTGTGGTCCGACCCGATCCCATTCCGAACTCGGCCGTCAAACACAGTCTTGCCGATGGTAGTAGTCCTATAGGTTCTGCGAGAGTAGGTAGCCGCCAGTCTTTAAATAAAAACCCGGAGAATTTTCTCCGGGGTTTTTGTTTTTAGCGTAGGACAGTGCGTCTCGCCTGTCTCAAACATAAGTCATGGCTTCACGGGAAGAGGCAGGGCTTCCGGCGGGAGTTCTTTTACGGTTAAATCCCCATAGACAACCCGATAGCTTCTTGCGCCTTTCAGCTTGTACCAGCAGACGATGTGATCCTTGTCCCCGAGTTTGATGCCTTTGCCCAGATACCGGAAACTGTTCTCTTCTGTGTTGTTTTTGATGAAGTGGGCCACAGGAGAACCCGGACCGAACGCAACGTAATGGTTTTGCGTCTCTACGAACTTTTGCTCGGCCGCAGTTCGCTCCTCTTTGGGTGTTTTCCAGGTCTGTACTAATCTGTCGTTGCTGAACGGACAATCGATTTGATCGGGAAATGTCTTGTTGTTGAAATCAGCTGCGATACCTAGATAGTCGATTATCTCCTGCTCCGTAATCTGGGGAAGTGGAGGCCGGACCCAGTTTTCAACGACATAACCCTCGGGCGGTTCCAGCAGGAACAGCGAATCGTCCAATTCCGCATCAAAGACGATGTCATAATCAATACTTCCTACCAATTCCCCATGGGACCATTCTTTTTCTGGTGGGGTGTGACGCGCGGGATCCGTTTCTGGATCAAAACCATCACCTCCAGGATGATGGAACTCGACCAGTTGTTTGGTTTTCTGATCAATCCAGACGTCCCAACTCGTGTACCGTTCTTTGATGTCAACCGCGAAACGGAACTCGTCTTTGATGAAATGCCGGAAGGTGTTGACTTCTCCCGTGGCCGTCACCCGCGTTTCCACCCATTGCAGGTTTTCCTTTTTCATCGCCTCGGTGAGCCAGACAAACGGCCCGCGCGGGTCCTGCGGTAACTGCTCGGGTGGTATTTGCTCGCTTTCCGAGAGTTGTGCTTTCTTCTGATTGGGCCACCATTTCAATTGCCGCCGATGCACGGCGTCAGAAATTTCCACCCAGCGGATTTGCCCCTGATCGTCGATGTCGGTCACTCGATATAGACCGGGCGGTTTATATGCGTGCCGTCGGTTCGCGGCGACCCTCATCCACGTCCGCTTGCCATCCTTGCTGGTGCGGTATTCATAGCCGATCCATTTCCAGGTGATACCTGTGGCCGGCTTGACGACCGGGTTGCTTATAGTTGCCATGATGGACTCCACTTGCGCCTTCAGTTTCGGCCAACTGGCACAGCCGTACTCCCGGGCGATCACCAGTTGAGCGTCCCCGAGCGAAAAGCGGGTTGCGCGAAGTTCCTCTGCAGAACGCTTGCACCAATCAGGATGCTTTTCCTGAATGCGCCGGAGGCCGTCAGGATTGCCAGACTTGTGGGATTTCAGGAGTTCTTTGGCCTGTTTCTTGAGTTGCTCAAGACTCGGCCGGACAGGAAACGACTTTGACATATAACCTTTCTGCTATCGCCCGTAGTCCGCTTTCAGGCAGCATCAAGGTTGTTGTTTTTTAGCAACACTGGCAACAGGTGGGCTCAGCCCTTTCCGCGGACTCGGACGCGTCCTGAACGCACTGCAAATCAACCATGCATCATCGTGTGTGTCAAGTGGATTGAATTTGCTGGCACGGCATGAAGGCATGAAGCGCAGCATTGGTTTTCTTAAAATATTAACCCGGTGGCAGGCGCAACGTCGAATCCAACGGTTGGACATCCGCCAATTCTTTGCCCGGAGCAGTGCCGCCAAGTTTTTGAATCTTTTCGCCCGCCGGACGTACCATACGCTCATAACTGCCCACCGCATCGTTGAAAGCGTCGTTGGCTTTCGCCAGCCCGTCGCGGATGCGCTCGAAGTGTTCCGTGAACTTGCATACCCGTGCGTAAAGTTCCTGCGCGGCTTCGGCGATTTTCTGCGCGTTCTCCGTCTGTGCGTGCTGCTGCCAGCTTATGCTAACCGAACGCAGCAGCGCGATGAGCGACGCCGGTGTCGCCAGCAAAATTCGTTTGCCTGCCGCCCAGACAATTAAATCGTGATCGCCTTCCAGCGCCGCGCTGAAAAGCGATTCCGCCGGCACGAACAGCACAACGTAATCCAGCGCATTCGGGAACTGGCTCGGATAATCACGGTCGGCAAGCGCCTTGATGGCTGCCTTCAATTTTGCCGCGTGCGCGGCCAATGCTTCCGCGCGTTTGGCGTCGTCCGCCGATTCCAGCGCATTAAGAAAATCAAAATCCGGCACTTTGGCGTCCACGATGATGAAGCGGTCGCCGGGCAGCCGCACCACCAGGTCCGGCCGGTTTTCGCCGGCCTGGGTTTGCTCGGTGAAATCGCAATGCGCGCTCATGCCGGCGGCCTCGACGACGCGCCGCAAGGTTTCCTCGCCCCAGCGCCCGCGTGCCTGGTTGGAACTCAAAACGCGCCGGAATTGCAGCGTTTCCGAGGCGAGCGACTGGCTTTGCTGCGAGAGCAACTCCAGTTGCTTCTTCACCTCGCCGAGCGTGGAGGATTGCGCAGCTTCGCTTTGCTGCAACCGTTTCTGGTAAGTTTCGAGTTGCTGCTTCAGCGGCTCAACCAAAGTTTTAATCGCTTCCTGCCGTTGCGCCAGATCGCCTTTGGCCGTTTCCTGAAGTTTTCCGAAACTCTGTTCCGCCAATCGCAGAAATTCCGGTGCCGTCTGCTTCAACGCATCCGCGCTCAACGCCTTGAACGCCTCGCGCAGATCAATCAACGTCTTGTCCTGCAACGCGCGCTGCTCAATCAGCATTTTCTCTGCCGCTGCGTGTCTGGCTTCCGCCGCTGCACGGGCGTTGCCCGTCTCAGCCAATTGCACGCGGATCTGGGTGAGTTCGGTTTCACGCTGGCCGACCTGCTGGCGCAATTCGTTTTCCAGCCGCGAGTCCGGACCTCCGCCACCACGTGCGCGGCCAATCAGCCAGCCGACAATCAGGCCGGCGAGGGCGGCAATGGCAAGTTGGATTCCAACGGGCATGGACAGGAATTTACGATTTCGGACTTGCGATTGACGAGCAAAAAGACTTTGGCGTCCACCTTTCCAGCGGGCCGGGCGTCACCGGCATCCCGATCCACCGCGTGGCAGCGTTGGAAAAGAACATCCAGGATGGCGACATCATTTGCATCATCTCAAAGGATGTCCCACCCGGCGTCTCGACTTCGCATGTCGGCCTCGCCATCCATGATTCCAACGGCGTCGTTCATTCCAGGCACGCCTCCTCGCCGCGCAATTTCAGCAAAGTGGTCATCGACGACGAGATCACCCGCTAACTGTGCCGTTTCACAACCGACGTTGGTTTCACGGTAGTGCGCCCGCGGAACCAAACCAGCGCCGTCATTAACTCTCGTTCACCGCAGGTTTCCGGGATCTTGAGATGAGAACCGCGATGCCGGCCGTTCCTGCAAAGGCCAGCCATGAGAAAATAGAAATCCATTTGCCGGCGGCATAGACGCGCGGAGCGTACTCGATCCGCAGGTGATGGTGCCCTGCCGCAAGCGGAACCGCGCGCAGAATGTAGTTTGCCGGCTGCAGTTCGTATTGCTGCTGAGTGCTTCCCGGCAGCGTCACGGTCCGCCACGCCGGCGTGTAAAGATCCGTGACCAGTAAAATCGCGGGCTGCGCGACATCGGCCTCGATATCGAGATAATCCGTCGAGGAGATCGTGACTTTCACGGTTCCCGGGTTGTCCGATTCTACGGGCGCAGGTATGGGCGGCCTTTCGAGGAGGACCTCGGTGCGCGGGTCGAATCCGGTTTCCCGCATGGCATGGAAAATCTGATCGCGTTTCTTGATGACGCGATATTTCGGAACAAGCAGAACGCGAGGCAGCGGCGCAGTCGGCGCTTCGGCGATGCGCATCTGGTCCTTGTCGGGCAAGAACGCGTACCTGAGCCGCAGCATCGCATAGAGCGGGTCAAAACTTTTGAATTGCACATACAGTGTCGCCTGGTCGGGATCCCCGCCCTGCGTCCACGTGGCGAACTCCGCGTAACGCCGCACCACACCGGGATCGTAGCCCCAGATGTCCTGCGCGCCGAGGGACATTCCGCTGTTGTGATTGAGCGGGTTAAAAATCCGGTAGTCACCCGGATGATCTTCGAGGAATTCTTTGATCTCCGGGTTGACAACGGTATTGCTGTCGAACGTGTCGCGTGAATTGCGGGCAACGGCGAACATTTCGGCCACCGACAGGGCCAGTACCGCGTAAATCAGATGCTGCGAACGGCATAGGCTCGCCAACAGCCCGCCGAGCACCAGGCAGGTCGCCGCGGCAATGAACACGGTGTTCGAGGCGAATGCCTGCGCGCCGGAAATAAACGTGTCGGTATTATAAACCGCAGGCGGGAGATAGGTATCACCATGCCCGGCCGCCTGAATGCCTTGGATTACCGGGCGCCAGTCGGCATTCCGCACCCAGAGCGCGAACACCACCAGCACGCCGCCAAACACAAAAATAGAAATGAGAAACTTCGGTTCGATAGCCCGGCGGATCAGCAGGCGGTCGAATCCGTGCGCCGCCAGCAAAATGATGAAGAGCGACGCGGGATAGATGAATTTCGCCATGCAGCGGAATTTGTCGAATCCCGGCACGTGGTAATAGAGCAGCGAAAAGAGCGGTGTATGATCCCCCAGCGCAAGCACCAGCAATATCCCGATCATGACCAGCGCCACATGGATGCCCTTGCGATTCTGGCCGAACAGCGCCCCGTAAACCGCCAGCACGAAGCCGACAACGCCGACATAGAGCGACATTTCCCAGAGGTAACACCGGCCCCAATAAGCCTGATGAAGCATGTCCCCGAAAAAATTGGGCGCGATCAGCGTGGCGAGATTTTCCGGCGGCAGCGAGAACATCTTGGCGAAAAAGTACGGCAACGGCTCGCTCCGGACGGTTTCACCGGAAGCCTGCATCGCGACGAGCAACTGGATCGCCGACAACAAGACCCCGCCGAGATAAATCCCCGCCAGCCCTGCCAACAGGCCGATGCTCAGCTTTGCGCCAAAAGCCATGCGGCAGAGGGAATAAAGGCCGGCTGCGATGGCGGTGTAAAAAAGATACTGGGGATTCCCGGCAAACGCCTGCATGGCCACGGCGAACATCCCGACCAGCGACCAGGTCAGTTTGCGTTTTTCAAAAATGCCGTCAATCGCAAGGAAAATCACCGGGCCCCAGGCCATCGTCGCCATGTGAACGGTGTGCCCGGAGTAAACGTGCATAAAATGCGCGCCGCAAAAAATTGTGATCATCGCAGCGAAAAGACCCGACACCGGCCTCAAGCCCCGGAATATCATCCACGCATACATGAACGCCCCGAATAGGAACGCATTCAACGCGATGCTCCAGTTGATCGCCGCTGCAAGCGGCATGATCAGCGAAAGGAAATTCACCGGATAGAGCAGCGCCGCCTGCGCCCCGCCAAAATAAGGCTCACCCGCGAAAACATACGGGTTCCAAAGGACGAGATTTCCCTTCGCCAGCTCGCTGAACCCGAATTGGCGCCACGAAACAAACTGGAGGTAAAGATCGGTGTGCTGGTTTCCAAAGACCTGCGTGCCGCCGGTCAGCAGCAGATCGCCGAACATGGCGAAAACCAGGACGGCCACCACGCCCAGCGCAATCGAATGTTCGCGCCATGACGCAGGCGCGGGCAAAGGCCGGGTGACGGCTTCGCTTTTTTTTTGGGCCTCACGCTGGCGCGCAGCACATGATTTGAAGGATTTTTTTTTAGCCACAGCAGGTTAGTCCGGTTTCGCGCTGGCCGACTTGCTGGTGTAATTCGTTTTCCAGCCGCGAGTCCGG
>PMOA01000120.1:0-4084 GCA_003161635.1 Limisphaerales bacterium
CCCAACATTGGCCGGACTTCGCCATCATCCTTCTTCTGCTTCTGGCCAACGCCGAGGTCGGATTCTGGGAGGAGCACCAGGCGGGCACCGCGATCGCCGCACTGCAGGCCGCACTGGCGATCAAGGCCCGCGTCCGACGCGATGGGAAGTGGACCACCCCCCAAGCGCGTGAGCTGGTGCCAGGCGACGTCATCCGCGTGCGCCTGGGCGACATTGTGCCGGCGGATGCGCGCTTGTTGGACGGCGATTCGGTGGAGGTGGATCAGTCCGCGCTGACGGGAGAGTCATTGCCCGCCACGCGCAAGCCCGGCGAGGCGGTGTTTTCCGGTTCGATCATTCGTCAGGGTGAAATCGGCGCGCTGGTCTATGCCACGGGCGCGAACACCTACTTCGGCAAGACGGCGCAATTGGTGCAGGAGGCGCACACCGTCAGCCACTTTCAACGCGCGGTGCTGAAGATTGGCAATTACCTGATCATCCTCGCGGTGGCCTTGGTGGCGGTGATTATTACCGTCGCGATTTTCCGCGGCGACCCGATCCTCACCACGTTGCAGTTCGCCCTGGTGCTGACCGTGGCCGCGATTCCCGTGGCGATGCCGACGGTGTTGTCGGTAACGATGGCGGTCGGCGCGCGCCTGCTGGCGAAGAAACAGGCGATTGTGAGCCGGTTGGTGGCCATCGAGGAATTGGCGGGCGTAGATGTGCTGTGCGCGGACAAGACCGGAACGCTGACCCAGAACAAGCTGACGCTGGGCGATCCGTTTATTGTGAACAATGTCCCCGCCGATCAAGTCATCCTCAATGGCGCCTTGGCGTCGCGCGCGGACAATAACGACACCATTGATCTGGCCGTTCTGGGCGGCCTGATAAACAACCAGGTTTTGCAGGGTTATCAGGTGGTCCATTTCCAGCCATTCGACCCGGTGCATAAACGCACCGAGGCCGCCGTCAAAGCCAAAGACGGAAAGACCTTCAAGGTGACGAAGGGTGCGCCGCAAGTGATTTTGGCATTGTCGGCCAATGCCGGGCAGGTGAAGCCCGCCGTCGAGAAGGCAGTCAACGAATTCGCGGCGCGCGGCTTTCGTTCGTTGGGCGTGGCCCGGGCCGAGGGAGAAGGCCCATGGCAGTTTCTGGGTGTGCTGCCCCTGTTCGATCCGCCACGGGAAGATGCCAGGGCAACCATCGCAACCGCGCGCGAGATGGGCGTGAAGATCAAAATGGTTACGGGCGATGCACTCGCCATCGCCCAGGAAACCGCCAAAAAGTTGGACATGGGCACCGCCATTCTCGATGCCAGCGGCTTGGGCGACGTAAAGCAGCAGGAGACCGCGTCGGTGGCCGAGTCCATCGAGCAGGCCGACGGTTTCGCCCAGGTGTTCCCCGAACACAAGTTCCACATTGTGGATGTCCTGCAAAAACGCGGGCACATCGTCGGTATGACGGGCGACGGGGTGAATGACGCCCCCGCGCTGAAGAAAGCGGATTGCGGCATCGCCGTTTCGGGCGCGACGGACGCGGCGCGCGCGGCGGCGGCCATCGTGCTGACGACGCCCGGCCTGTCGGTGATCATTGACGCGATCAAGGAGAGCCGGAGAATTTTCCAGCGGATGAACAGCTATGCGATCTACCGCATTGCCGAGACGCTGGGCGTGCTGTTGTTCATGACGCTGGCGATCCTGATCTTTAACTTTTATCCATTGACGGCGGTGATGATCGTGATGCTGGCGTTGCTCAACGACGGTGCGATCCTGTCCATCGCGTATGACAATGTTCACTACTCGAACAAACCCGAGACTTGGAACATGCGCCTGGTGCTGGGGGTCGCCACGGTGGTGAGTGTCATCGGGGTTATGGACTCGTTTGGCCTGTTTTATATCGGTGAACGTGTCTTTCACCTCGACCGCGCGCTCATCCAGACACTGATGTATTTGAAACTGTCCGTGGCGGGACATTTTAAAATTTTCATCACCCGCACGCGCGGCCCGTTCTGGTCCATTTCTCCCGCGCGGATTCTGCTGGTGGCGGTGTTCGGCACGCAAGTGGTGGCCACCCTGATCGCGGTTTATGGATTGTTTATGCCGCCAATCGGCTGGGGTTGGGCACTCATGGTTTGGGGCTACTCCTTGGCGTGGTTCCTCGTGAATGACCGCATAAAACTGCTCGCGTATCGGATTTTCGATCCCGCCAAAGCCAGGACACCGTCCGATTTGACACCGCAGGTCGCCAGGCGCGCCTATGAACTGTACGAGCAGCGAGGCCGCCGCGATGGTCAAGCAGGTCAAGATTGGCTTGAGGCGGAGCGCGAGATTCGGAAAGATGAAGCCCATAAATAAACAGACGCGAACCGCGCGGCGGGCATTACCTAAAGAATCAATGCAATCCATCCTGACCATCAACGGTGGCTCGTCGAGCATCAAGTTCGCGCTGTATCAGGTCGGCGAACCGCTGAAGCGGGGGCTTTATGGAAAGGTTGACCGCATTGGCCTGAGCGGGACGAATCTGACGTTCAATGACCCGGCCAGGAAACAGCAGGAGAGCCGCAACCTCGCCGCCGCCGATCACAAATCGGCAGCGAATTTCCTGATTGATTGGCTCGAAAAGCAGAATGGTTTCGAATCGGTCCGGGCGGTGGGACACCGGGTGGTCCACGGCATGAAACACATCCAACCCGAGATTGTCACCCAGGAATTGCTGGATGAACTGCATCGCATCAGGCCCTACGATCCGGATCATCTGCCCCGCGAGATTGAACTGATCGAGGCGTTCCGCCTCCGTCATCCGAAACTGCCCCAAGTGGCCTGTTTCGACACGGCGTTTCACCACACCATGCCGCGCGTGGCCACGCTGCTTCCGATTCCGCGACGCTTCGACGCAAAGGGAGTTCAACGCTACGGTTTCCACGGCCTGTCTTACGCTTATCTAATGGAAGAACTCGCGCGCCTCGGCGACCCGGCGGCAACGAAGGGCCGCGTAATCCTCGCGCACCTCGGCAACGGCGCCAGTCTGGCCGCCGTGCGTGACGGCAAAAGTATTGACACCAGCATGGGCTTCACGCCGACGGCGGGATTGGTGATGAGCACCCGCTCTGGCGATTTGGATCCCGGCCTGGCGCCGTATCTGGCGCGAACCGAACAAATCACCACAAAACAGTTTTACGAAATGGTCAACCACAAGTCCGGACTGCTCGGCGTGTCGGAGACCAGCTCCGACATGCGGGACTTGCTCGACCGTGAAACGCAGGACGTGCGGGCGGCGGAAGCCGTGGCGCTGTTTTGTTATCAGGCGAAAAAGTGGATCGGCTCCTTCGCCGCCGCGCTCGGCGGACTGAACACACTCGTCTTCGCCGGAGGCATCGGCGAAAATGCGCCACTCGTCCGCGCTCGCATCTGTGAAGGGCTGAGCTTCCTCGGCATTGAACTGAACGAGTCGCGCAATGCGGAGACCTGCGGGGGTGATTTCCACGGACGCCAGCCGGGCCACGGTTCGCGTCATCCGCACGGACGAAGAACTGATGATCGCGCGCTCAACGTGCCGCGTGCTTGGACTCGCCACGGCCACTTGACTTGAAATAAACTCCGGCGACGCGATAAAACACATCTTTCGCTGGATCCGTTTTCGGCGGGCGGTGTCCCCCCATAATCCACGGTAGGGTTGTACCCCATAGCGAAGTCGTCCCCGCCGGCGCAATTTGAGCGTTGGCACCCGTGCAGATCGCGGTGAAACCGATTTCTCAAACACGCGGTCAGCCGGACGCCAATAGCGAACAAAAAGCAAAAAGATAACAATAGAACATGATGAACCATACAGACGGATGGATGGGTGGAGGGATGTGGATTTGGGCGGTGATCGGCGTAGCGGTGGTGGTCCTGCTGGTCGTCGTGATTAACAAGCTGTCCAAGAAATAATCCTATGTTCACGACCCGCCTGTGAAGTGAACTCTTAACCAAGAAAGCAAACCTATGCTGATCAAATTACCTACTGAGAAAACCGTGAGTGAAGCTGCGGCTGCCTTGCAGACCGCCGTTCAGGCCAATCACTTTGGCGTCATGCAGGTTCACAACCTCAAAGAGACCATGACGAAGAA
>PMOA01000120.1:4147-5997 GCA_003161635.1 Limisphaerales bacterium
GTGGCGCAGGAAGTGGAGGACACGATTGTTAAAATCATGAAGGAAGCAGCGTCAGGTTGATTGATAAAATCCATTGAACCCGTGACCATGGCTGAACGAAATCCAAGGTCGTGAGTTTGTTCCGAAATAAACAACAAGACCAGTAAAACAAACGAAAGGAAAACAATTATGAAAACAACAAACAAAACCCTGATCGCGGCACTGGCAGGCATGGCCTTGTTCTCGTTCGCCGGCCCGGTGCAAGCCCAATACAACGCTGTCGGCGATGATGGCATCGCGGCTTCGCCAAAAGTCCGGCAGATGCTCACCGAAAACAAGTCCCGAGCGGAAGCCGAATCCCTCAAGCCCGGCGACGCGATCGCGATCGCTGCCGATCAATCCAAGGACATATTTTTAGATGTTCGGCAAATTGTATTTTTGAAAAAGGGTGAACCCCAAAAGAACCAAATCGTCATAAACGATCCGGGCAAGATCAAACAATTGGTGGATCTTCTCCACTTGGTAAAAAGTGAGCGACTCGTCTGTGATATGGCGTGGCAAGTGACCTTTATTAAAAAGACGGGCAGCGTCGAGACGTTTGTCTGCAAGGGCTGCATCGAGATTCATGATAAAAATGGGAGTGAACGTTTCCAGACGCCGCCAGAATTCTATAAACTAGTGCAACATATCGCTGAATAAAGGATATAAAGGGGTCAATCCATAGTTTGTTCCAAGTTTGCTTGGACATTTTGTCTTCCGCTAAACGTTTTCGCCTATTCGGTCGGTTGAATTGCGAAACATGAAAACAAGGCCGATGAAGAAGGATCTTAAAGTTGGAGATCATGTGGGGTGGAACTCGGAAGCCGGCCACGTCCGGGGAACGATCAAGAAAAAGATCACCTTGGCCATCACGTTCAAAGGCTACACGGTCCGCGCCTCGAAGGAGGAGCCGCAGTATTTGATCAAAAGCGACACGACCGACCATCTGGCCATGCACAAGGGATCGGCGCTCAAGAAACTCAGAAGCAAACAATGAGCGCGCTGAGAATTAAAAAAAACGCCGATCGCATGGAAGAGAGCACGCCAAAGGAAGAACCTTCGCCGCTGGTAATGACGATTGGTCATTCCACGCGCACGCTCGAGGAATTCATCCGCCTGCTTCAGACCCACGGGGCAACTTGCGTCGTGGATGTGCGCACGGTGCCGCGGTCCCGCCACAACCCACAATTCAACAAGGCTTCGCTGCCAGGCTCATTGAAGAAAGCCGGATTGGGTTACGTTCACCTGCCGGGACTCGGTGGCCTGCGTCATGCGAAGCGCGATTCGCCCAACGTGGGCTGGCGAAACGCCTCCTTTCGAGGTTATGCTGATTACATGCAAACGCCGGAATTTGAGCAGAGCCTCGACGAATTGATCCGCCTGGCGAAGCAGGACCAAATCGTCTTGATGTGCGCTGAAGCGGTGCCATGGCGCTGTCATCGCTCGCTCATCGCAGATGCCTTGCTGGTTCATGGAATTCGCACCGAGGACATCATGAGTGCAACTCGCCGTCAGGTTCATACTCTCACGCCGTTTGCCAAAGTCCGGGGCACCGCGATCACATATCCGACCGAGGCTTCAGGGAGCACGCAAAAGAAGCCGTCGGCCAAACGCTCCCGGCCGCAGCCCGTCGCAAAGACCACACCTAAAGAAGGTTAAACCATGAAAACAAACACACTCACGCCGGAACTGCTACACAACATGGATGCCTATTGGCGCGCCGCCAACTATCTGTCGGTAGGCCAGATTTATCTTTACGACAATCCGCTGCTGAAGCGACCGCTGACGCTCGCGGATGTGAAGCACATGCTGCTGGGACACTGGGGCACGAC
>PMOA01000090.1 GCA_003161635.1 Limisphaerales bacterium
GGCGGTTTCACTATTCAACATCCGGGGCGGTCCGCTGAAGACGCTTGAGATCCAGAAGCTCCAGCGGGTCCCGGACGCGACCGCCGTTAAAATAGCAGACGCTGGGCGCGGGACCCTTCCATTTCCAGCACTCCGCATGTCCATCGGCAAAATCCAGCACGCAGCCATTCTGATGCCACCGAGCCGGGATATTCAACCACTCGTCGAATTTAGAGGAATAAAGAAAAACGCCGTCGTCAATGGAAATGGCGGCCTCGTCAATGAACGTAAGGGTATTTGAAGGGTGCCGTATACGGGTCGATTTCAGCACAGGGTCGGCCCCGAAATTGGGCTTAAAATCTTCGCCATGCATGTAGTAGCTCAAAGAGATGCTGCGCAACCTGGGCGTGGAGGTGCCAACGACGAAACTCCGGTCCGCCGGACAATGGTATACTTGGATGCCCCGCACATGCTGAAACAGGGCCGCGCCGGTGATGGTCACCGAGTCCGCATCAAAGGCGGCATTGCCGGCCACCCAGGAGGTGATCGGACTGCGGTTGGAGGGGCCACCAAAGTTCACCACAAGCTGGTCGGCCGCCTCGGAAGAATACATTTCCCAGGCTATCCCAAGCTGTCTTTGATTGTTGAGACAGACGACTCGGTAGGCACGCTCTTTGGCGCTGGACAAGGCGGGCAGGAGCAAGGCTGCCAGGATTGCGATAATCGCGATGACCACCAACAATTCAATCAAGGTAAAAGCATCTTTAGGATGCAAGCTCCGCAACCGCTGGCTAGGCGCATTTTGTTTCACATGAATCTCGTCAATTGGACCAATTAGACCGGACAACGTTCATGGCGTGCCGAACGTCCAGAGCTCAGCCACGGCCACCGGCGGCCAAGCTCCAAATGCAATAATGACATCCAATCTTCATTGCTCTATCCAAATCTCAAGGGGCAGTCGCCGTTGCCTGCAGCGAGAGGCTGTGTGAAAACTCATTTTTGGACCATCCCATCCATCTGCTCGCTTCATCAAAATTCCGCATATCGAAAATTTGATCGTTACCGAATTTCGTGTCAGCACTTTTCACACAGGCTCGCGATTTGTTAGGCGCACGCTCTCTCATAACACCGGAAGCAACACCACGGCAATCCAAAGGAAGCAAGCCAACAAGCCAAATACTGCAACGAGTCGATGCCTGTTCCAGGATAACAAGCTGACCAACACTACGGCGGACATCAAAACGACTAAAACCGGCGAAACACCTTCGCGTCCGGATGGGCCGTACGAATTAGCGGGGTGCCAGAACCGGATGCTCAAATATGCCAGCGGAACCAGCGTGAACAACGCCACTCTTAAAACTTTGGATGGAGTCGAAGTTGCCATCATGTCGCGTGAGCCTAACTGTTATTCAACAACTGCCGGTTCGTTTATTCAATCCATTTCTTTTGCCAAATTCAAAAGTTCCAACTCATTCATAATCAACAAAACATTGCCTGATTAAACGATCGCTGGTTCGTTGATTCAACCACAATTCCAACCCACACGGCAACTCGGACGCTTCCCCTTTCTAACGGGAGAATCGGCACAGATGAAGGCTGCAAGATAACACCAATAACGCAGTGTGAAAGTTCTTGAGCTGGCAGTTGCTGGCGGTTTAAATCAAATAAATTATGCGCATAACTGTCTTCTTCCTTTGTCTGGCCGGATTGACTTTGCCGGTTTTTGCCGATGAAAAGCTGCCGCTACTCAAGGTCGGCAGTCAAACTTACAGCAACGTTACTGTGACTACGGTATCCGCCACGGACATCTACTTCATCTCCAGTCAGGGAATGGGCAATGCAAAATTGAAGGACTTGGATCTCGCGTTGCAGAAACATTTCCACTATGCCCCGGCCAAGGTTCAGGCGGCGGGACAAAAGCCAATGACTGGTGCCGCTCTTTACCAGCTTCAAGTTATTACCGAGGCGGACAAGGCTTCCGGCAAGGCGGCTGTCAAAACGGAGTTGAATAATGCCGTCTTGCGGGTTGAACAAATCGTAAATCAGCCGGTGACACAGCTTACCCGCACCCCCGAAATGTCAGTGTCAACCTACAGCCCCGGTTGGTTTCATCCCGGAGCCGAAAGACCGGATTTTAAAACGATTGATATTCGCGCCACCCAGGATTTGAATTATGCGAAGAATCAATATGTCACGTCTGACCTGAATCTCGGCGTGGCCTTTCTCGGCAAAGAAGTCGAATTTAATTCCAAGACCAAGTATTTTTATACTGATCGCTCGTTACCCAAAAAGAAACTGACCGAGGCCGAGATGCTGGAAATCAACCGGCTTTATCGTGTCATTGCCCGCGACGAAGACGAGTTGTCGCAAAAGTAAAAGCCGATGTTCCGCAGGTAATCGTTCCACCTGCCTTGGCCGGGGCTGGAGGGGCGGGTATTGGCCAAACTGCCGGGCCACATCCGCATCAACCGCGAATGCGGAACGGAAACGGCCATCCCGCGTTGCCTGCAGCGATTTGTTAGGCCGACTTTCCATGTGTTTTGAACCAATCATTGGATGTTGGCGTGAAAAGCATAATCGCGGCGGTCAGGCTAAGGATCAAATACAATAACCACAAGAAGCTCGTTACGCCATTCACCCGGTTATTAAAATGAGCAGCAAGCATCAACAGCCCAGCTGCCGTAAAACCGGCGTATAACCATCGAGCCCAGGTCTTGCGCTGATAAATCATAATAACCAGCAACCAACCAATCAGTAGCCCAAAAACCCCGACGATGTAAGGATGAAAATCCGACCAATTTATCCTCAATGCCGTTTGGATTGAATCACTCCCATACGAAACGACCAAACAACCGACTGCTATCTTAACGGAATTGGGACGCGCCTTGTTCATAGATGCTCTATTGGCCTAACGACCCAAGCTCAGGCACAGCCGCCGAGCGGGACGTTGAAAAGCAAAATGACAAACAAGCTTCATAAAATCAATCGCAACTGGCAGGGGCAGCGGCTGTTGCCTGCAGCGCCCTTGTTAGGCTGCAAAATTCGGAATCTCATCGC
This sequence comes from Limisphaerales bacterium, assembly GCA_003161635.1. Lineage (GTDB taxonomy): Bacteria > Verrucomicrobiota > Verrucomicrobiia > Limisphaerales > UBA11358 > UBA11358. The sequence goes on from PMOA01000090.1 coordinate 3,037, forward strand.
TCTTGGATTCGGATTGTCGGACGCAATACATCATCCAAAAGCTTAATATCTACGCTGTTCGTCGAACCATCTGCCGCAAGCTCAACTCTCGCCTGAAAATCCTCAAGGCCCACTCCGTGACTATCAGTCCAAATCCAGCGCCCTGCCGCAAAATGTGCCGGCTGGCTATCCTGAAATGGTCGGTGATGGAAAAGCTTGTCGGCTTTGTCGTTGGCCAACCGCATGGCGACTGTCTTGGCCTGCTCTGCGGTCAGCGAGGCGCTCGGTCGCGTGCTCGTGCAACCGACGAGCAGCAACGTAACTATGATGATAGATGCTATTTTCATAAAACGCGCGAAGCCGCCTAACGAACCAAGCTCAGGCACAGCCGCCGAGCGGGACGTTGAATGGAATAATGACAAACAAATATCATAAAATCAATCGAAACTGGCAGGGGCAGCGGCTGTTGCCTGCAGCGCCCTTGTTAGGCGGCATCAGATTGTGAATTGAAGCGTTCATTTGCTATAAAATACCTCCCCAGGTTGCCACATCGTCGGGCCTGTCCAAAATTCTGGAGGTGGATTTTGATATGTCGCGTTCCAATCTTCCTCTGAGCTTCTGGGAAAATAACCAGGCATCTCCGCGCATCCACAACAAGCCAACACCAAGCAACAAAACACCAAAACTGAACAATGTCTCCAGAGCGACAAAATACTGCCGATAGTTTTCATGGTGATGTGCGATGCCGCCTAACGTTCAGAGCTCAGGCACGCGAGGCTGATGACGTCCTCCGCGATAGCGGAACTGGCTTGTCGCGCCATAGCGCAGCGACGGCGGAAGTGGCCATCCCGCGTTGCCTGCAGCGATTTGTTAGGCTGCCGGAATATTCTCATGGTGCTTCCTGTGAAAACGCCGATAAATGCCAACGCCGCCTAGCAATATAAAATACCACTGGATCAACGCAAAGAGAAGAAACACCACTAAAATCTGTATCGGCTGAAACATCCCCTTTTCAAAGGAACTGTCAGGGAGACAAAGAAATGTGGCAAACCCAGCCGGTGCGTAGAGGAAATACAAGATACGGACTGACAGGGTGCTGCTCCAGTCAGGCCAAACGACCCACTTGGCAATAACCAACAGCACAAATGATAGTACCAAGACAACCAGCTCCAAAACTAACGCCAACCACGGTGCTTTGTATTTGGATAGATGCATAGGCAGCCTAACGAATCAAGCTGAGCCACAGCCGCCGGCAGCCAACTCAGCCTTCAAAATAAATGTGATAATTTCAACCATGCTTAGAAACTGGAGGGACAGCGGCTGTTGGCTCCAGCGCCTTGTTGGGCTGCGCTGGCTTGATGGCTTCAGTGATACTCGTGATAGCTTTAGTGATACTCGTGATAGCTTCCGTGTGACTATTTATGCAATCAGTATGCGATTTTGCAATTTCCAGCATGCGCCCATGAAGGCCGACAATCTTGGTGATCCAATACATAAGATAACTGTGGAATAAACCAAAACTACACATGAGAATCACAACTAATGACCGTTTGGTCAATGGTGCATCAGATACAAACTCCGAGACAAGCGACCATGCGAAATATACCTGCACCAACCAAAACGCGGTAATCAATAGAATCTTCTTGATGTCCGTAATCGCATGGGCTGCGGTGGGCGCGAACTTAATCTTGGTGTTGATGATAGCAGTGAGGATGATAGTAATGCCAACCATCACCAACGGAATCAGTATCTCTTTCGCGCTCATTTGTATTTGGGCAAATTATAAACGCTGGCGTCTTGCGCAGCCCAACGTCCAGAGCTCAGGCACGCNNAACTGGACCGGCCATCCCGCGTTGCCTGCAGCGAGAGGCTGTGTGAAAACCCGGTCATAATTTGAAACCTTTACGCCGGAAGGTTGTCTGATACAAGCATGAACCATCGCACCGGACTGGACCGCTCCCAAACGCTGCTCTTTCCCGAACGGCTGGAGGATTACGTCGCCGCCGAAAACCCGGTGCGGTTTCTGGACGCCTTCGTGGGCTCGCTCGACCTGCACGCGCTGGGGTTTGCCAAGACGCATCGTAGGAAAGTGAAATGGACGTGGCGTTCATGACAGGCCAAAGAGACGGGACCTTCGCCTTGACGTGAGCAAAGATGCAAGACCTCAGCCCGTTTCCAGACCGCAATGCGGGCTGCGCCGGAATTGCTGTAATGCGAGACGGACGGCGCAACGCTGCCATTGTTGCGTCGCCGTCATCCAATCATTGACTGACGCGATAGAATCGTGCCTGGTCGGTCGCGTTGGTGTTGGTAAACATCAGCAGTCCATTGATCGGCGCGTTGGTCCACACCGGAGTCCAACCCGTCGTCAGGTTGGTGGACGTTTCCAACACGTAGTTCTGTCCGTTCTGCCCCTGAAACGTCAGGCCGAACTGGCCGTTGGTTTGCGTCCCGGACACCGTCAGGGTCAGCGGTTGCACCACAATGGCGATGGTGGCGGGAGATTTATTGGTTGCACCGGAATTGTCCGTGGCGGACGCGCTCAGGGTATAGCTGCCAACCGCGGCATTGTTCCACGTCAGGCTGTACTGGTTGCCGACGCTGGTGGTGACGTTGCCCAGCAGGGTAGTGCCGTTGAAAAACGCCACATTCGTCACCGTGCCGTCGGCATCCGTGGCCGAGGCGGTCAGGGTGATCGTCTTGGGTTGGATGAAAGTTGAGTTGTTGGCCGGAACCACCCAATTGATCACGGGTGACACATTGGTCAGGAAGCTCGCGCTGACGCTGTCGATCAGGGACGTACAGAGCGCGGCGGTGTTATGCGAACACACAGCCAGGCCCACGTAGGCGCTAACGGCCATGGTGATATTGGTAGGTGTTCCAATCTGGGTCCAGGTACTGCCGTTGCCGGAATAATAGGCCGTGAAGGTGTTGTTGGTGCGCGTCAGCCGCACCCAGTTGGGCGCGGTCTGTCCGGTGACACTGCTCGAGCTGCTCACGCCGTTGTTGGTTGTCCGCCAGATGAACTCGATTCCGGTGCTCGTGACCGGTTCCACGTCTGCCAGCACACGCCGGGAACCCGCTGCAAGCGTTTCGCGGATCATCACGGCCGCTTTGGCGTTGTTGGAAGTGTTTTGCACGCTGACGACGCGAGCGCGGATGTCGCAGTTGGTGCTGACCGGAACATAAACATAAACATACTGGAACGCGTCGGCGGTGCCCCAGATGTCCGCGCCGCCTCCGGAAATGATGAATTGCCCGCCGCAGAACGGAGCGCTTCCGGCCGGACTGGGGCTGCCAATGTCCGCACTTGTAAATTGCGGCGGCAGCACGCCCGGCAAGGTGGCACTGACTTCAGCCGAGGGCAGGCTTTCGTTGCCGGCATTGGTGATCGTGACCACGTAAAAATAGGTCTGGCAGGTTGCCGCGCTGGAGTCGGTGTAATTGGTGTTGGCGATGGATGCCGCGATGGTGGTGTAGGGTCCGCCGGTTACAAGGGAACGCTTCACGTTGTAATTGGCGCCAGCCGAGCCGTTCCAACTCAACACAATCTGGCCGTTGGTGGCGGTCGCCGTCAGGCCGGTGACAATGGCTGTCGGCGTGGCGCTGACTTCCGCCGAATTGACACTGGCACCGTTTCCATTGGCCGTGACCACATAATAATACGTTGTCAGGTTGGCGACGGTGTTGTCGGTGTAACCCAAATTGACGCCCCCGATGTTCCCGGCAATGAGCGTGTAGGGGCCACCGCTGGTCGTGGCCCGCCACAGGTTGTATGTAGTCGCGCCCGGGACAATGTCCCAAGTGACTGTCACCAGCGCGTTCCCTGCGACGGCTAACACTCCCGTGGGAGCGGCGGGAGCCGGCAGGGTGGCGGTTTCTGTAATGATGATATTGGTCGAGGTCAATCCGGCTGCAGTCGCCGTCAGGGTGATGGATCCGGGCTGGTTGGTGGACTGGACAATCACCTGTGCGAAACCATTGAAAACCTTGCGCTGGCTGCTCGCCTTGTCCGCCTCGTGCGAACTGGGGTCGCCATTGCCCACACCGATGATGGTGCCACCGGTGATGGAAAAGCTGATGTTGTTGGTCGCCGTCGGCACCACGCGACCTTGTGAATCCAAGACGGCCACCGTTACCACGGATACGTCGCGCCCGTCGGCGAGGATGGTGCTGCGGTCGGGCCAGAGGGCGATGGCGGCTGGCGTTCCGGTGGTGACCACGGTGTTGGTGATGACCGCCACACTGTTGTTATAGCCAACGGCCTGAAGCGTTCCGGCAGAGTACGGAACATTCCAGGAAACATGCCCCCGGACATTTAGCGTTTGTCGTCCCAGGCTGACGCCGTTGGTGAACAATTCGACGGCCTGGCAATTGCCGTAAGCCCAGACATTGATGATCTGACCCGGTGTGGACCAATTCCAATGCGGAAAGACGTGCAGGACGGTCTTGGGGCTCCAATTGGCCTGATAGTAATAGTACAGATCCTTCGGGAACCCACACGCATCCATGACGCCAAAGTGCGAACTGATGCTTGGCCAGCTTGTAAAGGGCGTGGGCTCGCCGCGATAATCGAATCCCGTCCAGTTGAATCCACCCGAGGACCAGGAATTATTGTAAAAGATCGGCCACCAGTTTTCCGCCGTCGCACCCCAAGTGACCGGGTTTTGGAGCAGGCCGCTCTTGGTGGTTGTGATGATGTCATAGGATGCCACGTAGCCGTTCACGTTGACGTCGTTGGTGTAGATGCCGCGCGTGGTCACGGTGCTGCCTTGTTCCGTGCCGATGATGTACGGGTGGCTGCTGTGGTAAGAGGTGTTCACCTGGCCGGTATTGTAGTTGATGCCGGAGACATCCAGCACGGTGTCGAAACCGCTGCTCCCGAAACTCACGATCGCGGCTGTGCATTTGCGCGTCGAGTCCAGCGAATGAGCCAGGTTCTGCGCCGTTTGCATTACCGACGCGCCTTGGGCGGTGTTTTGCATGGGCTCCTCATTGGCCAGTGACCAGGCAAAGACACTCGGATGGTTCCGATCGCGCCGGATCATACGCTCGAGCTGGCCGAGCGATTCCGAGTCCCAGCCAAAGCGCCGGGTTTCGTCCAACACCAGCATGCCCAGCCGATCACAGGCGTCCAGCAACTCCGGGGTAGGTGCATTGTGTGACGTGCGATAGGCATTGTTACCCATCTGCTTAAGCTTCTCGATGCGGTAGTATTGGAGCCGATCCGGCAGCGCCGCACCCACCCCGGCGTGGTCCTGATGGTTGCACGTGCCCTGGATTTCCACACGCTGGCCGTTGATCAAAACACCGTTGACCCCGTCGAAAGACACGGTTCGCACGCCGAACGGCGTGGTGTAAACGTCCGCCGCGATGTTCTGATTGCTGACCGTGGAAACCAGATTGTAAAGATACGGCATTTGCAACGACCAGAGATTGGCGTTAATCACGGAGAGGGTCTGGGTCACGATCAATCCCTGACCGGCGGCCAGGGTGAGGTTCGAAGTGACTGCGGTCACCGCGTTGCTGTTGGCGTCAAAAAGGGTCGAAGTCAGGGTGCCGTTGACCGTTGAGGCGTTGCTCTGGTTGGTCACCGTGGTTTGCACGGTGATGGTGGCGTTGGAGCCCACCAATGACGTGGTGGCCAGGTACGTTCCCCAGTGAGCAACATGTACCGGATCGGTTTTCACCAGCCAGACGTGGCGATAAATGCCGGCACCCTCGTAAAACCAGCCTTCAAACCGGCTTGCGTCCACGCGCACCACCAGCACGTTGGTCCCACCGGCAATGAGATTGGTGGTCACATCGAAGGAAATGGGGGCATACCCGCTGACGTCCCGCCCGATGCATTGGCCGTTCAACCAGATCAAGGCGTTGCGATAAATCCCGTCGAATTCCAGCCACATGGTCTTGCCGGCATCTCCGGCTGGCAGGGTAAACGTGTGGCGGTACCAGCCGATATTATTGGTGGTAAAACTGGGATCACCGACCGGCTTGGAACCATGCCCAATTACGTCCGAGTTCGCCGATTGAACAAAAGGCAGTTCGACCACCCAATCATGTGGCAGATCCAGCGCACGCCAGGCGCCATCGTTGTAGTTCGTCAGCACGAACGAAACATTTTCGCCCGCATGCGTTGTCACGGGATCCGGCCGGGTGGTCTGAAGGGCAGTTTCTGCGTTGATGTCCGACGAGTTCAATTTGGGCAGATAACTGATCTCTGGATACACGGTGACGTTGGTGGTCACATTCACGGGGTCGCCCAACTGGAAACGCCAACAGGAATCCAGCAGGACTCGTTCACGGGCGGCGGCGGCGGTAAAGGAAACGCCGGCCAACAGTCCCAAAATGCTCAGATAACCCGTCAATGCCAGGGATTTGCCGAAGAACAAGGCACCCGATGGTGTTCGTTGCATAGAATTTACTTTTGTTTTTTTGGATAACATTGATTCCCCACAGTGAGAATATTTATGGGAGAATGTAACACTTGCAGTATACCCATCAGCCACAACGTGAGCAGTAGTTTCATAAGCATTTCATAAAGCTGCCACATCGGCACGATTTCTTCTCACTCCCTCCTCGGCGGAGTTTTGAAACCGGATTCAGCACAAAATCATTCTCCCCCACTGGTCATTCTACTTTGCCGCGAACCGGGCGAACTAAACAGACTGTCCGATGGAATCCATGGTCAGAAACTGGGGCGTGAGCCCGGGGAGACAGTCATATTCCAGTAGCAAGACCAGAGATCTTCCAGTCTGGTAAATTCCACATGGCCATCGGCAAAGCTGATATTCACCCCTCCGTTCCACAATGGCCTTTTCGAACCAGCCAACTTCATGGTTACCCCTATGGGACCTTTTGAGCTATGGCGCGCGATGCAGCAGCGCGCCATGCCTTGGTCTTGGTTACCAAGCGACGACTTGCTCGCGTTGTTATTGTCCGCGTATAGGTCCCATGACCCATTATGACCATCTAGAACACCCCCTTGATAAGGCCACAGATCCACCCATAATGCGTCCACAAATTCAGGGGTCTCCGAAGGGTGTTTAATCGCTGAATCATTCGGAAAAAAACTGTTTATGTCATTGGGATCAATAAAAAAACTCATACTATCTTGATACTTGTAAAGCCATCCGTTTATTGCATAACTGCCGTTTGTGGCAACCATGGGGCTGCTGGGATTGTTTGGATTCGAAAGAACATTCCAAGACCAGGCATTATTGGCCGTGCCTTGGGCGTTTGGAACAGCTCCTTTGACTGGTTCCTGGGCAAACGGGCACATTCGAATGGCTGATGAACCTTGATCTGATATGAGTGATGTCATCCATAATTGATTGACGCCTCCCCACCCGATAGCACCGCCGTTATCATTTACATACATAGCCGCCCCCGTGACAAGTTGCTTTAAATTGTTAAGGCATTGCATGTTTTTCGCTCTTATTTTCGCAGCGGACAGTGCTGGCAACAGCAGCGCCGCCAGAATGGCAATGATAGCGATTACCACCAGCAATTCTATCAGCGTGAAGCCGGAGCGTTCCGTTACTTGACAGTTGCTCAATTTGTCTGCGCTTTTACCCTTCATCATATCTGCGCTTTTTCCTTTTCTCATTTTATTTTCATAACCGGGATAGGCAGGATGTCGGTGACATCCTGCCTTCCGGATGTATCAAGCGTTCACTATTATTCGTTATTCTCTAATTACGGAAACTGGGTTCGGTAGAACATTGTCGGCGCGGTGGGCACCACCGTGAGAGGCGACGTGGAGTGATTTGTTGTCCACGGCCCGGTAATATTGGTTGCTTGCAGCAGCGTTCCACCGGGCCACGTCACCAGCAGATTCGAGCCGGACCAGGTGATGGTCGGCGACGGCACGATGTTGCGAACGATTACAGCCGCGACGTAAGCACCACCGCCACCTATGCCTGGAGTAATGATCTGAGTCGTGCCGGTGGCCCTGAATGTTCCCACCACATAGACATTGTCGCCAAAACTGAATGAGGCTGATACGTCGGCGGGATCAGTCGGAATCGAATAGTTCCCTTGACGAGATGCTCCGGCGGTATCGTTTAAGCCGAACAACTGCACGGTATAGAACTGACCCGAAGTCAGGTTGTTCAGTGTGAGGGTTGATCCACCGTAAACTTCGTCATCAGTGCCAAGAACCGTGTCGAGATTCGTGTCGCCGGTGCTCGGTCCGGTGTACGCCCCGGTTATGGCCCTGGTAATTGAAATGAGAGTGGCATTGGCCGTCGTATTGTCAAAGGTGAATACGGTAGCGCCATTCGTCACCGTTACGATGGAGCCGGCACCGAATGATGCAGCTTCGAAGTATGCGCCGGGCAGTCCCAGAATTTGGGCCGCAGTCAGACCATTGATGGCCACCGGGGCCGACCACTGGATGGTAGCGCTGCTTGCCGGCAAGATTACCAGTTGAATCCAGGCGCTGTTGGTGAGATTAACGCCCGACAAATGGTTTGAGGCCTGCAGGGTGTAATATCCGGTGTCGCTGACCTGCGGATTGGACAGCGTGTAGGTGGGGCTGGTCGCGCCGGGGATTATCACGGCACCGGTGCCGTCGGCATTGGGGCTGACCAGCCATTGATAGCTGATCGGCTGGGTGCCGGTAAACGACGCGGTAAAGTTCAAGGTGTTGTTGTTGCCGGCCTCATTGGTTACGGAGAGTGTGGAGAGAAACAGATTGGCATTGTTGGGCTGCATCGCCGTGGTGCCGTTGACAAGAAGTGGCGCTGAATCCGTGATCGTCAGAATTGCCGGCACCGCTCCCACTGCCAACTCGCTTTCGACGGTCCCGGCTCCATCCGTCGCTTTCACGGCATATTCTTTGTGGTTGGCGCTTGTCACATTGGATATCACGAGGGTGCTCGAAAGAACCCCGGAATACTGGCCGCCATTGGTCAGATTGACGAATGTCCCGCCTGAAGCCGGTCGGGACATCCATTGGTAGGTCACAGCGGAGGCTACACCGTTGCTGGTCGCCACCGCAGAGAACGTCGCCGCTGTTCCCGTGTAATTTGTTACGGGCTGCGGAAGCCCGGAAAAGACGGGCAGGAGGCTGGGTGGGATGGCGCCCAAGACGGTATAATTGTCAAACTGGAGGGTGGTGCCTCCGATATGGGTGACCACCAAACCGACACCCGTGATATAACCGGTCAAGTCATTGGTGGCCGCTGATCCGACGACGGGAACAAGATTCACCGAATCGCTTCCGGTGCCACTGACAGTCAATTGTTTCCAAGCGCTCATGGCGGGATTAAATTTGGTGGAATTAGTGACAAACGCCGAACCACCGGTAGCCTGCATCCCGTTGGTTGACACATACCAGCTGCCGAAATTCAACTGCACACAGATGAAGCCACTCTGTGACGTTGAAGCGCTTGGAGTATTCATAGCCACGGTGAAACTGACATTCTGCGCGGCGGAAAGATTAATGCCGGGAAAAGCCATGCGATTGGTGACTGGATTTGGGCTTGCAGGATAGGGTCCACCGGTTATGGTTGCGGTGGTGCCATAAAAAGCCTCGGTGGCTCCGGCTGAATTATAGGAAAAGACGGCGCATCTGGGGAAGGTCACTCCATGGTTGTTGGAGAAAATGCGGTTAAAATACGACCCCGTTACATCGTTCATCCAGCCGACATGGTTTACTGACTGGTCGGCTGATGTCGGCATATTGAAACTTTCAGAATAAATAATTCCTGCCACCGTCAAATTGGCCGGCGGTGCGCTGGTCACCGAGCCGCTTCCGTTGGATACCACGACGACAATGTCCAGATTGTTATTTGTATTCACACTGCTGATCGTCAAAGTGGTCGTGGTCACGCCGGAGAATTGTCCGGCGTTCAAAAGGTTGGTGTAAACACCGCTGCCCGGGGCGCCCGCCTGCCATCGATAGCCGGTGGCGTCAAGCGCCGACACGGTAAACGAAACGTTGCCTGCTGGCGGTGCGGTCTGGCTGACCGGCTCAGTTAGAATGATGGGCTTACTGCCGGCGGGCACCACCCACAGGGCGAAATCGTCATAACCCGCCCAAACGTTTGCGGTGTTCGTCCCCACCTCTCCGGTATTGAAGAAACAGCCGGGAAATTTACCTGCGTCCGCAGCCTGGACTGTATAGGTTAGCGAGTATTGCACCCAAGCATTAGGAAGCCCATTGCTCACAACCAAAACGGCATGGGTGTTGGTAAAAAGGTCATTCCCGTTTCCATTGATGTCATTGTAGTTGGTTGCTGTAATGATACCGACTATTTGCATCGGATCGGTAGGGTTGGTGCCCTGAGGATCGCTGGAAGTGGTGCCCAGTGCCCACCAGGTAAGGATAATCTGGTCCCCCGTATGAAGCACTACGGGATTGGTGCTGATTTGGTAGGCCCCATCATCGCCCACCATTTCAAACGCCCGATAGGTGCCGCTATGTGCGCCAGTGTTCTCGACACCTGTGTTCGTATAATTTACCCCATCGTTATTCCAAAAGGGAGTAGGGCCACCCGCATCAAAATTAGTGTATTTCCCAATATCAGGTATTTCAAAGCCGGGATTGCCCAAGAGGTTTGTGAGTTGCGCCTGCGCAACGCCGCACATGAAGGCAAACAACAAGCATGTGAATGAGATTATTGGCTTGGTTGGTTTCATAAGTTCTGGTTTTGGGGTTGGGGTTGAATCGGATAACGCCTCATGCCCGGTTGCATGAAACTCGGCGTATAATTTAATACATGATCGTTTTTTGTGTCAGCCAAAAGAGACATCGGCTCTGCCAGTATCATTGCGAGCTTACATTTTGTTTGGGTGTCACTTGACTCAACATACCTCAGCCTGAACATGTTTGCCTAGCCGGACAAATGTCCGGCTTTGTGGTTCGGGATTAAGGGTTTAACCGGCACAGAAAGTTATTAAAACCCAATAAAAAGCGGTTAAAACCACTATTTTTTGCGGCGGCCGAAATTTGGCGATTTTTAGCGCCTTGGCGTTCTCTGAAACGGGTAGCGGTGGCGCGCTTTTCATCGGATTTACTGCATCCTCAAAGGTTATGCCCTGCAATCGGAGGTTAAGAGCAGGCCTCAACGTGGGAACGGTGAACAGTTGCGCCCGCCGCCGAAAAGACGGTGGCGCGTGGCTTGGAGAAAACGGAGCTGGCTTATGGCCCGCGCACCCTCGCCAACAATTGCAGGGCATCCTTATTCTCGGGATCCATTTTCAACACGTAGCGCAGGTGGGGCACGGCTTCAGATCCGCGCCCGGTGGTTATCAACAACAGGGCCAAATGAAGCCGAGCCGGAATATAATCCGGTTGAAGATCGATGGCGAGTTTCATCCACCGGGCGGCTTCGTCCATGCGGCCTTCATGGGCCAGGCAAAATCCCCACATATCCACCGCCTTCGGGCTGTTTGAGACCAGGGCGGCTTTGTGCCAATCCTCGAGTGCTTCGGTGCGGTGTCCGGTCCTTTCCAACAGCACCGCAAGGTTGTTGAGAGTGTTCTCGGACCGCGGGTCCCGGTGAAGCGCGCGCTGGAGATAATTCTCCGCTTCGGTTACGTTGCCCTCGACAATGTCCGCTGACGCAAGGAAATTCAGCGCGGCAACATTCTCCGAATCGAGCTGCAAAACCCGTTCGGCGATCGACTTTAGGCCCGCCGGATCGGAGGGGCCGACAGCCTTGATGCCCATCAGGAAAATCAAGGCATTGGGATCGTCCCAGTACAGTTTCAAAAGCGCATGGAGGTAAAGCGGCCCCTGTTCCTCATAAAGACGGCGCATCTCCTTGGAACGCACGTCGTCCGGCAATAGATCGTAAGCTTGCTGCCAACGGCTGAGGAAGGCCAAACGATTGGCCTTGGCCCGCAAGTTGAGATCTTCGTGCAATCCGTTCGCGGACTGTTCCGATCCCAAGTTGGTCAGGTAAGGCCAGATGTCTTCCATTGGCTCGATGAAGGCCGCTGTATCGATATTCACACCCTTGGAGTAACGCGTTTCATATTGAGTGTAAGGGAGATCATCGGTGTTGATGGGCCCCTCACCGACCCAACGCTGGAGCGTGGTTTCCGCACAAAGAAACGAATCGAGGAACCCTGCCGGGGTGTCGAGACCGTACCGCTCCAAATCCTGTCGCACCGGTTCCGCCTTGAGCCGGTCTCGCAGCCTGGCGACATCGATGCTCAGCGGTTGGAGCGTTCCGACCAGGAGAGTGTAGGATAAATAGGTTCCTTGCGCATCCATGCCATGGGTGATCCACAGGCTGGCATGCGGGAACGTGGACAAAAAGGTGCGCGTGATGATCTTGTATTCAGCCGTGCTCAACCCGTGCCGGGGCAGCCATTCAACGAAGACTCCGTTCGTGGTCAAGTGATCGCGCACCAACTTATAGAACTCCTGCGTATAAAGCACCCAACTGTCCGCGCTCTTGGGGTGGGTAGAGTCTGAAATGATCACCGGCCACTTGTGCGGCGCGGTCATGACGTAGTTGCGGCCGTCGTCGATCACCACGTGCGCCTTGGAGTTTTGCAGCAGGCCGTTGTTTTCCTTCGCGAGCAGCTTCGCAGCCTGCACCATGCAGCTTTCCATGTCCACGATGGTGATGGACTTCACCTCGGGCACAAGAGCCGTCGTCCCGGAGGCAATGCCGCCCCCGAAACAGATCATCAACACGTCGTCCGGCTGGGGATGAAGCATGGGACCCAGGTCTCCCAGCATTTTGAAGCAAATCTCCTGGCCATATCCCAGGGGCACCTCGGCGTTTCCGTTCAGCCAGAGTGTCTTGCAGTCGTTCACCCGGTCGCGCACCAGGGTGGCTGTGCCGGTGCGGCCCTCGCGGTAGTAAAGAATGTCAGTGTCCTTCGCGAGTTCGAAGTCCTTGGCCAGAAATACGCGCTGACACAAGTTCGAAGGCGCGGCGACAAGGAAAATCAGCAGAGCTCCGGCATACACCGCGGCGGCAGTCACGGTCAACCGTTTGCTTCCTGGCCTTTCGCAAATCAAAAGCGCCAGCCCCAGGCCGCCGTACAACAGGGAAGCCAGCAGCAGGCTCCGCTGGATTCCGATCCATGGCACCAGCACGAATATCGGCAGGAGCGAGCCCAGAACCGCGCCCGCGGTGTTGAGCGCAAAGAGCAGACCAATGCGCCGCCCAAGGTTTCCTACGTGACGCCCATACACGCTGCACAGCAGCGGAAAGGCCGCTCCCATCAGGACCGTTGGCACGAACACCGTCAAAAGCGCCATGCCCTTGACCGATAGCGGCTCCGGCGGACCAGAGGCGAATATCAGCGCGCTGCCCACAAACGTTGCCGGCACCGAAACGGCCAGGGTCATTTCTATGATCCCGAGCGCTCGAGTTGAAAGTCCGATACTTCGTTGCAACACGCTGTAAACCAACCCCCCAAGTCCCATACCGAGAAGGTAAACGCACAGAATCGTCGGAAACACGTAAGCCTTGCTGCTCAGGAATGATAGATAGCGAACCCATAACACCTCGCACGCGAGGCTTGCCACCCCGTTCAGGAATGCCACGAGCAACAGCACGCACGCGGTTGTCTGCTTTAATTCCAGTGGCTCTGGCACCGTTGCCGGGCCTGACGTTTTGGGTGGAGTCGCCCCTGCCGGTTCGGGTCCTGCCGCACGGGCAATCGACCCCGACAAGGCAAACGCCACAACGGCGACGGCCAGGTTGACCCCCACCGCCGTCAGGTTCGTCAGGCACAGACCGAGCGTGTCAATCATCCAGAATCCCGCCGCCAGGCAACCGAACGCGGCGCCCAGCGTGTTCCAGCAATACAACGCTCCAACGCGCCTGCCAATCAACTGGTCCGAGCTCGTCACCTCCCGCGCCAGCAACGGGAAGGTTGCGCCCATCAGCAAACACGGCACCAGCAGGATCGCAAAAGACAAGGTGAACCGGACGAGCGTGCTGACCAACAACGAGTCCGAAAACAGCGCGGACAAGTCAGGCGCCAGGACTCGAAGCCGTGCCAGCAAGAGGGGAACAGCCAGTGCCCATGCCGCAATCACCGCCTGAAACACGCCGAAAAACATCGTCCGGCGTTTCATCCGATCCGCGAGCCGCCCGCCCGCCAACCCGCCCAGACCAAGCCCGGCCATGTAGGCACAAAGGACGATGCTGATGGCGTAGGAACTGTTGCCGAAAACGGTGACAAACTCGCGACTCCACAGCACTTCGAAAACCAATGAAGTGGCGCCTGAAAGGAAAAAACAAGCGTAGATGCACCCATTCAACCAGGCCATCCGGAGTGACGGTGCAGAGGCACAGCGTAATGGCGCGTTCATCGGGCAAAACTTCATTAGAAGGAGACAGCTCCGGTTTCAATCATAAAACGAGGGAATTGCCAGTTCCCGCCACGGTCCCAACCTCGGGAAGATAGCGCGTCATTTTCGCATTCGAAGCCTCCGGTATTGCCGGAAATCATGAGAGCGAAGGCTGGGCGCGCCTTGTGGCAACCGAATGTCGTTCGAGCTCACGGATGCTGAATCTCGCTTTCTGACGAAAAGGAATCTTGGGCTGTCCGTATAAACAAAAAACCGGAGGGAAATTCCCCCCGATTGAGGTTGAAATCTCTGATGTTACAATCAGGCGCGACGGCGGAAAGCCAGCAAGCCGAGCCCGCCGAGTGCGATTAGCGCCATCGTACCGGGTTCCGGCACCGATTGCAGAACAAAGACGAAGTCATACTGACCAGGACTACCAGTAGTTATTGGAACCACAGTGTTGCCAAATGACCCTATCGTGGCCCCGTTGTCGAATGCATTCCCCGCACCAATTTTGGGAGTAAGGCTTTCCGAAAGTCCATACCATGTGGAATCACCGCCGTTCGAGAGAGAATTGAGCAGATTAAAGCTGAACTCGTATTCTGTCCCGGCAGACAGCGAAATCGGGCTGGCGAGATTGAAGGTAAAAAACGTATTGTTGGCGGCTGGAGCAAAACCATTCACTTGTTCGGTGGCAATCGGGGTGATGGTGGTTCCACTGACAGAGCCAATTTGCAGTTGCCACTGAAGGCCCGCTACAATCGGCGAAGATCCCAGAGTTCCATAAAACGCACTGCCGCTCCAATAGCCAGCGTCACCGTTTCCCTGAACCGTCACCGCGCCCAGCGTAGCGGCACTGCCCAGCGTAAACAGCTCGCCGGGAGGAGGGTTGTTCATGTAGTCATGGGCGGAGGCACCAGGAGAGCCGCTCGTAGAGCCGCCAATCAATTGCTGAAGAATAACGTTGCCCGAAGGGGCCGTGGCACCTTCAGTCATGTATTGGGCAAATGCGCTTGTAGCAAGTCCGCAGCCCGCGATTATGGAAACCACCGATAACAGTTTGAACTTCATTCTCATAGGTTTTTAGGTTTTAGGTTTATTGTATAGTTGAGCATTAATTGCCGTGATACCGTGATTCATTAATGAATATTTAGGTCTGAACAGTTTTACAACATTACAGCTTTTTTCGCATCCAACAAACCCTGGTTACAGCTCATGCTTTCACTGGTTTTTGGCTGCTTGCTGGAGGTACACTAACTTAAAACAGCCGGCCTGCCTAGCCGGACAAATGGCCGGCCATGAGGTTTCGGGGTTCCATGAAAATCAAGATCGTATTTTTGGGAAATTTGCCTAAACTTCAGCCAATGCTAATGCTAACAGCTGCCTTTTTAAAACGCTGCGGGCGGGCGGCGGGGCTGGGGTGCCTGATTTTTGCCGGAAGCCTGGTTTCCACGGAAACTGTGTCAAACGGCCAGACATTGAGCGCAGCACCGCCGCTTGCAATCACCAATTGCCTTCAAGCCCGGCAGCTTGGCGAGCAAAATCCAACCATCTCCCATCCCATCCGGCTGGAAGGGCAAATTTGCTGGGTAAGCCCGACGCACAGGGAATTCGCGATGATGGACGCCTCTGGAGGCCTGATCCTGCAAATGGAAGCTCCGGACCAACGTCTGAGTCTCGGACAAAGATTGCGTCTGACCGGCTCGGCCACGGTCGTGAGAACGGGTGACGTTTTCAGATTCGGGGTTGATGGGCTGATAGTGGACGATGACGGCCTTCATCCCATGGCCGAAAGAGCCGGAGCCGTTTTTCTTAAAGCGGGGAAGATTCCCATTCGGGTTGACTGGTTTAATGGTCCAGGGTTGTTCGGACTGGAAATAAGCTGTGAGGGGCCGGATTTGCCCCGGCACAAGATAAATGATTCCGAACTTTTCAGGAGTTTGGGCGAAACCACCAATTGGGTCAGCGGGCTGGATTACCGATGTTATGAAGGTTGGTGGACTGAACTGCCGGATTTCAAC
This sequence comes from Limisphaerales bacterium, assembly GCA_003161635.1. GTDB lineage: Bacteria > Verrucomicrobiota > Verrucomicrobiia > Limisphaerales > UBA11358 > UBA11358. The sequence continues at coordinate 19,309 of PMOA01000090.1, forward strand.
GAACTGAAACCGGTCAAGACCGGAACGGTTCACAGTTTTGATGTGGGCGTGCGGACGCGTGATGAGGACGTGGGGCTTCAATTCACCGGTTTTTTCGAAGTGCCCCGCGACGGCATCTACAAATTCTCTCTCACCTCGGATGATGGCGGCCGTCTGTCTGTTGGCAGTCCGAACATGCAATTGGAAGTTATTGGCCAAGACGCATTACCGGCATCCCGACAGATATCCATCGGCCAGATACTGGATGAAGCAGAGAATGGGTCGTGGAGCCAGGTCGAGGGTAAAGTCACCCAAGTCTGGCCAGAGGATGATGGTTTGCGGATGGAATTAAGCGTCGGTCTGGCCCACATGCAGGTGAGGATCACCGATAAAGCGGATTGGCCCAAAACAGCGTTGCTGGACAGCTTGGTCCGGGTGACGGGGTTCTGTGAGGGCGCCTACAACTCCGACGGATTAAAAGTGCCCAACCTTCTGTTGGTGCCGGAAAGCCGGTTCATTGAAGTTGTCGCTCCCGCAGCCGGAATCACCTCCACCAATTCAAANNAAACGGGCTTCCGGTTTTGACGACGGCGAATGAAGTGCATCATCTGAAACGGGTGGAGGCGCAGTTGGGATACCCGGTGAAAGTCCGAGGCGTCGTCACCGGCACTTCCCTTTACTATGGTTTTACGCTCCGAGATTCGACGAGTGGAGTGTTTGTGCTAGGGACTGATTCGGTGCGGGTCGGAGATTTTGTGGAAGTCGAAGGGGTGACTGATCCCGGCGGTTTTGCCCCCATGATCAAGCTGAGCCGAATGAACCACCTGGGTGCGGGGCGTTTGCCTGAACCCATTCGCCCCACATGGGACCAACTAATGAACGGCAGTATGGATGCCCAATACGTGGAAATCGAGGGCATTGTCACGGCGGTCAGTACGGACGGATTGCTGCTTCTTACACACGGAGGCGCCATCAAAGCGGTGTTGCGCAGTAGTATGGGCCAAGAGGAACTGAAGCGTTACGGAAACACGTTGGTTCGGATTCGCGGCTGCCTGCTCGCTTCGCGGAATGATCAAACGCACCAGGTCATACTTGGAGAGTTCGTGATTCTCAATCCCAACTTGATAGTAGAGAATTCAACTTCAGAGGATATTCTTTCCGCTCCTTACAAAATGCCGGCGGAACTCCTACAGTTTGATCCCCAGGCCAGCTTGTTTCAACGGATCAAAATGTCCGGGCAGATTGTTCATGTCGGAGAAGACATGTGCTTCATGATGATGGGAACCAACGGCGTCCGATTCGTGGCAAACAAGTCCGTAGCATTGCAGGTTGGTGATATGGTGGATGTGGCGGGCTATCCCCAACTCGGCGGCGCCTCTCCCTTGTTGCGTGAGGCCATGGTGAACAAGACAGGTCATGCCGCTCTGCCGGAGGCCAGACCGTTGACCTCCGGCAGTCTGGCTCACGCCGAATGCGACTCCACGCGTGTTCGGGTGGAAGGAGTGTTGACGGGCGTGAGTGAGATTGGCCCCGGAACAACGCTGGAGATGCAGGATGGCGCTCAGAACTTTGTGGCGCGGTTGGACGGGCAAAGTGAATTCCTGAGTTCTCTCCCCATCGGCAGCCGTCTCGAATTGACCGGCGTTTATGCGGTTCAGGGGGGGGGTCAGGCTTTGAACCGGCCCATATCCTCTTTCGAGTTGTTGCTGGATTCGCCTGCGGACATCAAAGTTCTGGCCCGACCGCCATGGTGGACACTCCAGCGGCTGCTGGTCATGATCGGCATGCTGGTGTGCGTCCTGGTGATCGCCGTGCTCTGGATCACCCAACTCCATCGCAAGGTCGAGGAACGCACGGTTCAGCTCAAGGAACAGATCCAAAAACGCCAAAGCATTGAACAGCACCGGGCTATGGAACAGGAGCGCGCCCGCATCGCCCAAGACTTGCATGATGAACTCGGCTCCAGCCTTACCGAAATCGGCATGTTGGCCGCTGGCCCGGTTGCAACCACGGATTCCCTCCGACATCTGGATCAAATTGGCGACCGGGCGAGGCACATGGTCACGGCCCTGGACGAAATTGTCTGGGCGATGAATCCGAAGCACGATTCACTGGAGTCATTGGGAAGTTATCTCTGCCTGTATGCGGACCGTTTTCTGAAACTGGCAAACATCACCTTCCGTTTGACAGGAACACTCGATCTGCCCAAACAGACATTGAACCCGATCCACCGGCACGAGTTTTTCCTGGCTTTCAAGGAAGCCTTGACCAATGTCGTACGCCATTCCGGAGCTACGGAAGTCCGGCTCAGCATCCGGATCATCGGGAACCGGTTGCGCTTGTCTCTGGCCGATGACGGTGGCGGCCTGGGATCCATCCGGCCAACCGCCGCAATGGACGGGTTGGCCAACATGCGGGCGCGGCTGGAGAGGATGGGTGGACGGTTTGCCATCGCCAGCCAGGCCGGGCGCGGCACCACCCTGCGATTTTACCTGCCATTGAATTGAAGTTTTATGATTCGCGTCGCCATCGTGGAAGATAACAAGACCATCCTGGAAAACCTTGCGCGCTTTATTCGGGCCACACCAGATTTCCAATGCGTATGCACCTGCGGCACCGCCGAGGAGGCTTTGCAGATGCTGCCCGCCCATCAGGTTGAAGTCGTGCTCATGGACATCCAACTGCCCAAATTGTCCGGCATCGAATGCACCGCCCGGCTTAAACGGCTGTTACCCTCGGTCCAGATCATTATGATCACTGTGTACGAAGATACGGAACGCATCTCGGCGGCACTGCGGGCTGGCGCCTGCGGCTACCTGCTCAAGCGCTGCACGCCAAAAGAACTTGTGGCGGCCGTCCGCGAAGCGCGATTGGGCGGCGTCCCCATGCCGCGAGAAATTGCGCGCAAGGTCATCGCCGCCTTCCAGCAACCGATCACCACGGCGGCAGAAATAGAAGATCTCCGGCCGAGCGAGAAAAAAATCATTGAACTGCTTGCGCTGGGGCTGCCCAACAAGGAGATAGCCAATCGCCTGGGTCTGGGCACGCGCACCGTCCGCTGGCATCTGGAGAACATTTACGTCAAACTCCACATCAACTCCCGCACCGAAGCCATCCTGAAGTACCACTCCACGAAATCCCAGTAAACAATCCTGCAAGGTTGATGTGCCTGTTTACTCTGACATTGCCGGTTGACATTTCACCCGCCCCGGTGCCGACCGTTTAATGGTTCAAAAAGCGGCGGCGATGCCAATGGCAACGGGTGGTTAAGCTAGGCGGCTAAGCTTGCGGCGGCGGATGAGGAGTGCGGTGATGCTGACGGCCAGCAACCCCAAAGCCGCGGTGGATTTTAGGCAATCGCAAAACCTTGTGCAGAAAGGGCTTTTGTGCCGGTCGAGTCGCCGTTTTTTGGCGGCAGGACGGCAAACAACACACATGCGCCTTTAGGGGTTGACCTACTGCCTTGCAAGAACTGTTTGGAAACGTGTTGTTGGCTTGATCTGATAATTATCCAGAGACAGCAGCTTGTCCCGCCAGTCACCGCCGAAACCGCGACCGACCTTGCACCTTCCCAGTCATTGCTTGTTGAACGCCCTTCACCTTCAACATCGCCAGTGCCAACGCACGCATCCCTTCGTCCGGAACCTTGGTGGGCAGCAGTTGCGAAAACCGGCCTTGGATGTTTTTCAGTTCCGAACCGGTAGATTCGCCAAAGCCGAAGAACTTATGATTGCCGCTGCGGATGATGGGCAGCAGTTTCTGTTTCTGGCCTGCAGCGATTGACTCGCCCATGAGAACCACGACCTCGCCCCGGTCGAACGCTTCGGACGGCGGTTCGGTCATGTCGAATTTCTCGCCGGGCTTGGCCGTCTTCACCCACGCTTCCAGCGCCATGACCGCGACGGTCGCGCCACAGGCGACGGCCATCAATTTCGATTGGGTGGCAAAATCGTCCTTGGCCTTCTCATCAGCCAGATTTTTTGGCATGAGCATGATCTGCTTGCCGTCGCGGCCAATCAGAAACAATGTGGGCGGCAGACTTCCGGTGCCCCGCATGCAATATTCGGCGTAGTGCTTTGCGTTGCCCAGCAGGTCGTCCAGCGTCTTGGGATTCAGGTTCGGCGACATCCGGCCTGACATTAAACAAACAACCAGAACGTCCAAGTCAATAAACGGCCATTCCTCCGAGAGTGGGCCGTTTTGGCCGCAGGTCGGCCAATTTGCCGGAAAATCGCAAAATCACCAGTGTTTATGAGCCAAACGACGATGCCCGATTCTCGCATGACGATGCCTTGAGCGGCGTTTTGAGCCTTAACTGGCCTGATGATGCATCCTGCGGCTTTTTGGCAGAAGATCGCCAATGTCGCACTTCAAATGTGAAACTAAACATCATTTTCACCTACTTTGAAGTCATGCCAATTGTCCCCAGCCATGTCTCCACCAACCGAGGCCATTCCGTAATCGGAAACTTCGTGCGCCGCAGCCCAAACGCATGTCCGCCCTGTGCATACAAATGCATCTCCACGGGAACTCCGGCGTTCTTCAGGGCGATGTAGTAAACCAGCGAGTGGTTTACGTTGTCCACCGGGTCATCTTCCGCCTGTAACAAAAACGTAGGCGGCGTATTGGTGGTAACTGGAACATTCGGATTCAACATAAAACCCTTATCTTCATTCCACAGATGTCCCGGATAACAAGCTATCGCAAAATCCGGGCGGCAGCTTTCTTTGTCAGCCGCATCTACCGCCGAATACGAACGCTTGTCAAAATGCGTACTCATCGCCGCCACCATATGTCCGCCTGCCGAAAACCCGATCACTCCAATCTTACGCCGATCAATATCCCACTCGGCGGCGTGAAAGCGCACCAG